>JBAVJU010000393.1:0-3295 GCA_049687935.1 Desulfobacterales bacterium | reverse complement strand
AATCGGTATGGTTTCTTTTTTATGCATCCATCGGTTTGGCCGTTTTGGCCAAGGGACCCATCGGGGTGCTTCTTCCCGGCTTGATTATCTTCCTTTTTCTTGTCATCAGGCGCCGGCTGAACATCATCGGGGACATGCAACTTGGCTGGGGCATTCTGATATTTTTAGCGGTCGCCGCCCCGTGGTATGTGCTGATCATGCTGAAAAACGAAGATTACGCCGGCTACTTTTTCATCCAACAGAATCTGGGCTACTTTTTTTCCGGAGAGTCGCGCCACCCCCGTCCTTTCTATTATTATTTTCCGATACTCTTGGGCGGATTTTTTCCGTGGTCCTTATTTTTACCCACAGCCCTTTTTCGCGCATTGCGCCGGGGTTTCGGCGACACAGAGGACGGCACGCTGTTCCTGATGCTGTGGTTCGGCGCCGTCTTTCTCTTCTTTTCCACCGCCAGCTCGAAGCTGTCCACTTACATCCTGCCCCTGTTTCCGGCGGTTTCCTTGCTGGTTGCCTCGTTGTGGCACGATCTTCTGGATACACCGATGCAAGAGGGCTCGCGCAAGGGAATTCTGTATCCCCTTGCGTTCCTCTGTATGGCCGCTTTGGCTGCAATGGTGTATTTACTCATACATCCGCTTGATAAACTGACGCTAAATTACGGAATCCCCCCGGCGCCCATCACCATACTCGGTCTAACCATGGTTGTATTTACCGGCCTTATTTTATTCTTTTTCATCGTCCGGCGCTACAAATCCGCCTTTGCCGCCATGACGGGACTGGTCGTAATCGGCCTTTTGATGTTCGTCTTGCTGATTGTGCCGTACATCAACCCCTATCGGTCGACAAAGGGCCTGGCCGCGAAACTCGACACCCTGCTTCCCCAAGGTGAAAAGATGACCTTCGTTCACAGGCTGCAGGATTCGGCCCTGTTCTATACCGACAGGAAGGCCACGATTCTCCGGGGACCAAAGGAAATAACAGACTATCTCGCTTCGGATGAAAGGGTTTTTTGCGTCATCAGTAAAAGATATTTTGACGTCCTCGAAAGTTCCCTCCCGACAGCGCACGTCTGGGACCAAGAAGGTGACAAACTACTGATATCAAACACTAAACCAATCTGATTCGATGCCGGAATACACCCCTCTCGAACCGACCCGAATGAAAGGAAGGCTCGCAAGCATCCCGCCAGGACGGAACACGTGAACAGCCATCAATCCGAAAAGACACCAACCGTCGACAGAAACCCCGTCCCAAACGGGGATCTGCCGCCGTCACTTTGGGGCTGGCACACCATCCTGAGTCTTGCTATAACCATTGCCATATTCGCCTTCTTGGCCACAAGACTCAATTTAGCTCAGATCTGGCACGAAGTGGCCCAATCGAACGGGACGCTTCTGATCCTCGGGGCCCTCGCCCACTATGCCACTTACCCGCTGAGGGGCGCCCGCTGGGGACGCTGTTTGACCCACCTGCCGGTGAGATGCGGCCATGGAAAATTCGGTCTGCTGCTCTTTTTTTACAACGCCGTGGACAATGTGGTCCCGGCAAAGCTGGGGGACGTCTATGGGGCCCATTTGGCCCGCATAAATTGCGGGATACGGCGTTCGGCCGCCATGGGCTCGCTGGTTTTTTTACGCATGGTCGACGCCTGGGTCTTGCTGGTGCTGGCCCTGCCGGCCTCTTGGTTGTTGTTTTCAGCCAAATTGCCCCAAGCCGTCTTGTATGCCCTGATCGGCGGCGGCGTCATTGCCGTGGCGGCCACCGCGATTATCCTGGTCTTTTTCTTTATGAAGAAATCGCTGCCCGGTTGGCTGCCGGAAAAGGTTCAGGGTATCATTCGCGCCTTTCAAGCCGGCATGTGGCCCCAGACGGGTGAAATCATTCCGATAGCCGGACTCACGCTGGCGATTTGGGTTCTGGAGACGCTCTGGATATTTTTCCTCGTGTTGGGCTTCGGAAAGACGCTCAGCGGTACGGAGGCCGTCTTTTTGACCATGATACCGCTCTTGGCATCCGGGTTCCCGCTGACGCCGTCCGGCGCAGGGGTCGTGGATATCACTCTTTTCAGCTGCCTGCGGGTGGTCGGTGTCGCCTCGCACCTGGCCATGTCAATAACGGTGGTCAACCGCTTCATCGACTATTGGCTTCACATCGGCTTGGGTCTGTTGGTCTGGGCAATGCGGGAAAGGCTCGGCATCCGCGCCGTGCGTGATGTGGCCGGAGCGGTTCCGGTTGCGTCTAAAACGCTCGCAGCGTCGAATTCGGACAATCAGATGTTCCGGAAAAGTTGATCCGGTTTTAAATCCCTCGGCATCATGCGGATGTCCCCCTGGACGTTAGCCGGTGCCCACTACATCTTTAAATCATAATGAAAAGGAGCTGAAGATGACCAAGGATTTTTTTGGCGCTGTCCCCAGAAGGTGCGTCAACCTGCCCCCGGGCAGCCTGAAAACCCTTTTAAGATGCGCCGCGCACGGTCTCGTGGAGGAGGGACCCGATCTTCAGGCTTTTTATAAAGAGTTCGGCAATTGGATCGGTGTTCCCCACGTATTCGGCGCTTCTTCGGGACGAACGGCCTTCCAATTGGCCCTCGAGGCATTGGACCTCGAAAAAGGTGCCGAAATCATTTTCCCGGCCTTTACCTTTCCGGTTATGCCGATGGTGGCGAAAATGCTCGGTTTTGAACCGGTTTTCTGCAATGTCGATCCGGACACCTTCAATGCCGGAGCCGAGCAGTTCGCCGAAAAAGTGACCGGCAAAACGGGCGCCATCCTCGCCACCCACCTTTTCGGTCAACCCTGCCCCATTCGGGAGGTGGCCGCCCTGGCAAAAGAGCGCAACATCCGTCTGATCGAAGATTGCGCCCATGCGTGCGGCGTCAGGGTCGGCGGTCAACAGGTCGGGACCTTTGGAGATATCGGCGTTTTCAGTTTCGCCGAAGGAAAAAACATGCCGTGCTTCGGGGGCGGCGTCATTGTGACCGCAAACGATGACATCGCCCGGCGGGCAGAGGGGGTCCTGGCGCAAACATCTCCTCCGCCAAAGGGCGAAACGCTAAAAAAGGCCTTCAAGATATGGGTCGAAGGGCTGCTCACGCGCCCGGCCATTTTCGGCTTGACGGTTTACCCGCTTCTGCGGTTGAAGGGCCGGCTGGGACAGCCGCTGATGGATTCGGTGGTGGGCGATGATCTACTTGCGGCATTCGCACGGTCAGAACCGCGTGTCAGCCGCCTGTCGAACCTTCAGGCGGCCATCGGAAGACGGCAGATCGCTCGGATCGATGCGTTCAACGAGG
>JBAVJU010000392.1:0-19368 GCA_049687935.1 Desulfobacterales bacterium | reverse complement strand
GGCTGTCGTAGCAGAGTTGGATGCCGAAGGTGAGTCCGGGTAGTGAGTGGAGCGAAACCTGCTCGCCGGGGGAAAAAAGAGAGCGTTCCGGCGGGGCGATGTGAAGTTTACGGTAGGAACCGGAAACACCTTTTGGACTAATCACCAGATGGGTGGCATACATTCGTCCATCCGGATCCTTTTCCGCCAATCCGGCCAGGATCGTCAGAGAGGTCGACCGGGCAATGCGGACCATCTCTTCGGTCGCAGGTCCCGGCACCGGCAGCGCCGTTTTGGCCACGACCGGAGCGACGCTGTATCCGGTAAGGTTCAGCTCGGGAAAACAGACGATCTCCGCCCCCTCACGCGCCGCCTCGCCGGCCAGCCGCTCCACGCTCGCCAGGTTTTCACCAACGGCCGCTACCGGGCAATTGGCAACCACCAAAGCTATGCGGGTATCGCGCATGGTGCATCGTCACATGTTGCAGAAACTGGTTTTCGGTTGCATTCGGATCGATCCGGAGTCATCCCGCTTTTTTTCATTTAAATTTCCCGCTGCCTGCAGCAGGAAATTTAAATTTAGAGATCGAATTTTGCGCGGATTTTGAACACCCGTGTCGCGGGCATGTTGAGAATGGGTGTGACGCCGGTTTGCTGCTCGATCTGCCTGAGATATTCCTCGATTTCCGCCATTGACGGTGCGATGAAGGTAAACCAGATGTTGTAGGCGTTGTCGCGCTGGTAGTTGTGCGTGACCCCGGGATACCTGTTGACGACCTCTGCAAAGTGTTCGATGGCCGTCTCGGGCACCCGGGCCGCGCAGAGCGTGCTGACGAAACCGACTTTCTCAGGAACGAAGTTGCCGCCGATCCTGCGGATGACGTCCTTTTCCTTCAATCGCCTGATCCGCGACATCACCTCATTTTCGGTCAGACCGAGGTCTTCGGCGATCACTCCGTAAGGACGCCGCGCGATTGGAAAACGGGTTTGAATTCGGTTCAGAATGCGACGATCGGTTTCATCTAAGATCATTTTCGTCAACCTCTGCGGCAACCGGAGTTAGACAACCAACTCAGCTCGGAATGACCTTTACCTGAACCCGTCGGGTTCGCGGACCGTCGAATTCGCAGAAAAAGATACCCTGCCACGTACCCAGAACCAATCGACCCTTTTCAACCACAATCAACTCCGAGGCACCGACCAGTGTGGACTTGATATGGGCCGGAGAGTTCCCTTCACTGTGACGGTATTCCGCCTCCCAGGGAACCACCTCGTTGAGGACCATGAGAATATCGGTCTTGACGCTGGGATCAGCGCTCTCGTTGACGGTAATCGCAGCAGTGGTGTGCGGCACGTAGAGCAGGCAGAGGCCGTCGATCAACCCGGTGGCATCAATGGCTTCCTGAACCTTCGCGGTGATGTCGACAAACTCGGTCCTGGACGTCGTTTTGATGTTGAGAACGACCATGGCGCCTCCCCTAAACAGGAAAGGCCCTGCGGGGGCGCGCAGGGCCTTTCCTTCATAGAAGTCATCGTGTCGTTTCGGTGGATCGGATCAGACACAACCGGTCGGCTTGGGAAGACCGGCCATCTTGCAGGCTCCCTTGCCCGGGCCGGAGGGAAACAACTCGTAAATGTGCTTCAGCTTGAACCCGGTAACCTTGGAAAGAACCCGAACCATCGGGGCAATTCCGTTTTTCTCGTAGTATTCACGCAGAACTTTGATGACTTTTTGATGCTCCTCGTTGAGTTCGTCGATGCCCTCTTCCTTCTTGACCCACTGTACCCATTCCTGGCTCCAGTTTTCGTAGGAATCGATGAACCCGTCTTCGTCAATGCTAAATGACTTTCCCATGAATTCAACTGTCGGCATACAATACCCTCCTTTAAAAAATAAATTATTCCAATGGCTTACGCCAGTCCGCCTATTGCGATGATTAAAATTGGTTTATTAACGTATTGAATCTGCGATGTCAACATTAAAAAACGGGCCGACTAATACTCTTTCGGCATCCGGCTTAACTGTTCCAGCGTGAAAACCGGTCCGTCCTTGCACACGAATTCCTTGCCGATGTTGCAGTGACCGCAGATGCCGATGCCGCATTTCATGCGGTTTTCCAGAGACATGATGATGTGGTCGTATGAGTAACCGAGGTTCTCGAGGACCGGCTGCGTGAACTTGATCATGATCGGAGGACCACAGACGATGGCGTAGGTTTCCCCATCTGCCGGCGGCGCCTTTTGGTCGGTGATCGTCGGCACGAAACCGGTATTGTACTTCCACGTCGGATCGTCGGTGGCGTCAACGGTGATGTGCATGTGGATGTCGTCGCGCTTCTCCCAGGCCGCCAGTTCGTCGCGGTAGAGCAGCATGCCCGGTGTCCGCGCACCATATATGACATGTATGTCCTTGAATTTTGGCCGGTTATTCGGATCGAGCATGTAAATGATGGACGAGCGCAGGGTCGTGAACGCAAAACCGCCCCCAATGATGACGACACTTTTGCCCTCGATTGCCTCCCAGGGGTACCAGTTGCCCATGGGACCGCGAACGCCCATGATGTCGCCTACCCGCATGTTGTGCAGGGTGGTGGAAACCAGCCCGACCCGGTTGACGGTAAAAAGGAGAAAACCCTTTTCCGTCGGCGAAGAGGCGATTCCTATCGGTATTTCACCTTTGCCGGTGATCGAGAGCTCGGCAAACTGGCCGGGGTTATAGGCAAACTTTTTTTCGTCTGCGGTATTTAAGAACACCAGTTTGAACGTCTTCAGATTCCGGTCTTGGGTTTCGGTGATTATCTCCTCGATTCGGACCGGATAGGGGAGATAAGGATTCTGCACCGTCACCCCTCCGGTACCGGGAATTATGGATTCAACATGCGGCGTCGTCATCACTTCACCTCGCAGGCCACAGCGTCCTGCCCGTGGCTGTTCATCAGTCGGGCAACCCGACGAATGTCGATGTTCACAGGACACAAGCGCACACAACGACCGCAGCCGGAGCATTGTATCCCGTCGTCATACTTGTCCACATAGTATTTGAGCTTGTGCATGAACCGCTGGCGGACCCGCTGCAGTTTGGTCCCCCGGGGATTGTGGCCGGAGCCGTGGAGGGTGAACAGCGGATACATGCAGCTATCCCAAATGCGCAGTCGTTTTCCTTTTTTCCCGCGGACTTCATCCTGAATGTCGAAACACCAGCAGGTCGGGCAGACGTAGGTGCAGGTTCCGCAGTTGATGCAGGAAAATGAAACATCTTCCCAGAAGGGCGCATCGTACAGATCGAGCGTGTTCTGTGCGGCCAGCCGGTCCGTCTCCACCGAGGCGCTCAGCTTGGCCTCTGCGGCCTGCCGGCGAGCGTCAATCTGCTGTTCGGCCCCGTCTGCGGCCCGTTTGTCCCAACCGGCGGCGGCGGCCAATTTTTCCCCCTTCTCGGAGAGAATCTTGGCTAAAAAGCTGTCCCCGGTATCAATCAGAAGCACGTCCAAGCCTTCCTCGTGAAAAGGTCCCGATCCGGCGGAGGTGCAGAAACAGCTGCTGCAGGGCTCATCGCAGCCATAGCCTACGAGGGTAGTGGCCCAAAAGTTGCGGACCCAGTAAGGATCCTTGAAGTCGGGGGTGTCGAAATTACGCTTCACCAGCAGGTATCCCTTGACATCGCAAGGCCTGATACCGATGACAGCCCGGGGAGAATAGTCCTGCGCGCTTTCCTTCATTATGTGGTGATCTTCTTGACTTTCATCCAGGCTGTAATCGAGCATCACCTCCGATTGCGGATAGACCAAAGACTTGGCCGACATGCGCGTGTTGAGAAAGTCCAAGTCTGGCGTCTGCCCGGGCCCCAGCAGTTGAAAATCGTAATACTGCGGCCCTTTGACCGGCCCGTAAAGTCGATAGGTCTCACGCAGTCGGTCGAGGTCGGCGCTCAAGCTCTTCTTGTCAATTTTTACAATCTTCATTAAGTGAACCTATGCAATTGGTGTTTCGTGTTGGGTGTTTCGTATTTGGTGTTTAGTATTTGGTGTTTAGTATTTGGTGTTTCGTATTTAGTGTTTTGTTCTTGATGTTGTGGCACGCTTGGCCAAACACGAAACACTAAAAACAATACACCAAACACCTTTTTAAAATTTATTTAATGAACTCATCCGGATCGTTTGGTCGATAGAAATCGAGCACCGGCCGCTCGTCCAGCGTCATACCGGCCTCCCAACCGAAGAGTTCGAGGGCATCCTTTTCCAGCTTCTTGGTAAACTGGCGTACCGGGATGCCTACCGGGCAGACTCTCTCGCAGGCGCCGCAGTCGGTGCAACGGCCGGCGCAGTGGTAAGCGCGCAGGAAATGAAACGTGCGCACGTCGACCGGGTCCTGACCCTTGTTGACCCACTGGGGGCGGTGTTCATCCACAAAACAAGTGGGGCAGTAACACAGTGGGCAGGCATTGCGGCAGGCATAGCAACGGATGCAGGGCGCCAGCATCTCCTCGAAGTGGGCCCATTTTTCATCCGGGGCCATGGCTTCGATGCGGCGCACGTCCTCATAGCGATCCACGTCGGTCTGCTCCGCCACCGGTTCGGCCACCAGTTCGTCGTGGATAACGGGGTTGCGATGGATACAGATGGCACAATTTTCCTGAAGCACCGCAGACTTGTCGTAGACTTTTTCCCGCTCATGCCCTTTGACGATAATGTTGCCGTTATCCTCTTCAACCGCAATGATCTCGTCGGCAAAATCTTGTGCGATTCGGCGTTTGTCAATCATTCCCAAGCACGGCACGCCGATAATGTAAAGTTGCTCGCGTTTGATTTTGTTTTCGAGAATGTGGGTAACGATGTTGCGGGAATCACACCCCTTGGCCACGATCCCGATCTTCTCTTTGCGATCGGCCAAATAGTTGGCAAGGTTGATGCCGCAGTTTCCATCCCAGACAAACTGATCCACCTGATCGGGGGTCCTGGCAAAGCAAGGTTCGTTCATCAACGGAACGGTTCCTTTGCGAAAGCCGATGACCATTTCCACCGTGCAGTTTTTGAGGATCTTTTCGGAAATCTCTTTGATCTTGACGATATATGACATGCTAAGCCACCTTGGCTTCGGTTTTGATGAAGTTTTGGTTGGGCCCCAGCTCCTTGACCTTCGCAGTGACCTTTGTGACCACATCGACGAACTTGGTCGATTCGGCGGAGGAAACCCATGAAAATTGCAGTCTTCCGGGCTCGATGCCCATGTGCTCCATCAGATTCTGGAACAGGGCGAACTTTCGGCGGGCGTAGTAATTACCTTCCAGGTAATGGCATTCGCCCGGATGTCACCCGGATACCCAGACAGCGTCTGCGCCCTCGCGCAGCGCCGCGAGAAAGAACTTGGGGCTCATCCGTCCCGTACAGGGAATCCGGATGACCCGAATGTTGGGCGGATACTCCATCCGGCTGACGCCGGCCAGGTCCGCGGCACCATAGCTGCACCAATTGCACAAAAAGGCGACGATTTTCGGTTCCCACTCGGACATGATAACTCCATAAGTGTTAAGGATTTATGGACACTATCCCACCTCTTCGCTCAGGGAGAAAAGCTGGGCAAAAATCTGGTTATTGTCGAAGCCCTTCAAATGGATCGCGCCGGAGCGGCAGGACGCCACGCACAGGCCGCAGCCCTTGCACAGAACCGGATTGACCTCGGCCTTGCCGGCGTTGGGACCGGTCTCGGTAAAAAACGGCGCCGAGTAAGGGCAAATGGCGACGCATACCCCGCAACGGCTGCACATGAAGGGATCGGTCAGGGCCACGGTACCACTGGTGTGGATCGTTTTCTGGGCCAGCAGCGTCAAGGCGCGGGAGGCCGCTGCCCGTCCTTGGGCCACGGACTCGTCGATCGGCTTCGGATAGTGGGCCATGCCGCACAGGAACACACCGTCGGTAGCGAACTCGGAGGGCCCCAGCTTGGCGTGTTTCTCTACGAAAAAGCCGTCTTCGTTCATCGGCACCTTGAAAAACTGGGCCATTGTTTCATCACCGGCCGGAATGACGGCCCACGCCAGGATGACCAGGTCGGCCGCGATTTCGACCGGTTGCCCGAGAACGTGATCGATCACCTCGACCTGAATCTTTTCGGCGGCTACAGTGACTTTCGGCTTGCGATCAAGGGTGAAGCGGATGAAGATCACGCCGGCCTCCCGGGCCTTTTTGTATAGGTACTCCCGTTCACCATAGGTGCGCAGGTCCCGGTAGAGAACAAAGACCCGCATATCCGGGTTGCGTTTTTTGAACTCCAAGGCGTTTTCGACCGAATGCGTGCAGCAGACCCTGGAACAGTAAGGTCTTTGAGGCTCCCGCGAACCAACGCACTGGATGAAGACCGCCGATTCGAGTCGGCCCAGGTCCGGATCGTTTTCGATGAAGCGGCGGTCTAACTCGAGACTCGTCAGGATGCGCGGATCGGTACCATAACCGTACTCCTCGGGTTTCAGGGCACTCGCACCGGTGGCCAGGACGGCCACACCATAGCTCAAAGTTTCTTCCCGACCGTTTGTGGCCAGGGAGGATTTGAAGTTGCCGACGAACCCCTCGACATTTTTCAGTGTCGTATTCAGGTGCACCTGCAGATTTTCCTGCTGCCCGACTTCGCCGATGAGGGCCGAGAGCTTCTCCTGAACCGCTTCACCCTTAGCGGTGTGGTAAAGGTTGAGGGCCTGGCCGCCGAGCCGATCGCTCTTTTCGACCAGATGCGTCTCGTAGCCCTGCCGCGCCAGGCTGCGAGCCGTGGCCATGCCGGCCACACCGCCGCCCAAAACCATGGCAACCGGCGTGATGTCGAGTTCGGCCTCTTTGAGCGGCTCCATCAACGCAACTTTGGCCACACCCATGCGCACCAGGTCTTTGGCCTTCTGAGTGGCCAGGTCCGGGTTGTTCTTGTGAACCCAGGAATCCTGGTTGCGGATGTTGACCATCTCGAACAGGTATTTGTTGAGCCCGGCGTTGATCAGGGTTTCCTGAAACAGCGGTTCATGTGTTTTGGGTGTACAGGCCGCTACGACCACCCGGTTGAGTTTTTCCGTCTTGATGATCGACGCCATCGCCTCCTGGGTATCCTGCGAGCAGGTATACAGGTTGTCGGACACGAACTCGACATACGGCAGTGCCGCGGCGTAATCCCTTACGGCCGGGACGTCGACCACCCCGGCGATGTTGATGCCGCAGCGGCAGACAAACACGCCGACCCGGGGGCGCTCGCCCGTGATGTTGGTCTCCGGAATTTCTTCCTTGGATTTGGTGGCGCTGAAACGGGCCGACGCCAGAATCTCGCTGGCAGCGCCGGCTGCCGCGCTGGCATCCACGACCGACTGGGGAATGTCCTTCGGCCCCTGGAAGGCACCGCAAACGAAGATACCCTGCTTTGAAGTGGCCACCGGTTCGAAGGTTTCGGTCTTGCAGAAGTGACCCTCGGTCAGCTCGATTCCCAGTTTCTGGGCCAGTGCCACAGCTTCGGGTGCGACCTCCATGCCGATCGAAAGGACCACCATATCGAAGGTCTCGGTCACCATCTCGCCATTTTCGGTTACGTACCGCAGTTCCAGGTCGCCGCCGTCGGGCACCGGGTCGATGGTGTGAACACGGCTGCGGATGAACCGCACCCCCTGTTTTTCGCGGGCGTTGTCGTAGAACCGCTCGAAATCCTTACCGGGGGTCCGCATGTCCATGAAAAAGATGGCGCAGTCGAGGTCGCCGCCGCTGTGCTCCTTGGCGATGACGGCTTCTTTGATGGCATACATGCAGCAGACCGATGAACAGTAGGAATTGTCGCAGCGGTTCAGGTCGCGAGAACCGACGCATTGGAACCAGGCGATCTTCTTCGGCTCTTTGTGGTCGGAAGGCCGCACGAGGTGACCGCCCGTGGGACCGGAAGCCGACAAAAAGCGCTCCATCTCCATGGAGGTAATCACATTGGGGTGTTTGGTGTAGCTGTAGGCATCGAACTTTGACGGATCGAACGGTTGAAAGCCAGGGGCCAGGATAACCGAGCCCACTTCGAGTTCCAGTTGCTCCGGTTGCTCGGCATGGGTTTCGAGAGTGACCGCCTTTGGCCCGCAGGCCTCCACACACTGGTAGCACTCACAGCAGTAGCCGCAGTTAAGGCAGCGATGCGCTTCCGACTGGCCGGCGGCCGCCTCATAGCCCAATTCGACTTCCTTGAAGTTGCTCCGACGCTCCGCAGCGGACAGAGCCGGCATCTTGGCGCGGACGGCTTTCACCGTGCCAAATGGAATCGGCCGGTAGAGCGGGTTGTCTTTCGAAATCGGTTCGCGATTTTCCGCCATGTCGCGCCCTTCGATGTAGCGCAGGATCGATTCGGCGGCTTCCTTGCCGGCCGCGATGGCTCCGATGGCCACCCACGGACCGCTCTGCACGTCACCACCGGCGAAGACGCCTTCCCGGCCGGTGGCATAGGTTATGGCGTCCACTTCCGTGGTGCCCCACCGCGTGAATTCAATGCCGGTCACGTCTTCGAGGGCCGAAAGGTCAGGCTTCTGACCGATGGCCGGCACCAGTTTGTCGATCTCGATGTCATACTCGCTGCCCGGGAGAGGGACCGGTCGCTTGCGGCCGGAAGAATCGACATCGCTGAGCTGCATTCTGATGCAGCGCAGCCCGACGACCCGGCCGTCCTCGACCAGCACCTTCTGAGGCGCGGACAAATAGGTGATGTTAACGCCTTCATCCTCGGCCGCCTGGATCTCTTCTTCCCAGGCGGGCATTTCATCACGTGAACGCCGGTAGATGATGTTGACCGTTTCGGCGCCCAGGCGCACCGCACACCGGGCCACGTCGATGGCAACGTTGCCGCCGCCGATGATGGCCATGTGTTGGCCCACTTCGGCCTTGCCGGTCAGGTTGACTTCCCGGAGAAATTCCACCCCTTGCCGGACCCCCTTCGATTTTTCGCCCGGTATGCCCAGATCGATGCCCTTGTGGGCGCCGATGGCGATGTAAACGGCCTTGAATCCGCTGTCGAACAGATTCTCTATCGTCAGATCTGCTCCGAGTGGGGTTCCCGTCTTGATCTCGACGCCCAGATTGGTGATCAGCTCGATCTCTTTGTCGAGCACCTCGCGGGGCAGGCGGTGCTCCGGAATGCCGACCCGCAGCATCCCACCGGCCTTGGGCAAGGCTTCGAAAATTGTCGATTTAATTCCTTTGCGAACCAGATGATAGGCCGCCGAAAGACCGGCGGGACCCGAGCCGATGATCGCCACCTTTTCTTGCCTTGGCGGCCGGCATTCGATCTCGATATCCCGGGGATCGAATTGATCGGCGGCTAGTCGCTTCAAGTCGCGAATGGCCACCGGTTCATCGACCTCGCACCGGCGGCAGGCGTCTTCACATCCATGGGGACAGATCCGTCCCAGAACCCCGGGCAGGGGCAGGTCTTCCATGATGATTTTGAGGGCTTCCTTGTACTTGCCCGCTCCCACCATCTGGACATATGCCTGCACATTCAAACCGGCCGGACAGGCCAGGCGGCAGGGCGCCTTGTCCGCCTTCTGGATGGCGAAGGCACCGGGAACCGCCTGGGCATATTTTTTATAGGTGGCCTTCCGGGTGGAGAGCCCCTGATCGTATTCATTGGGCAGGGCAACCGGGCACACCGCGACACAATCGCCGCAGGACGTGCACTTTGCCGCATCGATGAAACGGGGCTTCTTGTTGATGGTGGCTTTGAAATTACCGGGGGACCCTGCAACCCTTTCAACTTCGGCGCAGGTAATCAGATTGATATTCAGGTGCCGGCCGACCTCGACCAGTTTGGGTGAAATAATTCACATGGCACAGTCGTTGGTGGGAAAGGTCTTGTCCAGTTCACTCATGACACCACCGATAGCCGGTGATTTTTCAAGGAGGTGAACATAGTAGCCTGAGTCTGCTAAATCGAGAGCCGATTGCATGCCTGCGATACCACCGCCCACAACAAGCACCGAACCTTTGACATCGTTTGCCATGATAGCTGTCTCCTGATAATTGCTCTTTAGATGAGTTGCAGCTTGAGCGACTCATTGACCCGTTTTAGAAAAAATACCAAGGAACTT
Source organism: Desulfobacterales bacterium (assembly GCA_049687935.1). Lineage (GTDB taxonomy): Bacteria > Desulfobacterota > Desulfobacteria > Desulfobacterales > SG8-13 > JARFQH01. The sequence continues at coordinate 9,311 of JBAVJU010000392.1, read as the reverse complement.
GTTTATAGATTGAACAAAACCTTGTCAACGAAATTCGACTGCCAAAACGGCATCGGCGGCGTTATTGTTGTGAGAATATACCCATAATTTGCGTCATTATACAATCTCAAAATATATTGACGTGTCGCGTCGGGACAATTGCGGCTGTCGAAGATAAGCCGATCTGTCGGCTGCAACGTATTATTAAAAAGGTAAGAACCGGCTGGAAATAAGCCGCTATTCCTGCGAAATCGCCGGACATGCTGAATCCTATTCGCGGCACGGTGCGCGCATTTGCTGCCGCTGACCCGCCTCGCAACCACTACCGATACACACGATTGCATTTTCAAATAATATTTAATATAGAGGATGAGCAAAAGAAGAGGGCCACCGCGAAAAGGAAACCGTGAGGCAAAGGAGGGGAAATGGCCGAAGAGCAGAGCTGGGACTGGGAAACCGGTGAAAAGCGGATTCCTTTCGGGGAATGGAAGGAGAATTTTCGCTGGGTCGAAGAGCCCTATGTGAGTCCCGACGGCGAAAAAATCGCCGCAATTGTCAATATCGACGAGGGCCAGTTCAGCGTGTGTGTCAACGGCGCGACGTGGGAAGCCGTATTCGACAAAATCTGGCACCTCCGGTTTACCCCCTCCGGCCGCCCGACCGCCATCGTTTCGGAAATGGGCGAGTGGACCATGGCCGAAGACGGCACCGCATGGGAAAATAAATTCGGCTACGTCTGGAATCCGATCTACAGCGCAGACGGCCGCAACATTGCCGTCGCATTTCAGCAGGATATGCAATACGGCATGGCGCTAAACGACACGCCCTGGGAGGAAACCTACAACAACATCACCTACTTTGCCATGAGCCCGAACGGCGAAAAGACGGCGGCGGCGGTTCAGGTGAGCGCTGCGGACTCCGGGGAAGTCCACAAGTTTCAGGAAGGCACCTTTTCGGCCGCGCTGGACGGCAAAGCCTGGGACACCCGGTTCGTCAACGTCTGGAATCTCGCCATCAGCCCGGACGGGCAGCACCTGGCCGCCGAAGTGCGGCTCAATCTCTATGATTATTCCATCGCCGTGGACGGCAAGGCGTGGGACAAGACTTTCAGCTGCGTCTGGGAACCCGTCTTTCACCCGCAAAGACAATCGGTTATCGCACCGGTCCGGGTCGAGGGCAAATGGGCCCTGGCCGAGGACGGTCAAATGGTGTGGGACCGCCGGTTTTCTCAGCTCTGGCATCAGCTGTTCAGCCCCGACGGCGGCAAGCTGGCGGCCATTGTGGCCGTAAAATACGGCCAGTGGACGGTGGCCGTGGACGCAACCCCCTGGCCGGTGGTCTTCAACGAACTGGTCACCGATCTCGTCTTCAACCCGGACGGAAGCCGCATCGCGGCGGTCGCCAAGCAGGATGGGAAATACCGGATCGTCGCCGACGGCAGCGTCTGGAAAGAGGCATTCGACATGGCCTGGAAACCGGTGTTCAGTCCGGACGGAAGCCGCATGGCCGCCAAGGTGCAGAAAAACGGCCAATACACCATCGCCGTCGATGACAGACTGTGGTCACATCAATGTGACGCCGTCTGGAACCCGGTGTTCAGTCCCGACAGCCAGAAGATCCTCTTGAAATCCCTCGAGGACGGCTCCTATTATCGGCGCGTCATACCCGTAACCGATCTTGCAAGCTAGAAGGGGGAAACATGCGTGAGATCTACAATTTCGTCAGCGGTCCTCTGGCATGGCTGGCTTTCATCCTGTTTTTCGGCGGTTGTCTCTACCGATTGGTCCGGTTGTTCATGCTCGTCAAGGAAAAAGAGCCCTTCATCTTTACTTACATGAGCTGGAAATACAGCCTGCGCTCGATTTTTCACTGGATTATCCCCTTCGGAACGGTTAATTGGCGCCGGCACCCGGTTCTCACCGTCGTCACGTTCGTGTTCCACATCGGTCTGGTGATTGCGCCGCTATTTCTGCTGGCGCACGTCATTCTATTGGAGGAGGCGCTGAACCTCAGCTGGTGGACGCTGCCGGACGCGTGGGCGGATGTCCTGACGGTGGTGGTCATCATCGGCTGTGTCTTTTTTCTGGTTCGCCGCCTGACCCAGCCGGAAGTCAAATTCGTCACCTCCGCCTCCGATTTCGTAATCCTGACCATCGTGGCGGCCCCGTTTATAACGGGCTTCATCGCTTACCACCAGTGGATCGACTACCCGGTGATGATGGTCCTGCATGTGGTGGCCGGAGAAGTGCTGCTGGTTGCGATTCCGTTCACCCGGCTGAGCCACATGCTCTTTTCGCCTTTCACCCGCGCCTACATGGGCTCGGAGTTCGGCAAGGTCAGGCATGCCCGCGACTGGTAAAAAAAATCCGGTAATAGGCCGGCGGCCATAGGTTATGGTTTAAAAAAGATTCATCGGCAATAACCTGTCGCGCATCGCCCATTACCGATCAACCGACGTTACAGGAGAGTCAGACATGACCGAACCTGCAAAAGAAAATGAAAAAGTGCAAAAAGTCCTCGACGAAGGGATCGAGGTCGGCGCCTCCCGGCTGACCCCCGAACGAATCGAAAAAGTCATCAACAGCGTGATCAAGGGCGAAACCGGGGCCCGTTTGAAGACCTACGTCGAGACCTGCATCCACTGCGGCTTGTGCTCGGAAGCTTGCCACTACTACCTGTCCCACGACAACGATCCCCATTTTTCACCGGTGGGCAAAGTCAAGCAAACGATGTGGGAGATGCTGAAGAAAAAAGGCAAGGTCGACGCCGAATTCATCAAACAGGCCGCCGAAATCGCCCACACCGAATGCAACCTTTGCAAACGCTGCGCCCAGTACTGCCCCTTCGGCATCGACATCGCCTATATCATAAGCGTGGTGCGGCGCATCATCCACCGCCTGGGCGTCACCCCTTTGTACCTCCAGGATACGGCGCACAGCCATTCGGTGACCATGAACCAGATGTGGGTCAAAGGCGATGAGTGGCCGGACACCCTCCAGTGGCAGGAAGAAGAAGCCCAGGCCGAAATTCCCACCCTGCGGATTCCCCTGGAAAAGGAGGGGGCCGACATCATGTACTCGGTCATCGCCCCCGAGCCCAAGTTTCAGGCCCAGCTGATCTATCAGGCGGCCGTGATCATGGACGTCGCCGGTGTCGATTGGACCATGCCGGCCACCATGGGATGGGACAACAGCGACATGGCGATGTTCTCCGGTGACAACGAGCTGATGGGGCGCATCAAGCGCACCCATTTCGAAACCGCCTTTCGCCTGAAGGTCAAGCGTATCGTCATGGGAGAATGCGGCCATGCGTTCCGCTCGGTCTATGACATGGGCAACCGCTGGCTGGGCTGGGGCATGCCGCCGATACCGATCGTGCACGCGATCGAGTTTTATTACGACCTCCTGAAGTCGGGCCGGATCAAAATCGCCAAGAAATACGACAAGCCGATCACCCTGCATGACCCGTGCAACGTGGTCCGGGGCGGCGGCCTGCACGAAATGGCCCGCTATGTCGCCCATGCCCTTTGCGACAACGTGGTCGAGATGGTCCCCAACCGGGAACACAATTACTGCTGTTGTGCCGGTGGCGGGGTCATTAACTGCGGTCCCCCATACAAGATGAAGCGTATCGAGGGCAACCGCGTGAAGGCCGAACAGCTCTTCGATGTCAAGGCCCGGGGCGCCGTCACCATGGTCGCTCCCTGCCACAACTGCCACAGCGGGCTGCACGACATCGTTCACCACTACGGGGTCGGACTGGAAATCAAATTCTTCGGCGACCTGATCTACGAACTCATGGAAAAACCGGAAGCTGTCGACGCCTAACTCTGCAAGGAGAAGAATATGAACATGCGCGCCCTCATGATGACACTTGCAACGGTGGTGGTATTCCTCTTTGTGCTTGTCACGGCGTACTCTCAGGAAGACATGACTCATGTGGACAACAGCGTATACAATAATCCCCAGCGGACACCTTCCGTGTTCAACCACGAAGCGCATAACGAGGTGGCCGGGATCGAGGAATGCAATGAGTGCCACCACGTTTACGAGGACGGTAAGAAGCTCGAAGACGAATCATCGGAAGACCAGCTGTGCTCGGACTGCCACGCTTTTGAAAAAGAAGGTCGGATGCCGGGGCTCACGAAAGCCTTTCACACCAACTGCAAGGGGTGTCACGAGAATAAAAACAAAGGTCCGGTTATGTGCGGCGAATGCCATGTGAAATCAAAACTGGGAACTTAAAATTTGAAACTCGAAACTGGAAACTGGAAACTTGGCTGCGTTATATAAAGCGGGTTTTATCGAATTCCCAATTTCCAGTTTCAATCCGCAGTTTCCAGTTTCAAACCGCAAATCCAGTGTCCGACGACGCAACCAACGCAATAGACCCCAATAAACCACCTGTCCTCGTCATCTGCGGGCCGACCGGCATCGGCAAGACGGCTGCGGCGATTGCGGCCGCCGAGACCTTCGGTGGTGAAATCATCAGCGCCGATTCCATGCAGGTGTACCGTTTCATGGATATCGGCACCGCCAAGCCGACCGCAGAGGAACGTGCCCGCGCTCCGCATCACCTGATCGATGTCGTCGATCCGGATGAGGATTTCGACGCGGCCCGTTTCTCGCGGGCGGCCCGCGAGATTGCCGTCGCAATTGTCCGGCGCGGCGCCGTTCCAATCGTCGCCGGCGGCACCGGCCTTTACATCAAGGCTCTGATCTATGGCCTGTTTCGCGCCGGGCCGCCCGACCCGCTCACTCGGCACCGGCTCAGGCAGGAAGCGGCTGAGGTCGGCTCCGAAGGGCTCCATCGGCGTCTGGCGGTGATCGACGCGCAGGCGGCTGGACGTATCCACCCCCATGACACGTTCCGCATCATCCGGGCGCTGGAAACCGCCACCGCCACGGGAGAGCCGATAACGAACCATCACCGCCGACACGGGTTCCGGAAATCTTTCTTCAGGGTGATTAAAATAGGCTTGGACATGGACCGCCAGGCCCTTTACGACCGTATCGACCACCGGGTGGAGGCCATGATCGACGCCGGATTGTTGGATGAGGTCAGAGGCCTGCTGTCAAGGGGCTTCGGTGGAGGCCTTAAGTCCATGCAGTCCCTCGGCTACCGGCATATGGTCGCCTTTACCTCCGGCGGCCTGACATGGGAAGAGGCCGTCCGCACCATGAAACGCGACACCCGGCGCTTCGCCAAGCGCCAGCTGACCTGGTTTCGAGCCGACAGGGAAATCGCTTGGAGCGCGCCTGAAAAAATCCGCACATTGTTTCCGAAGATCGAAGCCTTTCTGCGCAACAATGGGAGATAAGTGTAGGTTGGGTTGAGTGCGGCGAAACCAAACATCAGCCAAAGTGTGGGCTGCGTCTGCCCAATATGCCATTTGGGAAAGTAAATCCTATGTGCCTGAATTATAGACTGTTGTACCAAAAGCACAATCGACCGATGAAAACAAACGGTGGCGAAATGCAGCTTCGGCTGGTGCTTGTTCTTGCTTGTCAATTCCGTATTCCATTCCTCTTTGATAAAGGTTAGCTGATGAAACGTACACCCCAAAACCAAGCGCCGGCCGATGCCGACGCCCGCAGGGCAATCAATCCCGTTGTCTGCTACCCTGTCGATACCCTGCCCGAGCCGAACATGGTCGCCTATGCTGCCGCGCGCAAAACGATGGAGTTGACGGGAGAAGTAATCGTACCGCCTCGCGATGCCAGAACCTTTCGAGTTTCTTCCGGTAATTTTTTCAGGATTGTCAGCGTTGACGGCCCGCAGGTGGGCGATCTAAATCTCTGGTCGGCGGATGACCTGTCAGAAAGGTTTTACAGCGGTAAGACCCGCGCGCTGCATGGGACCCACCTGAGTACCGGTGACCGGATGTGGAGCAGTTTTCCCCATTTGCGACCCATGGCAACGATCACCTACGACACCCTCGATTGGTATGGTTTCGATGCTGATGGCGCCGGGGTGCACGACGTGATCGGCACGCGCTGCGACCCTTATACAAACCGGTTGTTGAGCGGTCAGGATTATCACCATTGCTGCCATTCGAACCTGACCCGCGCCTTGGCCCTTGAAACCGGGCTGCCTCTGCATAAGGCCGAAGCACATGTGCACGATGTGCTCAACGTCTTCATGTGCACCGGTTTCACGCATGATACGCATCAGTATTTCATGAAGGCAAGCCCGGTGCGTCCCGGCGATTACCTCGAATTCTTCGCCGAAATCGACCTGTTGGGAGCGCTCTCAACCTGCCCCGGCGGCGATTGCAGCACGGAGCACTCCAGCGATACGGCGGCCTGCTACCCGCTGAAGATTGAGATCCACCGCCCCGACCCGAAGGGGCTGATGGGCTGGACGTCTCCCGAGCCGTCAGCCTACTCGCGCAATCACGGGATGTGAAAGATGTAAGGTCATATGATCAAACGGCCAATTTAACCAAATCCAGGCTCACAGGCTTGGTTTCAAGTTTGATACCGGTGGCGCTTTTACGCAACACAATATTTTTTAACCAAATTCGGTTGTCTTCGGCAGGGTAATCACTACGGAAATGGGAGCCTCGACTTTCAGTGCGTTCAAGTGCGGCCCGACAAACCATTTTGGCGACACAGCGCATGTTTTGCAATTCCAGCAGCTTGATGAGATCGGTGGGACTTGAAACAGCAACCCGGGGCAAGGTTTCGCGCAAGTACTCTAACGCCTGTACAAGCCCACTTTTTTCGCGAATCACACCAACATTTTCCCACATCAATACCTTTAACTCGTTCATCAACTGTTTTATGCTCAATCCCTTATCGGCATATGCCTTTTCCAGTCGGGATCGTTCCTCTTCAATAGCGTTGTTAGGTGCCGGCGTTGTTTCGAACTCCGTGGACCGTTCCGCTGCCATTTCACCGACCCAGCAACCCATGGTGAAAATCTCGGCCAAGGCATTGCCTCCCAGGCGCTTCGCTCCATGCACACCGGCAGCGACCTCCCCCACCGCAAACAAACCTTTCAGTGGTGTCTCTCCGCACTGATCCGTGACAATTCCGCCCATGCAAAAGTGGGCTGTTGGGGTCACCTTGAAAACTTTTTGTCCCTTCCACCACCTTGACGGAAGGATAGCCGACAATTGCCAGGCCGTTTTTTCAGAGAGAGCTTCCGTATCCATGAAGACCCCCTGATTCGGCGCAGCCTCCTGTCTGATTTCCTTTGGCCGGGAATTTTGATCACCCGCAGTGCCCCCTCGCGCATGTCGAAATTCACGCCGCACTCTTTCAAGAAAGTGATCTCCGAATGAGAGCGCAGGGCCACTTTGGCTACCATCGCTTGATCGTTCAGAAAACGTCCGCCAGTGACCGTATCCACAACATGCGTTTTTTCATTATCATCCGGTGTGCCCCATCCAATTGCGGCAATGACGGCTTTGGAAATATACGTGTTGGAGCCGGTGCCTAACTTGGTTTTTGAGATGAGAAGAACATCGGCATTGCGCGATTTTGCGGCAATGACCGATCTTAGACCCGCGCCACCACCACCGATGACCAGCACATCGCAAGACAACTTTTCTTGAATTCTGACCAGCATGACAGGATACCGTCCCATTGCACCTTGGCCGCTTTATCCAATTCCTGAATTTTTTCCCGGACCGTGTTTTTCCAATCAAACATGGTTCTTCCTTCGTCCAAAAATATTACTTTCACATTGTCCATTTCAACGCTGATTCTATTTTTTTCCGGTTTCTAAATAAAAAAATCCCCTAAACCTTTCCAACCGAATCTACGATATCGACGCTTTCAAGTGGAGAAATTTAAACCAGATTCTGGAATGATTTGAAAGAATCTACAAAAGGATAGCTCTCAGGCTTGTGCTTTCAAAATAGTATCAAAATAGGCAAAAATATCAGTGGGATAAAGATATAGCAGCAGGTTGTCGATCATCTAACCGTTGAATACGTTGGAGTAAGCGCAACCCACGACTTTATTGTTCTCGATAAAGATACATTTATCTTATCGTAACTTTTTGGCAAAAGGCCATCCACTACATGCTGTGGTCGGCCTTAAAATTTTGCGAGGGTTTAATAATTGCGTTTAATAGCAGTAAAAGCAAGATCCGTCAGATTTTCGATGCATTATGGATCACACAGGTTACTTTGGGTGAAATTTATTGCAGATAGCACCTAAGAGGCGTAGAATGAGTTACTTAGGTTCTGCAAAGGCTGTGGCAGCAATTGCATCCAAAAACTTGCTTCACGTTCGCATATGACAAATGGTTTTCACATTCTGAGTTACTTAAAACTAATCAGACTTTCCTAGCCGATTATAGTCAATGGCTCTTTGGATGGCAACACCTCCCTGTCCAGCTACTGCCATGGCAAAGTTGAGGTCAGCGTCAGTAAAATAGCGGATTTCAGCCGTGAGCAGCCGCAAGATTCCGATAACTTCATCTTGGAAGGTTATGGGTACGGCCAGTATGCTACTAATGCCTTCTGATTCAGCTTCTTTATGATATATGGTATGGAAGTCTTTTTTGGCATCAGGAATAAAAATTGGCTCTCCCTGCCTGAGATAGTGGGTAGATAGCTCTTCGTCCAACGGCCCCCTTTCCAGATACGTTTGGCTCAATCCGTAAGCTGCTTTCAGTTTCAGTTTGCCGTTGCGCGCTTCAATCAGTCTAATCGTTGCCGCTTTTAGGTTCATAACCGCTGGCAAGCGGGTAACGATAAGATCGAGAATCTTATCGAGTTCGTAGGTAGCATTAATCTCATTACTAATCTCATGAATGACTTTAAAGTAATTTAACTGTGCCTGCTGTTCATTGAAAATACGCGCATTTTCAACGGCAATACCGCATTGCTCACCTAATGCAGTAACGAAATCAATTTCATCCTGGTTATAAGATCGCGAGTATTTTGTTAACAATCTTAAAATGCCATATATTTTACCTCGGATTGGGATTGGAACCACTAAAATACTTTTGATGCCTTCCTGTTTTGTAGCTTCTGGATATTTGACCCGGGGATCTTGCATGGCATCTTCAATGACTATTGGTTCGCCTTTCAGCGCTTTGAAAACAGGTTCTTCGGTATCGATTGTCCCACGGTTCAAGTATGTCTGACTCAGACCATGAGCCGCTTTCAATACCAGTTTTTTACCTGAAGCATCTAACAATCGTATGGTTGCCGCATCGACATTGAGAATTTCAGGGATCTTCTGCGTGATGAGATCAAACACTTCGTGAAGGTCAAGGCTCGAAGTAATTGCTTTGGTTACCTCGATAAACAAATCAAGAAATGTTGTATTACGTTCCGCGGCCATTAGATCGACCTCCTTATGGTTCTGGTT
>JBAVJU010000391.1:0-3369 GCA_049687935.1 Desulfobacterales bacterium | reverse complement strand
CATATTAAACGACTGGATGATGCCAGTGACGGTACCGAGGATTCCGAGCAGCGGGGCGACCGTGATCATCGTGTCCAGAACGTTCATAAAACGGCGCATTCGTTTGATTTCGTCGGACGCGGACGCTTCCATGGCCTTGGCCATCGAATACCTTCGGTGAAGAATGCCGCTAATAAGGATTTTGATGATCGGGTCTTGGGACCCGGCGGTCTTTAGCCGAACAGTCTCCCAGTTGCCGGCCTCACACAGTTCCATAACCTCATCCAACAATTGCCTATTGCTGTAACGGTTCATGATGACCCAGAAGATCAACCGTTCAATTACGACCGTTAAAGAGATAAGCGAACACGCCAAGAGCGGATACATCACCGGCCCGCCACTGAGAAAAATATTCAGCATATTTTATCATCCTGATCCATGAGACATTTTCGCTTGCTTTAGTAGGGTCGCCCGAAAGGTAAAGTGAAGAGGCAGTCAATAACGGAATCGCACTCGAATCGATGCCAGGACAACGAACAGCAGCAGGACCCAACGGACGCCCGTCACTTTCAGTGCATCGAAGCCAAACGCATCGGCTGCTGCCGCGATAAAGCATACCCCGCCGCTGCCGTCGATGCCTGCAGAACCGCTGACGGGTACGAAGACGGCACTTGTACCGTCAGAACCGGCGCCGACCGGATCCAAGACGATACCATTCGCCAGTCCATCGGAATCCCCATCTCCGCCGTCTGTGAGTGTGAAGGTCAGGGTCCGCCGATCAGCGCTGAATACCGCATCGGTATAGATATACCAGCCTTTGACAAGATCATATTTATACCATTTATAGGTATCCGGCAGTGGGTCGGAAAAGTATACGATAACCGTGACCGCAGCGCCGATGTTCTGGACCCGCAGCCTGAAACTCAACAGCCCGTAGGCCAGTTCCGCCGGTTTGTTGGATATCCCCCCTTCATCCGGATAGACATCCGGGGTGCACGATTCGACAAATTCGATGATATCATTTGGGTTTGTCATCTCCAACGCAATCGGGCCGGATCCGGCGATGGTATTTAAAACCTTGAACTGATCGTCTATTTGAGAAACATCCGGTATGCCGTTTTGATCCAAATCCACCGGGCTCGCAGCGTCCAATTCCTGGGCATCCGGAATGCCATTTCCATTGCCGTCAATTGGACCGGCGGTCGTCTTGAACGAGTAGGTTTCCGACCATTCAGACCCGGCCTCGTAACTGTCAAAATACCGGACCCGCCAGTAATAGACGACATCTTCAATTAATAACGAACCCGGGAGGACAAGCGTGTTTAACGACACCGGGCTGACCAAATCGAGAAGAGGCGCCGCAAGGACTGAATCCCGGCTGATTTGCCAATGGGTTAGGTAATGAAAGTCTCCCTCACCAGTGTTCTCATCCGAAAAGGCACCGCTGACCAGGGTGGTATTCAGCGGTATATCCTGGCTTCCGTCTTCAGGCGATTCTAATGCCGGTTTGTCAGGCGCGCTGTTTATGAATTGATGGTAGCGCACTCCCACGGCGTCCAGATCGAAGCCGGCACTTTGGGCTGTCGGATACGGGTCCCAGACAACATCGCCGCTCGTGTCAAAGAAGGTCCCGTCTCCGATAATATCGACAATCCTGATATACGAAATTTCATTTAGCTTGACCACACCGTCAAGGACGTCATCTTTCGTAGAGAGATCCGCCAAGTCGAATGGGGTTCCGAAGCCCTGACGATACTTACCGCCAAAACCATCGATGTTGGTGGGATCCGTGGCCCCGAATCCACCCACGGGGCCGGCGGTTAGCGAGTCGTTGTCAAATCGAACAAAATGCACACCATCTGATGAGACCTCCACGTAGGCGAGTTCAAGAAAGGTGTCGCTGAAAGAATTTTCGAATATGGCAAAATCCCATCCCGAGCCGTTGCTCAGGGGGGGATCGAAGGTCATGGTAATTGTGCCGCCACTGCCCAGACTGACAACGTCAAAAGAAGTGCCCTCCGCCGGACCCAACGCTTTCTGCGGGTTCATCCAAGTAGAGGCAAGATTCTCGCCGGGAACATAATCGACCCAGCCCGAGGCCCAATCGATAATTGCGGGATCATCCATCGATACGGCCGTCGATCCGGTTTTACCAGCAGCCGGTGCATAGGGGCCGGCTGCCGCCGTCGCGGTAAGCGCAATAATAAAACAACAACAACAAACTACTTTAATATTTGCTTTCATCGCATTGACCTTGTCACCATGACCATGACAGCCCGGCATAATAATTGCGGGTCGGCATCGGGAAATAGGATTCGCTGAACGCCACCGTCTCATATAGTTCGTTGAAAATATTATTGACGCCGCCAAAAACCTTGAATTTCTTAAAGGTGTAGGTCAGCTTGGCATCGAAAACCTGATAAGGATTCAATTTAGCAAAGCGATCGTTGGTGATATCATTCCCATCGAATTGCGAGCCGACAAAGGTGCCGGTTAAAGCCAACAGAAGCGGATCAAAAATCCGCCATTCCATGCCGAGCTTGGCCGTATAATTCGGGACAAGCGGAACCTGGTCGCCGGTCTGCTTAAACTTGGCTTCCATGAGGGTGAAATTACCCCAAAGGTAGAGCCAATCGGTCGGGTAATATTTGAGCGAGGTTTCGACACCGAAGCGTTGAGTAGTATCTTCATAATTTCGATTCTCACGGGCATCTGCATCAAAATAAATCTCATCGCCGATTTCAAAGTAAAACAGCGATAATGACAGCTCGACTAAATCCTTAAACTGCTGCCGCACTCCGAGATCGACGTGCCAGCCGTTTTGGGGCTTAAGGTTCTCGTTTGCAAGCGCGAATTCGTCAACGTTCGGAATTCTGAAACTGGTTGCAAAGCTGGTATAAAGCGAAGTGCTTTTGGCGGGGGCATATACAAGGCCGATGTTATAAGCATTGTCGTAGTAATTACGATCGAATTCTTCCCCATTGACCCAGACATCGTCTCCGCTGAAATCGACCAGATCATCGTTGCGAAAGGTCCCCTTAAAGATATTGTAACGGTAGCCGATATCGATTGAAAACTTTTCCCCGAGTAACGTGCGATTTGTAAAAAAAAGACCGAGGCTGTCGATCTGGCTGTTTTTTCGTTCACGTTGGTCTATGCGTTCACTGTAGTAATCCGTGTAATAATAATCTGTACCGAACTGAAAGGTATTGTCCAGTCCCCAAAGGGAGTATTCTTGGGTGTATCCGAAGTCAAGTTGCTGGGTGTCCTCATTCAGTCGGCTGCTTTGCTCTTCTTTCGATTTGAGGGGCGTATACCCAAAGATAAAATCGCTGTCGCGATGGCGCAAACCGCCATTCAAGGTCAATACACCCCAGAATCCAAGATCTA
>JBAVJU010000390.1:0-14422 GCA_049687935.1 Desulfobacterales bacterium | reverse complement strand
ACTGCGGTTTATCCCCAAGGAAGATCTGGAGAAAGAAGGCTACGGCGAATATTTGAAACTGTTCAGTGAGTTTCTGCTCATAAATGGCTCTTTTCAGCAATTCCTTAATATCCCTTGTATGAAACTACGCCAAAATGGCATTGTTTTTTTCTCGATCAAACTGGATGCCTGCGGCCGGGGCGGTGCCGAACTTGGACAAGTTTGCCCATTTCTGGATCGAGAAACCGTGCAGTGCCCTTAATGATACCTCGTATGGGCATTTGACCTCCGGGTATAAAACCGACGGAGCCCGGGTAAACCTTTCCGGGTCACGTGGCGTCTAACCAGACAACACGAGACGGAAAGGAGATCGACTCATGAATTTACATCTGGTTAAAACGTTTCTGATGCTCATTTCCTTGGTTTTTATCTTCTCGAACGCGTCTTTTGCCGGCGACCGAATCGAGCACCGGCAGAATAATCAGAAGAACAGAATCTACCAAGGTGTCGGAAAGGGCGAGATAACAAAGAGGGCGTTCCCTCACCTGGCACTTCAGCAGCGAAACGTCGAAAAATACAGGAATCACGCACTGAGAGACGGCAACCTGAGCCGCAAAGAGGGCCGTCGTCTGAACTACTTGCAGGACCGCGCGAGCGGTTCTATTTACCGCGACCGACACAGCGGCTATAATCGAGACCGGCATTATCGGCACAACCGCCAGCGTTATTCCGGTCCGGCATACGGTTACGGGAACACCCCCCACCGGTACCACCGACCTCTCAGCGGTTACACGTTTTACAGCGTATGGGCATTGCCTGGCTGGGCTTTCGGGTTTTCCACTCACGGCCGATAATGATTCCCTGGTGCGGATGCGGCGGGGAGGTGTCGGAGGCTTGGCCGGCCGGTTCTTCCCCGTTAAGGGCAATCGGATGGGGACGCCGCTCAAAGGAAGTTATGGTATCGAGAAAAGGAGCCGGGCCGGCCGATCGAAAACCACCTTCAGAAAGGGGCACTTCGGAATTACCATCAACATCGGCCGCTTCTGCGGCGGAGCCGGATGCCCTTTTGGTCGAGCGATTGAAAAACGGGGATCGGCAGGCCTCCGAAGAGTTGATCCGGCGTTACCAGGAGAGGGCCTTTGCGGTCGCTTTTCGAATGCTCTCAGGGGACCGGGAGGAAGCCCTGGACATCACCCAGGACGCGTTCTTGACCGCTCTCCGCAAAATCGATGGATTTGAAGGCAAGTCATCCTTTTATACATGGTTTTATCGTATTTTGATCAACACCTGTCTGGATTTCCTCAGACGCCGCAAGCGCTGGCGGCGGTTGTTACACTTTGGGCGGCCGAATGCAAGGGACACCCGCGAGCCGTCCGAAACCCTCGCAGAAGTCGCCAGTTCCGAACCGAGCACCGACCCGGGCACGGCCGTAAACGCTCGCGAGTTGCAGCGGGAGGTTCGCGATGCCATGGCACTCTTATCCGACAGGCAGCGGATGATATTCAACCTGAAGGTCTTCGAAGAAATGCGGATAGCCGAGATTGCACGAACGATGGGACTGGCCGAAGGAACCGTGAAGAGTCACCTGTTCCGGGCGACACGCATCATGAGAGGCGCCCTGGCCGATTGGGCCGGGCGTTGATTGAGGAGGGGAAGCATGCCGGACTGTACTGATCGAAACGAACAGATCATGCTCGATGTTTATGGTGAACTGGACGCCGGTTCGCGTTCAGCCTGGGAAGACCACTTGAGAACCTGTGCGGACTGCCGTCGGGAAAAAGAAAATCTGACGGCCATGCTCGGCCAGGTCAGGCAAGCGATGGCGCCGCCGCCGCTGTCGATGCAGGATTCGGCCTCAATGGTCCGAGAGGTGCAGAACCGTTTGGTCGCGTTTCGCCTTCCGGGGGGCTGGCGGCAGTCCGTCAAGGGAAAACGGGCGCTGTGGATTCCGGCCCTTGCGACCGCCTGCGTCCTTGCCTTCGTGGCGATCTTTGTCGGCTATGAACGGTCCGGCACCATCGATCAACCGGTGGCTCAGAGAATTGACATTTCGCAGAAATTGCCGGAAAATGAGGAAGAGATTGTCAAAAACCTGGACCTGCTGAAAAACTTCAACACCCTGGAAAAGCTCAGCCAAGTGGTCGACGATTCCGCCGGCCGGGATCCTTCCGAAACGCATAACCAGGGGACGCAGGGGGATTTGCGGTATGTCCACGACGAGCGCTCTGCTTAGACATGCGAGATGCTTGACCCGTTGCTGCGGCGTCTTGTCACTTATCGCCATCCTCGTCTTCCTATCAGCCTCCACTGCCTGGTGCACTTCACGAAACGGTCGGCAAACGGATATCCAAGACTACCGATTTCGGACCCAGAATGAAAATATTGACCACATGCCGATTTTGATTGCCGATAATAAAAACGGCGGGTTCCAAAGAAATTACCAGGAATGGCAGTCGCTGACACCGCAGGAAAAAGAAATCTTGCGGCGTCGGATGCAGCAGCTGAACCGGATGCCGCCGCAGGACCGCCGACACCTTCATGACCTCAACGATAGATGGCAGCAGCTCTCGCCGACCGAGCGCGGGCAGCTCCAGCGCGCGCTGGACAATTGGAACAACCTGTCCCCGTCTGAAAAAGAGGCCATCCGCAGAAGATTCGGAAACTGAAACGACCCCCTGCCACTCGACTCAATCCAGGGTATGCCCGCACCGTTCACGCTGGGTCTTCCCAAGGCGCATTCCCGCCCGACAGATTGTCGCAAACAGACATCTAAGGAAAATAGCACTTTATTCTTCATCATTCCTTTTAAACAAAGAGCCGTGCCCTATCAGGCGTGTGACAGCATTCCCTTATACACATCCCCCCTGGGGCCAATGTGGTCTACGTAAACAATATCCTCTTTATCATCGAACCAGTAAATGATCCGATATTTCCCTGTCCGTATCCGGTGGTAACCGGACCACTATAACAATTTTGTTTGTCAACTGCTCAAAATTTGTTTTATTGTAATCGTCGTCAAAATCGGGGACGAATACGCGTTTAATATTCGTTCGCTTAGATTTGAATGAGATTTGGTCGAGGCCAACCACCGGCGCTTTGGCGGTATGGTCTTTTTTTATACAGACAGGCAAACAGGGGTTTCGATGAAGAAAAAAGTGATCCGGCTGGTGGTCATCCTTTTTGTCCTTGCGGCGGTGGGAACCGGGCTAGGGTACTATTTTTTTCAAAACCAAAAGGAACACAGGAACGAACTGGTGCTCTATGGCAACGTGGATATCCGCCAGGTGGAGTTGGCCTTTAACGCCAGCGAACGCATTGCCGAGATCATGGTCCGAGAAGGTGAGCCGGTGAAAAAGGGACAACTGCTGGCTGTTTTGGAGACCGTTCGGCTCCAGCACGATGTGGATCGGGCCACGTCACAGGTGGCGGCCCAGCGGGACGAGGTCGCCAAGCTGGAAGCCGGCACGCGGGTCGAGGATATCAACCGGGCAAGGGCCGAAGTCGAGGCCGCCAGTGCCCAAGCCGACGATCTCGAGCGAACCTACCGGCGCTTGCGACCCTTGGCGGAGAAGAACCTGATCGCCCCGGAGCAGATCGATCAGGCCAGGGCCAAAGCCGATGCCGCGCAGGCCCAGCAGCAGGCGGCTGCGCAGATGTTGAAACTGGCCCTGGCCGGTCCCAGAAAAGAAGACATTGCCGCGGCCAGGTCACAGCTGAAGGCCTTGGAGGCCGGGCTGGCGCTGTCCCGCCAGAATCTGGCCGACGCTTCCCTTTACGCACCGTCCGACGGCATCATCCAGAATCGCATCCTGGAACCCGGCGATATGGCGTCTCCGCAGAAGGCCGTTTTCACCTTGGCCCTGATCGACCCGGTCTGGGTTCGCGCCTACGTTCCGGAAACAAATCTGGGCAAACTGTTCCCGGGTATGGCCGTCCAGGTTGTCACCGACAGTTTTCCGGACAAACCCTATCCGGCCTGGATCGGGTACATTTCACCCATGGCCGAGTTCACCCCCAAAACGGTGGAAACCACGGAACTGAGGACGCGGCTCGTCTATCAGGTGCGCGTTTACGTGTGCAACCCCCGCAACGAGCTTCGGCTCGGCATGCCCGCAACCGTTATCATTCCCCTGAACCAGTCCCGCCAACCGGCCGGCGCCGAAAGCATTCCATCCTGCAAGGAGGAATGATGCCGGCGGCTGTCAATAAAGAAAAGGGGGTGCCGGTCCAAGGCGATGATACGGAGCGGCCGGCCCTGGAACTCGAAGGGGTATCAACGTTTTTCTTCCAGGGAAAACGCCACATACCGGCGTTGCAGGAGGTCAGTATCCGCATCGCCCGGGGTCGCATTACCGGTCTTATCGGACCGGACGGAGCCGGCAAGACCACCCTGATGCGCCTGTCGGCGTGTCTGTTGAAACCGGCGGCCGGCGCCATCACCGTTCTCGATATCGATGCGATCTCCGAGCCATTGAAGGTGCAGGCCAGTATCGGTTACATGCCGCAACGGTTCGGGCTTTACGAAGATCTCAGCGTTCAGGAGAATCTTGATCTCTACGCGGACCTGCAAGGTGTAATCAAGGCCGACCGACCCGGGCGCTATGCCGAGCTCAACCGAATGACCAATCTCGGGGCGTTCACCACGCGGTTGGCGGGGCAGCTGTCCGGCGGCATGAAGCAGAAGCTCGGTTTGGCCTGCACGTTGGTGCGACCTCCGCGCCTGCTGCTGCTGGATGAACCCACGGTCGGGGTCGATCCGGTATCGCGTCGTGAACTCTGGGCCATCGTCGACCGGCTGGTGGAAACCGAAGGGATGAGCGTGCTCTTGAGCACGGCTTATCTGGACGAAGCCGAGCGCTGCGACGAAGTGGTGATCCTCCATGAGGGCCGGGTTCTCGGCCAGGGCCGGCCGAGTGATTTCAAAGAAAAGCAAAAGGGCCGGACCTACACGGTGACCGCCGGCAGTCTGAAAAAGCGCGAATTACAGGTGCGTCTGGCAAATGCCGAAGGGGTCGTGGATGCCGTCATTCAGGGGGACTCGGTCCGTATGGTGATGGCAGGCATGGAAGCACCGGACCCGGCGATCCTGCTGTCAAACCTGCCGGATGTCGACATCGCGGCGGTGCCTCCCCGGTTCGAAGACAGTTATGTTGCCATGCTCAAGGCCGCACGATCTAGCGCGGCCGTCGACTGGAATCCGTCTGCGGATATGGATACCCGGGTGTCGCCGGCGGCGGCCGACGAGGCCGTCATCCGGGTCGAGCATGTCCAACGCCGGTTCGGCGACTTTTACGCCGTCAAGAACGTTTCCTTTGAGGTGTTCCACGGCGAGGTGTTCGGTTTGCTGGGCGCCAACGGCGCCGGCAAGACCACGACTTTCCGCATGCTCTGCGGGCTCTTGCCGGTCAGTGACGGACAACTGAGCGTGGCCGGGCGTGATCTGCGGCGCGCGGCGGCCAAGGCCCGGGCCCGTATCGGCTACATGTCACAGAAATTTTCACTTTACGGCAATCTGAGCGTGCGCCAGAATCTGCAGTTCTTCAGCAGCGCATACGGACTGAGGGGACGGCGGCGCAGCGACAGGATCGACTGGGTCTTAAACCGCTTTGAACTGTCCGAACTGGCCGATGCGGTCAGCGGGGACCTGTCACTCGGTTTCAAGCAACGGCTGGCCCTGGCTGCCGCCCTGATGCATGCGCCCGACATCTTGTTTCTGGACGAGCCCACCTCCGGGGTTGATCCCATGGCGCGACGGGAGTTTTGGCGTCACATCAATTCGCTGGCGGCCTCCGGCGTCACCGTGCTGGTGACCACCCATTTCATGGAAGAAGCCGAATACTGCGATCGGTTGGCGATCATGGCGGCCGGGGAAATTCTGGCCATCGGCAGCCCGATCGACATCAAGCGAAAAGCCGCCGATGGTTTAGAGAAACCCGCACAGACCATGGAGGAGGCATTTATCGCTCTGATCGAACGGCAGGATCAACCGGAGATATCGACATGAACGCCTCGAAAGAAGACGGCCGCAAGAGGACCACGGCACCGGAAAAAGCCCGCGGGGGCGGACTGATGCGGCTGCGCGGTTTGGTGCGCAAGGAATTTTTACAAGTGGTGCGGGACCCGAGCAGTATCGGAATCGCCTTTCTCATGCCGGTGGTCCTGCTGCTGCTGTTCGGCTACGGCGTTTCCCTTGACGCCGAACACGTGCCCATCGCCGTGGTCGTCGAGAAGCCCGATGCGGATACGGCGGGCTTCCTCGCGGTTTTCAGAAACAACGACTACTTTGCGCCGATGGTCATGCAAGACATGCGGCAGGCCGAAGAGGCGTTGATGCAGCATCGTGTGGACGGCATCATCGGTTTGCGGGCTAATTTTGCAAGGGATTTACAGCGGCCGGGCGGCGCAGCGGTGCAGGTTATTTTAAATGGTGTCGATGCCAACACCGCCCGGCTGGTATCCGGTTATGTGGAGGGCGCCTGGCTCAACTGGATGGAGCAGCGTTCGTTGAGCCTTGGAAACCCGCTGAGTCAGCCCATACAAGCGGAGCAGCGGGTATGGTTCAACAGCGCCGTGCGCAGCCGCAATTTTCTCGTCCCCGGCCTGATCGCCGTGATCATGACCCTCATCGGGGCCCTGTTGACGGCGCTGGTGGTGGCCCGCGAGTGGGAGCGCGGCACCATGGAGGCCCTCATGGTAACCCCCGTGGCCGTTCACGAGATCCTGCTGGGCAAGCTGGTGCCGTACTTCATCATGGGGATGGGCGGTATGGGCCTTTCGGTCGCCATGGCGGTCTGGGTTTTCGACGTCCCGCTGACGGGGTCCCTCTGGGTCCTGACGGCAACTTCGGCACTGTTCCTGCTGGTGGCCCTGGGGATGGGGCTCCTCCTATCCACTGCGGCCAAAAACCAGTTCGTGGCCGGGCAGGCCGCCATCATCGTCACGTTTCTCCCGGCCTTTTTACTCTCCGGCTTCATCTTCGACATCGACAGCATGCCGAGGGTGGTCCAGGGCGTAACGCACCTTATCGCCGCCCGCTATTTTGTGTCCATTCTGCAGACGGTATTTCTGGCCGGCAATGTCTGGTCGGTCATTCTGCCCAACGCTTTGGCATTGATGGTGTTTGCCGCGCTTTTTCTCGGTCTGAGCCGTAAAAAATCCCGCAAGCGAATCGATTAGGGGGTTCCATGTTCCTGCGAATCATCGCCTTGATGCGAAAAGAGTTCCTGGCGTTGATGAAAGACAAGAAAAGCCGCTTCACCATCGTCATCCCGCCGATCGTGCAGCTTCTGGTATTCGGCTATGCGGCCACCTACGACCTGAACAACGTTCCTTACGCCGTCTATGACGAGGACCGCGGAGCCGCGGCCCGCGACCTGCTGAGCCGTTTTAAAGGGTCCACTAACTTTCAGGAGGTCGGGCAACTCAGTCGCAATGCCGACATTGCTCCCCTGATCAACCGCAAGGGTGCCCTTTTGGTGCTCCATATCGGCCCGCAGTTCAGCCGAAATCTATTGACCGACGGCAGGGCCTCGCTTCAGGTGATCGTGGACGGCCGCAACTCGAACACGGCCATGATCGCCCTTAACTATGTCAGGGCCGTCCTCACCCGGTACAACCTGGAGTGGATCCAAGGCCACGGGGGCTCATCACCCCCGGCCCACCTTGAGATCCGGGCCTGGTACAACGCCAACCTGGAGAGCCGCTGGTTCATCGTTCCCGGCATCATCGGTTTGCTGACGCTGGTGGTCACTCTCCTGGTGACCGCTCTGAGTGTGGCCCGGGAGCGTGAACAGGGCACATTCGACCAGCTGCTGGTGACCCCCCTGCGCCCGGTTGAAATCCTGATCGGCAAGGCCCTGCCGGGTTTCATCATTGGGACCGTCGAGGCAACCGTCATCATATTGATCACTGTCTTCTGGTTCGGTGTCCCGCTGCGTGGTCACATCATGACGCTTTATTCCGGCCTTTTTCTATTCATTCTCTCGGCCATCGGCATCGGCCTGATGATTTCCTCCCTGGCGGTTACCCAGCAGCAGGGGCTGATGGGGGCGTTTCTGTTCATGGTGCCAGCCATTATTCTTTCCGGTTTTACCACCCCGATCGCCAATATGCCGGTGGTGGTGCAAAAAATCACCCTGCTCAATCCGCTGCGGTATTTCATGGTGGTGATCCGGGGCGTGTTTCTGGAAAACGCCCCGTTTCATTTGCTGATCGGACAATACTGGCCGATGGCGATTATCGGCTTCGTCAATTTGATCGCTGCTGCGTGGTTGTTCCGCCATCGGATCAATTAATATGAGTGCAGAAAGCCGTTGGCGGCCGCCACTGCCGCTGCGGTAATCAGATGAAATAAAAAGGCGGGCAGAATACTCTGTGAGCGTTCCCTGACCATGCCGGCGGCAATACCGAATGCGAATGCACTGAAAATGTTTGCAGTGGTCCAGGCAGTGAACACTTCCGCCAGGGAACCGGAAGAGAGCAGCAGCCGGTAGCCGATGTAAACGGCATACAGAAAGGCGGACCCGACTGTCGGCCATGACAGAAACCAATGGCTGCTGCAATTCTGGATGCGGGCCGAGCGGGCCAACACGCCATGCACCAGACTGCGAAACAGTAGTTCCAAGGCCAGCGGCAGGGTGATGACCAAAAACAGTATTTTCTTAAAGAGATGCACGTCCCAGCTCGATATATCGGGCTGCCATATACCGCCCAGGAAACCGAAAAGGACGGCACCGGGAAGTATCAACCACCAGGATGTTCCCATAGGGAAGCTCAACCCGAACTGCCATGACTTTCGATAAGACAAGATCGCCAGAAACACGACGGTCAGAACAATCACGAGGAGCGCTGCGTCGAAGGCGGGGTAAAGGGTCAGGCCGAACAGGATTTTCGTGAACCAGGCGTCCGGATGCCAGAAAAGGCGCAAAATCTCTGCTGGCGTCAGGATGGCCGACACGAGCAGAGCGGCTTTCAGCAAACCGGTGACCTGCAGCCGTGTGTTCGGCTTCTGCAGCGCGTCGCGGCAGGCTTGGGCAATTTCTCTGGGAGTGAGGCTCGTGCCGGATGCCCGCGGCGAACCACCGATGTCGGCCGACCCCCCCCAGCGGTTGTTTTGGGAGCGGCACTTGACGGCCGGATCGATGAAATTCAATCGTTCGTAAACCGGTTCGAGGTCGCCCGGCATGAACAAATCCATTCGGCGCAGGGTGTACACGCCGGGACTCCTCTGCAACACGACCAGTCCAAGCCGAGTGCCGTAGAGGTTGTTGAGATGCGGCTCGAGTTCGTAAATGCCGGTGTCCGATTCCACCACCACCACGAGTCGGTCGCCGATGAGGTCGATCCGCGCCAGTTCCTTGATACCCTTGAAGTCGGTAAACTCGCTCGATTTGTAGATAATGCGGTCAATCTTATGCAGGATCGATGCGGTATACTCCAGAAAATCGACGTCTCCCCACAGCCCGTCTTTTTTCAGCTGAATTTCATCTTTGCGCAGGAAATCAATCACGCGCTGGGTTCTGCGGAGATGTTCCGGCGGCAGGGCACTGAATTCCTTCAGCTCTAGTCCCAAGGCGTCGATGACGCCTTCGAGACGGACCAGCGCATAAAGAAATCGCAAATACATCGGTTCCTTGCGGCTGATGCGCTGATGGTTGAAGATCAGCCAGATCGCTAATATCGTGTCCAGGTCGGGTTCGTTGGCGTAGATCTGCCATTCACGGTCGCGCAGATCCAGTCCTTTCAGGATCATGACCAGGGCCTGTTCGCAAGTGGCAAGGGTGAATGTCCGCACACACCCCTCGTGATGGTCCAGATTATAGATTTTTTTTTCGTGATCCAGGAACGGCTCGCTCTGGGCGACACCGTCCAGGTAGATGGTCCCCGGCGGTGCCTTGCGCGCGGTGGCGGCCGACACCGTAAATCCGGCTTGAATAAGGACGGTTAGATTGGGGGCCTCGAGGCAGGTCAACACCTTCTTGCCCCCGATATCCTTGACCACATAACGCTGCGGCAGCTCGGAGGGGGGCGATGGATCGACGCGCGGGTCTTTTCCTGCTTCGGCGGTCATGTCCGACATGGAAAAGCGGTTGCCGGATTGAGGATCGGGGGTTCCTTTAGAGTTGTCTACCATGAACCGACTCTTGCGTTACACCGCCTTCGAGCGGCGATTCATCCGGCGGTCGAACCACTGTTCCTGCCGGTTGCATGTGACGTTAAATGATGATCCCGACAACCGGTGCCGACTTACTGCTCGCTTAAAAATACCTGACCATTAACGTAATTGCTCACTCAGTGTTAAGATCTTCAGGATATCTGTCGCCAAGGCGACCTCTCACTCGCGGTTTAAATGCGCTCGGCGTCAACACGGACAGCATAATGGCCTATATTAATAACAGTCAATCCACCGGGGGTCAAGTCATCTGATCGATCCGGCTGCTCTCCAAACCGGTTGACAGATCATTGATTCATCATTTAATGTACTCAGCTCGATTTATTGAGAGAAAGGGTCAAGGATTGACGGTTTTGCTCATTTTTGAACCGATGAATCCCGATGGGTTCATCAATTTTAATGGGACGGAGGCAATAAAATGAAAACCTTATCTTGCATGGTCCTGATCATGCTGGTCGTCGTGCAGTCGGCCGCCGCGGCAGATCAAGCCGCCGTCAATCCCCGGGTCGCCTTGGTAACCTCAAAAGGACGCATCGTGATCGAGCTTTTTCCGCAAAAGGCACCCGCTAGTGTGAAGAACTTTCTGGCATACGTGGATGCCGGTTTTTACGACGGCACGGTTTTTCACCGCGTGATCCCTAAATTCATGATCCAGGGCGGTGGTTTGACAGCGGACATGAAGAAAAAACCCACCGAGAAACCGGTTTCCAACGAAGCCGACAACAACCTGAAAAACACGCGCGGTTCCGTCGCCATGGCGCGGACCGGCGATCCTCACAGCGCCACGAGCCAGTTTTTCATCAACACGGCCGACAACGATTTCCTGAATTATCGGGAAAAGACACCCCAGGGTTGGGGCTATGCCGTCTTCGGACGGGTTACAGAGGGAATATCGGTCGTCGATGCGATTTCGGGCGTCAAGACCGGCCATTCCGGTATGTTCCGGGATGTGCCGGTTGAACCGGTTGTGATTGAGAAGGTGCAGCGGGTGAAATAGTTTCCGCTTTGCGATCTATGGGATGATATACCGGTCCGAGCGGTTGATGAGCAAAGGCCTATCAAGCCAGCGGTTCGATCGGCGCGAGGACCTTCTGCAGTTCGACGGCCAGATCGACTTTTTCCATGTGCTTTTCTAAGCCGGCAGGAGAAAAGGGCATATCCGCGAAAATCCTTTTTTCCTGCCGATTCGAGATTTCCCACAGCCAGCGGAGGCGCGCGCGATATTCGGGTGTGACCCCGTATCGTTCCAGAATATAGGCCATCCTCTCGTCCAGACTGACGATGCGGTCGTGCAGGACCCGTTTGTCGGCGTAGTTGACGATTTCGGCTTCTGACGGCGTGTCGCTGTCGAAGTAGGCGTCCAGCTTGACATGTTGCCGGACAATGTCGCCCACCTCCGCGTAACCGCGATCGACAAGCAGGTCACAGCCGCTCTCAGAATGCTTTTCTCCGGTTGTCAGGCTGCGGGTCTTGGTGATGTCGTGCAGCAAAGCCGCCGCCCGGACCAGGTCCCGGTTGAGTGTCCGCCCCTTTTCGACGAGGTGTTGCACCAGCAACTCGGCCACGCGGCAGACCTGCAGGGAATGCCGCACGATATGTTCCATCATGCGCATCTCACGGATGAGCCGGTAACAGTTTTCTCGAGACGGAATCCTCATCTTCGTTCCTATGTGCACAGCGTTAACATAAATGACGAATTTGCAGTCTGTTCTTTAAAGGCGTATACAAACATATGAGTGATTTTTCAACCAGAGGTGAAGTCGATGGAAAAATATCCCATACCCATGGTTCCCGGACCGGTCAGTTTGCCCGGGGCCGTGATCGAAGCTCTGACGGCGGATTACGGCTCAGCCGATCTGGAAACCGAGTTTTTCGACCTTTATGATCGCACGGTTGCCGGGCTGCAGCGGATAATGGCGACTGCCGAAACGGTGGCGATTCAGTCCGGCGAGGGAATGGTGGTTCTCTGGAGTGCTCTCAAGAGCTGCTTGGTACCCGGTGACCGCGTGCTGTCCGTTGCCACCGGTGTGTTCGGTCACGGTATTGCCGATATGGCGGCTGCGGTCGGGGCCGAGGTGCGTAAAGTCAGCCTCCCCGACGATCAGACGATATCCGATACCCGCGAAATCGAACAGGCGATTGCGGCTTTCAAACCCAAAATGGTGACAGCTGTGCACTGCGAGACGCCTTCCGGTACCCTTAACCCGATAGCGGATCTCGGTCGTTTGAAGAAAGAGCACGGGGTGCCGCTGCTCTACGTCGATGCTGTCTCCAGCATCGGCGGCGTGCCGGTTTTAACGGATGATTGGCATATCGACTTGTGCCTGGGCGGTGCCCAGAAGTGCTTGAGCGCGCCTCCGG
Organism: Desulfobacterales bacterium; assembly: GCA_049687935.1. Taxonomy (GTDB): domain Bacteria; phylum Desulfobacterota; class Desulfobacteria; order Desulfobacterales; family SG8-13; genus JARFQH01. The sequence continues at coordinate 1,911 of JBAVJU010000390.1, read as the reverse complement.
ACATGGCCTTTCTATCGGTTAGCAAGAATGCCTGGGAGATTGTCGAACAGGCGAACTATGCAGGATACGATGCGTTGAAACCCTTTCGCGACGTTCAAAAGACGCGCTATTTTCCTTATACCCCGAACTGGCACGGCCTGGCGGCTCTTTACGCCGGTGCAAAAATGATCCTCACCGAAGGACTGGCAAACGTCTTCGAGCGCCATGCCCTGGTGGCTGACGACTGCCGCCGCCGGCTCGAAGATATCGGGCTGACACTTTTTCCTGCGCCCGGTGCTGTTCCGTCGCCCACGGTCACAGCCGTCTACCTGCCGGCAGCGATGTCATGGTCCGACTTCGACACAGCAGCGCGCAGACGTGGTCTTGTGGTAGGCGGCAGCTACGGTCAACTGGCCGGCAAGGTTTTCCGGCTCGGCCACATGGGGTCCCAAGCGGAAAAAAAACTGGTTCAACGTGCCCTGGATGTCATTGCCGATGTGCTTTAAGATGGCGACCTCACCAAGGGCTCACTCAAAAATAATGTCACCGTTTTACTTGATGACGCCGCAGGCGACCCTGGCCCCGCCGCCGCCGAGTTTCTGCGGGCTATCCGAGTAATTGTCGCCGCCGGCGTGGATCATGAGAGAGCGCCCCTTGAGATCGGAGACTTTGATGCGTGGTGCCAGCACCGGTAGAGAAGCATGTCCATCCCGATCGGCATACAACGGCGGATGATCACCCAAGTGTCCCTCACCGTATGGTCCTTCATGCCGGCCTGTTCCGGCAGGATCGAAATGTCCGCCGGCCGCCAGTCCAGGAACCGAATTCCCATCCTTCTCGGCAGCCGCGCAGCTCGGATTCTCGTGAACATGAAAACCATGTAGACCAGGTGCCAGACCATTTAAATATTGACACAAGTTAAATCAAGGTTTCGTTTTTTTCCTACCGCAAGCGATCTGCCCACATGTCGAGGGTTGTATCATACGACGAAACGCAAGGCCGAAAGATGCCGTCTGCGCTTAGGGGTTCACGAAAAAATAAGCTCACAATTTTGGGGGTTGAGGCGCCCGACCGGCAAGGCGCGAAAACGCAGGAATATCTGGATATTCCGAGTTTTCGCAACATAGACGGACGGGATGCATCGGCGTACAAAATGTGAAGTTATTTTTGAGTGAGCCCTTAGATCACATTAAAATCATAGTTCCGGCCTTAAGCTTGTCAAGCATCCGTCGGTCGCAGCGGAACTGCGCTTTTATTGCCAGCCGGTTTTTCGACCGGCTGATGCGTTCAGCCGCAGGCTGTCTTTCCGATGGAACGAAACTCTAAAGTATTGTAATTTTGGGTATGCGGGTTATCTTTAAGCCATTCAAAGCATCGGCTGCATCGGGCGCCCGATGCTTCACGGTTATGCTTTCTTTCTCGGATTTTCTGCAACCGGCAGGAAAAAATCATGGGCCAAGACGTCTTTGAAGAGGTTCGCTCCGGAGATTCGCCCTCGAAAGGGGAACCCTCGAGCAAACCGACCATTTTCGATCCGTTCGGACGCATCGCCATCCGGCTAAACAACAACCTGGGGGCCGTTGTCATTTTTTTTCTGCGGGCCTTCGTGATGATCTTTCGGATCAAGCAGGTACCGGAAATACTGCAGCAGATCTACTTTATCGGTGCACGATCCGCCACCATCGTCATGCTGGTCGGTCTGTTCACGGGAATGGTGATGGGGCTGCAGCTCTATTATGTGCTCATCAAGTTCGGTTCGGCAGGAGTGTTGGGCACAGCCGTGAGCCTGTCGCTGATCCGGGAGTTGGGCCCGGTTTTGACCGCTATTATGATCACGGCCCGGGCCGGTTCGGCAATGACAGCCGAGATCGGTATTCAGCGAATATCCGAGCAGATCGATGCCTTGCAGACCATGCGCGTCGATCCCCTCGG
>JBAVJU010000389.1:0-2632 GCA_049687935.1 Desulfobacterales bacterium | reverse complement strand
GTCAAGATCAGCGGTGCCAAAAATGCCGCACTGCCGGTTCTCGTGGCGGCGCTTTTGACCGACGGCTGGAACACCTTTAACAACGTACCGGATTTGCGCGATATCGACAGCACCCGCCAGCTTCTGACACACCTCGGCGCTGCGGTCGAACGATCCGGCGACACAGTAAGGATCAATGCCGCCGGGCTCAATAACTCCGAAGCACCCTATGATATCGTGCGCAAGATGCGGGCCTCGATACTGGTTTTAGGGCCGCTGGTAGCCCGATTGAAACGGGCCCGGGTGTCGCTGCCGGGCGGATGCGCCATCGGCGCCCGCCCGATCAACCTGCACCTAAAAGGGCTGGCGGCGTTGGGCGCTGTCATCGATCTCGACCACGGTTACGTCGAGGCCAAAGCCGATCGTCTGACCGGCGCCGACATCTATTTCGACATTCCCACCGTCACGGGTACGGAAAACCTCATGATGACGGCCGTTCTGGCCGACGGCACGACGGTTCTCAGAAACGCGGCGCGTGAACCTGAGATCGTTGCACTGGCAGACGTGTTGACCGGGATGGGAGCCCGCATCGAGGGAGCCGGAACCTCGATTGTTACGATCCAGGGGGTCGACGCCTTGAATCCGACCACATTCACCGTCATTCCCGACCGGATCGAGGCCGGCACCTTCATGGTCGCTGCGGCCCTGACGCGGGGGCATGTGACGCTGCACGGCTGTGAACCGGCACACCTCGAAGCCTGCATCGACAAGCTAAAACTCGCCGGAGCTAAAATCAGCGTCGCGGATAAATGTCTGACGGTCGCCGGCGGTGACGCCTTCAACAGCGTTGATGTCAGGACGCTGCCGTATCCAGGCTTTCCGACGGACATGCAGGCGCAGTTCATGGTCCTGATGGCGGTGGCCAACGGTCTGAGCGTCATTTCGGAAACGATTTTCGAAAACCGTTTCATTCATGTCAGCGAACTGCGACGCATGGGAGCCGATATCCGCGTTACGGGCAATACGGCGGTCGTGCGGGGGGTTTCTCATCTGTCGGCCGCACCGGTGATGGCCACCGATCTGAGGGCCAGTGCCTCTCTGATTCTGGCCGGCCTGGTGGCCAAGGGCTCGACCGAAGTCAATCGGGTCTACCATCTGGATCGCGGCTACCAGGCCATCGAAAAAAAGTTTGCCGCCTTGGGGGCCGCCGTCAGACGGCTGCCGGTGTAGTGATGGTCCCGAATGTATATGCACGACCGCTCATTCCGCTGGCGCTCTCCTTCATGGTCGGTATTGTCGGGGCGCTCTTTTTGACAGGGTTCGAGCCCGCGGTTCTGGTCGGTCTCGCGGCGGCATTCGGGTTCACCGTCTTTTGCCTGATTCGCCGCAGAAACCAACGGCTATCGCCTCTGTTGATTTTCCTTTTCCTCGGCTACCTCTCGATGCAGCCTTGGATAGCGCCGCGTTTTCCGCCGCACCACATCATTCATTTTACCGGTCTGAAAAAATGGCAGATCACCGGAACCGTCGTCTCGCGGCCGGTGCCCCGCATCAACCGCTCGAATTTCCTGATGACGGTTGAACGGATAGAAGTCGTCGGCATCTCCCGATCGGTCACCGGGAGGATACGGGTAACCGCCATCGGAACCGGCTGTGGCCTTTCCCGCGGCGACCGCATCTCGTTCGAGAGCCGAATTCGCGAACCACGTAACTTCAGTAATCCCGGTGGCTTCGATTATAAACGTCACCTGGCGTTCCAAGAGGTCTGGGCGACAGCCTACAGTCCCCTCGAATCCGTGGCCATTCTAAGCGAACGCCCGCGAAGCGGGATTGGGCATTGGATCGATCGGATGCGGGACCGTATCCTCGAGCTTATTGACACGACTCCTGCCGGCGAGCACCAGGGCGTGCTGGCCGCTTTGATTCTCGGTGAACGGAGTCGCCTGGCGCCGGAAACCACCGCCTCATTTCAGCGGGTGGGCATCGGGCACCTTCTGGCCATATCCGGTCTGCATATCGGCATCGTTGCCGCAACGGTTTTTTTCCTGCTGTCCCGCATTCTGTCACGGATCCCCTGGTTCCTCTGGAATGCCGGGACCCGCAAATGGGCGGCACTCGGGACTTTTTTCCCCGTGCTGGCATACGCCTTGCTGGCCGGCATGTCTCCCTCCACACAAAGAGCGTTGGCTATGGTCGGTGTTTTTCTGCTGACCTTTCTGTACGGCAGGGACCAGGATCTTCTGAACACGCTGGCCGTTGCAGCGATGACACTTCTCGTGGTCTATCCGCCGGTTTTTATTTCCGCCTCCTTTCAGCTGTCCTTTGCGGCCGTGTTTGCCATCGTTTACGGCATGGCACGGCTGCCGCTGACACCCCAGGCGCTCTCTGCACCGGTGACATCGCGGGCCTTAAGAAAGGTTACCCTCTTTGTTCTCGTGTCGGTATGGGCTACCTTGGGGACCCTGCCGCTGACGATGTTCTATTTCAACCAGGTCTCGCTGATCGGCATTCTCTCAAACTGCCTCTTCGTTCCGATAATCGGTTTCGGCGTGGTGCCGTCGGGCCTGCTGTCGGCTTTCCTGCTGCCGGTCAGTTCGACTGACGCTGCGGCCATAATGAAACTGTCTGCGGCCGTTCTCGCCCAGACACTCAA
>JBAVJU010000388.1:0-5634 GCA_049687935.1 Desulfobacterales bacterium | reverse complement strand
ACAGGTCGTTTTCGGATCATTTATCGAAGTTCGTCGCCTAAAATCATCGACATTATCGCCGTCGGCCCGCGCCGAATTATCTACAAAGAAACCTATCGGCTTGTTAAAAAAGATCGTCAGAACAAGCCGTGTTGAACGCGCTGCTGTCCAATCTGTCCGTTTAAAAAATTGACGATTTTACGGGGTCCGCAGAAGAAAGAAGTTGTTCCGCTTGAGTTTGACTCCGGTTTTCGTTTTATAAGTGCGAGCGGTCACGTCGGCTCTTGACAACTCAACCCGGATGCGGTTTATTATAGCCCCCTTATCCCTTCTTCAAGGCTGCCTGAGCCTTGCACTCCGCAAGCGCTGCAGCGCTTAAATGCACAATCAGGTTGCCCAGACAGCGTTCTTTCCTTGTCCAGAAACGACTGGAGAGATGGCATGGGAAACGACTTCGGACTTTTCGGAAAAATCTACGAAAAAGGCGAGTTGATTTGCCGCCAGGGCGACCCCGGTGATGAGATGTACATCATCCAGTCGGGAGCCGTCGAAGTCTCCAGCCGGCGCGACGGACACAAGGTCGTATTGACGATTCTCGAAAAAGAAGATTTTTTCGGTGAGATGGCCCTGCTCGACCGCAATCCCCGTTCAGCCACCGTCACAACCATCACCCGCAGCCGGCTTCTATCGCTCTCCCGCCGCGTTTTCATGGAAAAAGTCGCTTACAGTCCGGACATTGTTCTATACGTGCTCAAAGCCCTCACCCGCCGAATCGACCGAATGACCGGGCAGATCCGGGCCATGATCGACGGCGATGCGAAGCTTCGCCGACTCTTGGTTACCGGTAACCGCGCCGGCGGGAATCCGGAATATTTTTGTGATCACGAAAGAGGGAGTGACCGGCATGAAGCGGAAAAACCCTCGGAAGCATCACCATCGGGTGGCATGCGGTCCCCTCTTGCGGAGCAATTCGCAAGCGCCCTGAAATTCGCATCTGAGCCGCCCACAGAGGTCGATCCCGGCCGGGTCATATTCGAGCAGGGGGATGACGGCAGCCGAATGTATTTCATCGAACAGGGGACCGTCGAGATTTATCACGCCACTTGCAGCGGAGACCTCTGCCTGGCGGTGCTCGGCGCGGGTGATTTTTTCGGGGAAATGTCCCTTATAACCGGAAAGCCCCGAACGGCATCCGCAAAAGCACGCTCGCCGGTCAGACTGCGATCCATCGGCCGGGAAGATATGCTGTCCGGTATCCGGTCGGATCCGGAAACGGGGCTTATGTTTCTCCGGATTCTCATCGATCGCCTGAGGGTGATAACCCGGGCCCTCGAAGAGCCGCAAAGATCCTTGAAGACCTTGCGGCAGGCCGTTTTACCAAAGTTCAAAACAACCGATAAAATATCCATCGGGTTCAGCTCGCTTTCATCCTGTGGCGGATGTACGGCAATGCTGGTGCGCAGTCCGGATGAACTGGGTCGAATAACGGATAAGGTTCGGGTCCGCTACTGCCCCATGCTCATGGACCAGGAGCAGGTTCTGGAGACGGACATCGCCGTCGTGGACGGTGCGGTTCGCACCCGGGAAGACGAAGAAAAACTCAATGAAGTGCGTCGCAAAAGCCGTTTTCTTCTCGCTTGGGGCACCTGTGCCGCATTCGGAGGCCTGCCCGCCCTGGCCAATGCGTTTGAACTCGAAGAATTGATCGAGGAAACCTACGGCCAAACCATCGACCCGTTTTCGTATTATCTGAAGGGTAAAATCCCCGATGCGGGCCGCCACGATTTCGGAATCGAAGAACACTTGCTTCGCAAGGTCAGAAAACTTTCCGATGTGGTAAAGGTCGACTTCTATCTGCCCGGTTGCCCGCCGATGACACACCTGCTGGAGAACCTGCTGCAGGAGCTCAAGGGAGAGCAATTGTTTGAAGGCAACCGGCAGATCGTATGTATCGAATGCCCTCGGAAATTCAAAAAAGCGCCGCCGGCCGCTATCGGCGTGTTCCCTGGTGAAGACGGCTCCGCGTCAACCTGCTTGCTGTCTCTGGGCACGCTTTGCATGGGGTTTTCAACCCGCGGCGGCTGCAAAGCGGCCTGTACCGCCGGGGGACTGCCCTGCTGGGGATGTCGCGGACCCTCGGACAGTGTCATCAAGAAAATCAGTGCCGGCGAATCGGTCGAAGAAGTCATGCTGCACGTCCTTGCCCGCAGGTTGAAGAAGTCGGAATCCGAGATCAAATCGCCGCTTCACACGCTGCGCCTCAAAAGCGCCAGCGCTCTGGGGTTCGGTGAGCATTTCATAAAGGACGTGGCCAGAATAAGATGACTGCCAAGCTCATCCTGAAAAAAGCAACCCGAATCGAAGGCAATGCGGACATTCACATCGAGTTCGATGGAAACCGGCTGAAATCGGCACGCTTCCAGGTGCTCGAGTTCCGGGGGTTTGAAAAATTCGTCAGTGGGCGTAGGGCGGAGTGGGTGCCGCACATGATCTCGCGCATCTGCGGGCTTTGCTCCACAGCCCACCAGGTGGCAGGAACGCGGGCTGTTGAAAACGCGCTGGGGCTGGTGCCCGATGCGCGAACACGGCACCTCAGGGAGATAATGGTTCTGGGAGAGTGGATCAGCAGCCATTCTCTGAGCTACTTTTTTCTCACCTTGCCGGATTTCGTCGGAACCGAGGGCGGCGTGTTCGAACTGCGAAACCATCACCCGGAAATTTTCGATGAAGCCTTTTCCCTGCGCCGGTCTGCCATGCACCTGGTGCAGCTTTTCGGTAAGCGGGATACGCATCCGGTGACCCTGGCACCGGGAAGGTTTCTGGCCAGCTTCGACGAAGCCGTTCTGATGGAGGGCAAAGTAACGGCGGCGGCCCTCAGAGAAAAAATTCGAACCATCCTTTTGAAAGCGGCCGCCCAATGGCAGCCGGTCAGAGAGATCGAATTTCCCGAAGACCTCAAGCTTAACTTTGTTGCCTACTGCGACAGTCGCACGGAAAACGGCTTTTTTGTTTTCGATCGCGGCGGCCGATTGGTCACTCGGTTTACCGTCGATGAATTCGAAGAAAACATCGCAGAGATGCGCGTCGACTGGAGCCTTTCCAAGATTCCTTACCTCCAACAGCTCGGTTTTCCCGACGGAATGATGCTGGTCGGGCCGCTCTCGAGAAGCTTTCTCGCAAACGGGTTTTTAGCGGATCCTGAGATCAGGCAGTTCGACATCTGCAAGACGCTCCTGGAACCCTCAGGTATCACTCTCGAGAGCTACGACGCCTGCCGGCTTCTGGAAATGTACTGGGCGGCCAAGCGAATCGAAACGCTGCTTGATAATATCGGTACGGAAAAGCCGTCGTCGAAACCCGACTGGCAAACTGCCGGCCAGGGGATAGGGGCGCTGGAGGCCCCTCGGGGCCTGCTGATTCACAAGTACCGGGTCAACCGCGGTTATGTGGACAAGGTCCGCTTGTTGGTGGCGACACAGTTCAACAACGCTTTCATCAACCTGCTCATCACCGATCTCGCCCAGCGTCACAGCTGCAACGGCAAACTCACCGAAAGGGGAAACCGGCTCATCGGCCGGTGCATCCGGCTGTTGGACCCCTGTCTGAGCTGCGCCACCCACTAGCCGGGTATTTCTGAACGTCTCTGACCATTTTTGGACGGAAACTGCACTTAATCCTCTCTGAGAGAAGAGGCTAATAGACTGGCTGCAGCAATGTGGATTTCGAAGACATATTCGCTCAAACGTGAATTTTCCGGAGCCCTGTCGGCGGCGATTATCACCCTGCCAATGGCAGTGGCCTACGGGGTTACCGCCTTCGATTCTCTGGGCCCGGCCTTTCGCCCCCAAGCGGCTCTTATCGGATTGAACGCGGCGATATTCGGCGGGTTTTTAGCCGCCCTGTGCGGCGGAACACCGACACAGATTTCGGGCCCGAAAGCACCGCTGACCCTCATTTTGACCTTTGTAGTGGGAACGCTTTCTGCTGAAGCCGGGATACCGCAGGGCCTCCCTGGCAGGGAAATGATCATCGTGGGGTTGGCCTCCGCCTGTGTCATGATCGGAGGCGTTTCACAACTGCTGATCGGTTCCCTGAAGATAGGCAACGTGGTCAAGTACATGCCCCATCCGGTGGTGGCGGGGTTCATGAACGGAATCGCAATTCTGTTGATCTGGAATCAGCTGAACCCGCTCCTGGGTCTTAAACGGGGAATATTTCCGGCGAATGTTTTCTGTAACTGCTCAGCGTATTTTATAGTACGGCTTCCAGTGATCATGACACAGGATCCCTTTGAACCCGGGCAGTATGCCCATATCATGCATGGCATCCATGCCCCTTTTTTCATGGGGATAATAAAGCATCCAGTGATCATTGGATACGCAGTGCAACCAGTGTCCCTTGCCACCGATATTGATGCCCGTGCCATCGGCATGCGCCAGAGCTGAGCCGGTCAATTTGTCTTTGACCCGCTCTTCAAACTCGGCCAGAAGCTCAAAGGCTTCTTTATTGAAATTGAAAAGCGAGCCTTCACTGACCGGTATGCGCAGCTGGTCGGAAAAATGATCCTGCACCCTGTTGTAGGGGACAAGTTGAAACTGCGACATGTACACTGCGCGGGCCTTGAGACCTGCCCCGTATTGAACCGCTTTGGTAACCCCTTCGGGGAAGGCGGCGACAAAGCGGTTGCCCTTATCGTCTTCGAGGATCTGGGCCCGGTACCCAACTGCTCACTATGATAGAGGCCGCCACCGGCATCCTGCAAGGCAGTCTCTTTGGCGCGAAAAGGTCCAATAACCAAGGTGACCTCGGTTTTTTTTCACGGCTTTTGAGAACCCTTATATCACCCTCGCAACCGCTGACTTGCGGGTAAAAGCAAATCGTTGGCCTTTGCTTAAAAAGGTTCGCGGCACTGTGGTCCTTGGCTATCTTGTCGGTATAGTATTTTAGGCACGTTACGGCTTTGTATCCGAAGTATTTTTCAACAAGTCGTGGCGCTGTAAAAAACTCCTAACGGCGGCCGGCTCAATCGATGGCCCCTGTTCGGATACACGTCCGGCAAGCTGTTCAATGTCAATATTCGGGTGTTTTATCAATTGCACTAAAATTACTACCGCTTGGGCATCCGTTGGAAGGCAAGTGCTTACCCATCGCCGCTTTTGCCGGGCGTAAATCTCCGGCCGGTCTGACAGGTAGACAAAGCGTCCCTGATGCTTTTCTCTTTTTACACCGGCTACTTCCTTAAATCGCGATAAAAAAGAACTTTTGGGGACAAGATCGACAAGCTCGGCAATCTCACCGGCGCTGAGGCCTTTTGGCGAATCGGTGATCAGTGAAATGATGGTTTGCCTAAGGTTGCCATGCCTTGAAAAAAGGACCGCCTGATATCGCCATAAACCGTTTTGATCAAATACAGGTATCTGCCGGCAGTGTATAGTAGCGACCATTCCGTTATTTGCGGTCATAGGATAAAAGAAACGTGGGTTTACCGCGCCGGTCAGATAATCTACACGCGCCAGTTCCCTTTCCCTTTGTGCTGCTCTTCTCAAAGTAGTCCATGTCGGATGGGACGGCTGGGACGATAGAAGAGATAAAAATATGGTGTCCGGATCAATAACCGAAGAGTCGCAGAAATTCTTCCAAGTCCTGGCAATGTTT
>JBAVJU010000387.1:0-8828 GCA_049687935.1 Desulfobacterales bacterium | reverse complement strand
ACGAACTCAAAACGCCCATATCGGTCCTGTCGGCCTCCCTGGAACTGTTGGCCAAAAAGTATGCCGACCGTAGAGACGGGGGAATTCAGCGCATCATCGAGCGCAGCCGGCGCAACCTGCAGCGTCTGCTCGAAATGCAGTATGAAATCGAAGACATCCTCCAGGAGCGTGACGATCGAGACCACCGGATGCTCACCACCCTCCTCGATGCCTGTGCCGACGAACTGGAGACACTCGCGACGCTCGAGGGGGCCGACGGGGGCCTGGTCGACAGGCTCCGCAGCCGGATCGATGCCCTCTTCGGTCCGCGTGAGGCGCTGCCCGAGGAGATCCGCCTGGAAGACTTCATCGCCAAAACCGTCGAGCGGCTGCGGCCGCATTTTGACCATCGGCGCTGCGAGCTGACCACAAAATTCGAAGCGGCCGGGGCCGTCTGGATTCCGGGCGATGTGTTGTCCAAGATCGCCGAAGGTTTGATTCGAAACGCCGTCGAACACACACCCGACGGAAGCCGGATCGACATAACGGTCCGCAGAGGGCAGGGCGGGCCGGAGTTCGAGGTCAAAGACTGCGGCGTCGGCATATCCGCGGAGGACCAGCGCCTTATCTTTGAGAAGTATTTCACTGCGGCTGATGCGCTGCAGTATTCCACCCGCAGGCCTTTCGATTTCAATGCCGGCGGAAGGGGCTTCGATTTGCTGCGCATGAAAATATTTTCAGAACGCTACCACTTCAAGCTATACCTGCACTCCGACCGTTGCCGGCATCTTGCCGATGGCCGGGAGCCGTGTCCCGGAAGTGTCGCAGACTGCCCGCACTGCCGGAGCGAAACAGACTGTCGTGAGGCAGGCGGCACAACTGTCAGGGTCGTTTTTCCACCAGCGTCTGAAGTGATGATTTGACAATCGGGAGTTTGGCAGAAGCCACCCATGTGACCGAGGCGCCACCATGAAAGCCAATCACAGCCAAGAGACTGGCACCGCTCTGGAAGGCGGTGAAGCCGGGCGTTTTTTCCGGGAAGTCGAGATCGAGTTTCTCATCCACGAACTCAAGGACCCCTTTGCGATTATCGAGACCGGCGTCCGGACGCTTCTGGAGAAAAAAGATAAGTTCGGTCCGTTGACGCCGCGACAGGAAAAAATCCTGAAACGCACCCTGCGCAGCTCCAATAGGGCCCGCACCATGCTGAACAGCCTGCTGGAGATCGGCCGCTCCGAGGCCGGCTGTTTTTTCTGCTGCCGCTTTAGGCCGGTTTCATCGGCTTACGGGGTTTTGCTGGAAGTTTTGGACGGGCTTTCCGAAGACATTTCCGAGCAGTTCAGGTCCCTGACCGAAGAAAAGGCGGCACTCGAATTTCTTGACCGGCAGGGTATTATGTTAACGATCGCGCCTGCACTCGAACAGACCGAACTGGTGCAAGACGAAACCAAATTCCGCCAGATTCTCGGCAACCTCATCAAGAACGCGCTGCACTTCCGCAAAGAGCGGGTGGAAATCCGCATGAAACTCGAAAACGATCACGTTCTGGTGGAGGTTGCCGATGACGGACCGGGTATCGATCCGGCGCACCACCAGATGGTTTTCGAGCGCTACAAGCAGGTCAAAGAGTGCGCCCTATTGCCCCGCAACGGTCACGGACTCGGTTTGGCCGGCGCAATGATCATGGCCCGCCGTCTGGGGGGCGACATCGAATTGGAGAGTACCAGGGGCGAAGGTGCCACCTTCCGGCTGAAGCTGCCGCTCACTTTCGAAACCGGCATGGTGTGACCTTGAGTGGACGTTACGCGTTTAAAAAGCCATGAGTGTTTAATACTGCTCGATACGGGGAGAAACTTTCGAAGGAGAAAAGCAGATGGCGACGGAGTCGAGATTGAAAGGCAAGCGCATCCTGGCCGTGGACGACGAAGAGGACATACTCGAGACAATCGAAGACATCCTGGACGGGGCGGTCCTCGATCTGGCCGGCGACTATGACACCGCGTCCCGAAAGATCAGGCAGAACCGTTACGACCTGGCCATCCTGGATATTATGGGGGTCAACGGACTCAAGCTCTTGACCGAAACCGTGGAGCGCGGCATCCCGACCGTGATGCTGACCGCCCATGCCATCAACCCGGACACCCTCATGGAGTCTATTCGCAAGGGCGCCATTTCCTACCTCCCCAAGGAGGCGCTGACCGATTTGGACAGCCTTTTGGAGCAACTGCTGGCGGCCCACGAGCAAGGCGACCCTCCCTGGAAACTGCTGTTCGAAAAACTCGGGGAGTATTTCAACGACCGTTTCGGACCGGACTGGAAGGAAAAAGACAAGGAGTTCTGGGCCGAGTTCAGCCGCACGTATCAAGTCGGCAAGGGGATTCAGGAACGGCTCAAGCATGACGAGCGGATTCTCGGAAAGGGGGTATAGGGTGATTCCGTTCCAGCGTGAGCTGTTTGCTATTCCGCAAGACGTTGCTTACTTCAACTGTGCGTACACGGCACCTCTGCTGCGCAGCGCGGCGGAGGCCGGAAAGGCCGCCCTGAAGTCGAAAGCCGAACCCTGGACCATTACTTCCGGCCATTTTTTCACGACAATGGAGGAAAACCGCCGACTGTTCGCGGAGCTAATCGGGGGCACCCCCGACAGTATCGCCATCATTCCGGCCGTCTCCTACGGTGTCGCTTTGGCGGCTAAAAACCTGCCCGTTGAGAAGGGGCAGACCATTTTGCTTCTCCAGGACCAATTCCCCTCCCATGTCTATTCGTGGCGGCTGAAGGCTGACCACGCGGATGCTGTCCTGAAAACCGTTCGCCGTCCGCCCGACAACGACTGGACGGCGGCCGTGATCGATGCCATCGACGATCAGACCGCGATTGCGGCCCTTCCCAACTGCCACTGGACCGACGGCACACTGCTCGACCTGGTCACAATCGGGGCAAGGTGTCGCCAAGTGGGTGCAGCTCTGGTGGTGGACGGTACCCAGTCACTGGGCGCCATGCCCTTTTCGGTTGCGGCCGTTCAGCCCGATTTCTTGATCACAACGGCCCACAAATGGTTGCTGGGGCCTTACAGCTTCGGGTTCTGCTATGCCGCGCCCGGACGACAGCGCGGCGTGCCGCTGGAAGAGAACTGGCTCAACCGCGCCGGATCGGAAAACTTCGCCCGCCTGGTCGACTATCGCAATGAGTATCAGCCGGGCGCCCGGCGCTATGACATGGGAGCGGCCAGCAATTTCATCCTGGCGCCGATCGCAGCCGCAGCGCTGGCCCAACTGCGAAATTGGGGTGTGGACAACATTGCCGATACCCTGCGGGAGACCACCGGCCGCATTGCCAACCAGGCCGCCGAGCTGGGGTTTCAGGTCCCGGCGGACAATGTTCGGGCGCCCCACATGCTGGGAGTGTCGATACCGTCCGGTCTGCCGGAGGCTCTATTGCCGAACCTTGCCCGTGAAAAGGTCTTCGTGAGTGTCAGGGGCAACGCGATCCGCATCGCGCCCCATCTCTACAACACGGACAGTGACCTGGAGCGGCTTTTTTCAGCATTGGCGAGGACCCTGAAGTGAGAGTATCTTTTTTATAACTCAACATTCAAGGAGGTGTTTGATGGCACAAAAAGCGAAGGAACAGAGGAAGAAGAAGGTCATCGAAGTCCTGAACAAGGCGCGCAGCATGGAGCTGCATGCCATCGGCCAGTATATGAATCAGCACTACAATTTGGACGACCTTGATTTCGGCGATATGGCGGCCAAAGTCAAGCTGATCGCCATCGATGAGATGCGCCACGCGGAGATGTTTGCCGAACGCATCAAGGAACTGGGCGGAGAGCCGACCGCAGAACCGGCGGCAAAGGCGCAAAGAGGCCAGGAAGTTAAAGCCGTGTTTTCCTTCGATGCTAACCTCGAGGACAACACCATCGACATGTACAATCAATTTCTGCTGGTGTGCAGGGAAAACGGCGACAGCACCAGTGTGAAGATTTTCGAGGCCATTATCGACGAAGAACAGGTGCACTTCAACTACTTCGACAATGTCAACAGCCACATCGACAAGCTCGGAGAAACCTACCTGGCCCAGATCGCCGGGACGCCGTCGGCCACAGGGCTTCAAACTCAGGGATTCGTCGCGCGTCAGGGCGGCGGAGGCGCACCGGGCGCCTGAATCAAGGGCGTACCTTCAGTCCTCTCGATGGCCCAACCGAGAACCGTTCGCTATGGGGCGTCAGGGAGTGCGTTCTGTATACTGTGAAGACCCGCCGAGGGAGATCGGACACACCATCTCGGCTCTCTCAGGAAGCGGCGCATCGTCAATGTCGAGGTGGCGCCGGATGATGTCGCCGTTACCGACATAGGGGGGCCTTATTTTCACGCCAATCCCTACCCGATCGGTTTCAGCCGTGTCGCTCGATCCGCGGGTTCAGTTCCTCCCTGAGCCAGTCCGCAAAGAGATTGATCCCCACCACCAGCAGCACCAGGGCCGCCCCCGGAAAGACGATCATCCACCACATGCCGGCATAGAGGTAGTTTTTTCCGATGGCGATCATCATGCCTAAAGAGGGTTCGGTCAACGGCACGCCGACGCCCAGAAAACTCAGGGTCGCTTCGAGCATGATGACAACGGCCAGATCCACTGCCACCACTACGAAAATCGGCGGCATGGCGTTGGGCAGTATGTGACGGGCGAGCAGCCTGACGTCTCGGGCACCGGAAGCCTTGGCGGCCATGACGTAGGCTTCCTCCCTGACCTCCAGAACGCTTCCCCGCATGGTGCGCGCATAGCGCACCCAGTCGGCGATGCAGATCGCGATGATGACGACCAGGATGCCGCCGTGTTTGAAGATGCCGAGGAGTAAAAACGCCAGCAAGGTGGTTGAAAAGGAGAAAAAGGTGTCGGCCAACCGCATGGTCACCGCATCGAGCCAACCGCCGTAATACCCCGCCAGAAGTCCTATGAGAATGCCGAACGAACCCGCTGCCAGCACGACCCCAAATCCGACCATCAGGGACGTGCGGCAGCCGTAAATGATGGTGCTGAGAATATCGCGTCCCTGGTCGTCCGTACCGAACACGAAGGGTGCGGTGCCGCCTTCCATCCAGATCGGCGGCGTCAGAAAATGGTCCAGGCTGAGCGTGGTCAGGTCGTAGGGGTTCTGGGGTGTGATCCAGGGCGCCAGCAGGGCCGCCAGGATGAAGAGCAGCAGAATGACGCTTCCCACAATCGCCGATGGATCGTGCAGGTAGCTGGAAAGCATCCGGGATTTGATACGCCGTTTAGTCATAGCGGATTTTCGGGTTCAAAACTGCGTAAAGGATGTCGACGATCATGTTCAGGGTAATCACGATGACCGAGGCCAGCATGATGTAGGTCACGATCACCGGCTGGTCGTTCTCGTAAATCGAGGTGAGCAGAAGATTGCCCATGCCCGGCCACTGAAAGATGGTCTCGGTAACGATCGAAAATGCCAGAACTTCTCCAAACTGAAGGCCGGTGATGGTGATCACCGGAATCATGACATTGCGCAGCGCGTGTTTGATGATGACCTTGGCGGGGGACAATCCCTTGGCCCATGCGGTTTTGATGTATTCCTGGGTCAGCACTTCGCGCATGCCTGCCCGCGTCAAGCGCAGCAGCACCGCCAGTTGGTAACTCGCCAGAGTGATGGCCGGCAGAATCAGATGTTGGATGCCGCTGATGGTCAACAGGCCGGTGCGCCAGAAGCCGACCTGAACAGTCTCGCCCCGGCCGTATGAGGGCAGAATGCCCAGAAAAACGGCGAAGATCATGATCAGTAAAATTCCGGTCAAAAAGGTGGGGATGGATATCCCTCCCAAAGACGCGGCCATGATCAAGCGGTTGCGCACGGAAAACGGTTTGATGGAGACGATCACCCCCAATCCCAGGCCACTGATAAACGCCAGGCAAACGGCACTGGCGGCCAGTTCGAATGTGGCCGGAAAGCGTTCCATGATCAGTCCGAGGGCCGGTACGCGGCTCACGTACGATTTGCCGAAGTTACCGTGGGCCGCATTCCAGATGAAACGCCCGTATTGGACAGCCATCGGCTTGTCCAAACCGAAAAGTTTGCGCACTTCCTCGCGCTCTTTAAACGTGGCGTATCGCCCGGCCATGGTGACCACCGGGTCGCCCATGTAGCGGAAGATGATAAAACAGATCAGCGACACGGCCAGGAGCACCACAAAGCCTTGGATCAGTCTGCGGGCGATGTAGGTGAGCATGAGAAAAATACCTGATGACGACGGTTTCTGAGCAGGTTATGGTGATGGCATCCTCTGAAGCGCCCAATGAAAAGTCGAAAAAGAGGTTTCCGCTTTCACCTCCGAGCACTTCAGAGGGTACCGATGACACGCTATTTAATGCTGATCTCCTTATACACCATCCAACGGTCGGGACGCGGCTTGAAGTCGATGCCCTTGCCCTTGAGGATGGCATAGAGGTCCTGCTGATAGTGCAGCGGAATCCAGACGATCTTGTCCACCATGGCCATCTTGTTGAGATCCTGCAAAACTTTCCCGCGTTTGACCGGATCGATGATCTCGGCGGTGGATTCGAGCAGTTTGTCGATGTCGGGATCACTGTAGTTGGCACCGTTCAATTCGCCGTAGCCTTTATCCTGATCCCGGGTGTGGGCCAATTTAAAATAGGTCCGGCCCATGTCGAAGGTGCCGTCGAACCAGCCGATGAGGTAGAACTCCAGCTTGCCCTCGCTGACTTCCGGGAAGAAGATCGATTTGGGTTTGACGTCCAGCTTGGCGGTGATGCCCACCTTGGCCAGGTACTTGGCCACCGCCTCGGCAATGTTGGCATCCTGGATGTAGCGGTCGTTGGGGCCGGTCAGCGTGACCGCGAAGCCTTTTTCGAACCCGGCTTCCTTGAGCAGTTCTTTGGCCTTGGCCGGATCGTACGGCAGCCGTTTCAGATCCTCGCGGTAGCCGATGGTAGGGGGATCTGGAATCTGGGCGGCCGGGGAGGCATGGCCGCGCATGACCTTCTGAATGATTTCATCTTCGTCGATGGCCATGCTCATGGCCTTGCGCACCCGGATGTCCGCCATGGGCGACCCGGGTTTGTTGCCCAGGGCCAGGAAGATGCTCCGGCGAGCCGGGCGGCTGATCACCTCGACCTGGGGGTTGGCCGCCACCTTGTCGTAGAGTTCCACCGGAACGCCGGTGACCAGGTCCACCTGGCCGGAGAACAGAGCGGCAAAGCGGGTGGACGATTCGGTGATCGGGCGGATTTCCACCTTTTTGATGGGGGGCGCGCCTTCCCAGTACTTCTCGTTGGCTTCCATCTTCACGTACGATCCCTTGACCCATTCCACGAACTTATAAGCACCGGTCCCGTTGGGGCGGATGGTCACATCGCCGGCGTCGCGGGATTCCGTGTCCTCCTTGTCCATGATGAAGATCTGATGCATGTTGTTGGCAAACCAGGGAATCGGATCCTTGGTCTTGATTACCACGGTGTAATCATCGATGATGTCGATTTTGTCGATGGATTTACCGGTGTTGATGAACTCCGAGACTTCCGGGTTGCTCAACCGTTCGAACGTGAACTTGACGTCCTGGGCCGTGAAGGGGTTGCCGTTGTGAAACGTGACGCCCTTGCGCAGGTAGAATTTCCAGCTCAGCGCGTCCAACCGCTCCCAGCGTTCGGCCAGCGCCGGTGCGAGAGTCCCCTGCGAGCCTTTGCGCTCCAGCAGACCGTCGAAAAAATTGGCGAAATACTGCAGGCCGGCATCGGAGTCGTCCCCCTGAGGGTTCATCATGCGGGGCGGGTCGTCCTGGGCCGCCATGAGGGAGGTTTCCGCCATAGCCGGTAGTGCTCCTGCCAGAAGAACGGCGGCGCAGAGCACCAGCAACAATCCAAGACGGGTTTTCTTCATGACTTTCTCCTTTCAGTTGGTTGAGTTGACTTAGAATTCTCCTTTTTCTGCGTCCTCGTTTCACAGCTCGTGCCCTTACGCAGTGGCGGCACCGTCAGTACAGGAAACAACTGACCGCGTGACCGCCCTCGACGCCCTTGAGCTGCGGCTTCTGCTTGTCACAGATATCCATCCGGAAAGAGCAGCGGGGATGGAAATGGCAGCCCGGCGGCGGACGCATCGGGCTGGGCACGTCTCCCGACAAAATGATCCGGTGTTTGGCCGCTTCGGGATCCGGGACCGGTATGGCCGACAAGAGCGCCTGAGTGTAAGGGTGCTTCGGGTCCATGTACACTTCTCGGTAAGTGCCGTTTTCGACGATTTTGCCGAGATACATGACGGCCACCTGATCGCAGATGTGTTCCACCACGGCCAGGTCGTGGGCGATAATGATGTAGGAAAGGTCGAACTCCTCTTGAAGGTCGATCAGCAGATTGATAATCTGGGCCTGAATCGACACGTCCAGAGCCGAAACCGGCTCGTCGCCCACGATAATCTGCGGATCCAGTGCAAGTGCCCGGGCAACCCCGATCCGTTGCCGCTGGCCACCGGAGAACTCGTGGGGGTATCGCCGGCCGTGTTCGGGCGAAAGCCCGACTTTTTCCAACAGGAAAGCGATGCGTTCGGGTTGTCGCTTGCCCGCATACAGGCCGTAGTTTATCATCGGGTCCGCCAGAATCTGGTTGACGGTCATGCGGGGATTCAAGGACGAATACGGGTCCTGGAAAATGATCTGCATGTTCTTTCGCAAGGCCCTGACTTTTGATTTTTCCGCCCGGGTGATATTCTCGCCTTTAAAAAAGACGGCGCCCCCGGTTGGTTCGATCAATCGCATGATGGCCAGGCCGGTGGTGGTTTTACCGCAACCGCTTTCTCCCACGATGCCCAGGGTTTCGCCCTTCTGCAG
>JBAVJU010000386.1:0-4779 GCA_049687935.1 Desulfobacterales bacterium | reverse complement strand
GAGGAAATCGCCCGGCGGCTCGAGGTCGAGCACGGGTTCACCATGATACCCCCCTACGATCACGAAGATGTGATCGCCGGCCAGGGGACGGTGGCCCTCGAACTGATCGAGACTCAAACCGCCCTCGATGCCCTGCTGGTTCCCTGCGGCGGAGGGGGTTTGCTGAGCGGCTCGGCCGTGGCCGTCAAGGGGGTAACGCCGACCTGCCGTGTGATCGGCGTCGAGCCGGAATTGGCCGATGACGCCACGAAGTCTTTCAAAACCGGAACCCTGCACACCGTGCACAATCCACCGACCATCGCGGACGGCACCCGGACACCGTGCCTCGGTAAGCTGACTTTCCCGCTGATCAGAACGTATGTGGACGATATGCAGACCGTGTCGGAAGCCGCCATCATGGAAGCCGTCCGGTTTCTTTTTTATCGCCTGAAGCTGGTGGTCGAACCTTCGGGGGCCCTGGGGGTGGCGGCGCTGATCAATGGCCGGCTAAGGGTCCAGGGAAAGATCGGGGTGATCGTCAGTGGCGGCAACATCGACGGCCCCACAATGACCAGAATATTGAACGCCGTCGCTCAATAGAAACTTGAAACTCAGAACCCGCAAACAGTAGTGGTGTCGCACCATCTGGGCTCCGGTGCATCGTTTTCATGCCCCGTGGCGGCCTGAAGGGCCATGAGCGCTTAGTACGAAATTAGAATTTCGTGCTGAAGTAAGCTGGGCGCCCTCACTTCGAGAACCCGGAACCCGAAACCCTGAACCCTGAACCTGGAACTGACAATGCTTCGTTATCCGTACGCTCTGTACAACCGTCAAATCCGTCTGGCACCGCTGTTTGACAACCTGAAGGGGGATCCTTTGCCGATCGATCTATCGACCGGAAATCACCTTTTGGAGCAAATCGACGTTCGGGACCAAAAGAACTTCCAATCTCTGTTGGAAGGCCAGATGGCCGCAGGAAGCAACTGGGGCCTGGGCGGGTATCTGGAGCGCCGTGACACCCTCTTGCGGGACTGCCCGCAGATGGTCGTCGATGAGCGTTACTACCACCTGGGGGTGGATATCATGGTTCCGGTGAACAGCGTGCTGCATGCGCCGCTGGATGCTGTTGTCAGTCAGGCCGGTTACGAGGAAGGGGAGGGCAACTACGGTGGTTTCATTCTTCTGAAGCATGCCGGTTCCGGCTTCGAAGCCTTTTACAGCTTCTACGGTCACTTGAATCCGGGATCGCTGCCGCCCGCGGCCACCCATCTCAAAGCCGGTGATGAATTTGCACGGATCGGCGACTTTCAAGAAAACGGCAACTGGTATCACCACACCCACCTGCAGATCATTACCGCAAACGGACTCAAAAAGGGCTATCTGCACAAGGGGTATTGCGCCCGAAAGGACCTTCCCGAGGTCATGGAGCTGTGCCCCGATCCGTTGCCATTTTTTATAATATGAGGGGCAAGACACATGAAAAATACAATGATTGCTGGATTCGCTGTTCTGCTGAGTTGGAACGCTTCGGCGGCAGTAGAGGAAATGGCAGACACGATCTACCACAACGGCTCCATTCTCACCATGGCCGGCAAGGAGCCAACTTATGTCGAGGCTCTCGCGGTGAAGGATGGAACGATCGTTTTTACCGGGTCTAAGGACCAGGCCCTTGCCATGAAAGACGACTCCACCAAAGTCGTCGATCTCGCCGGCAAAGCCATGCTACCCGGCTTTCTTGACGGTCACAGCCATTACATCAACGCGCTCCTTGTCGCCAACCAGTGCAAGCTGTACGCACCGCCGTCGGGTCCCGGCAAAGACATACCCAGCATCATCGCGGAGCTGAAAAAGTTTGCGGAGGAACGGAACATCCCTCAAGGCGAGATGATCATGGGCTACGGCTATGACGACACCGTCATGCCCGATGGTCGATTGCTCAACCGCGACGAGCTCGACGAGGCCTTCCCCAACCACCCGGTCCGCGTCGACCACGTATCGATGCACGGCGCGGTAATGAACAGCCTCGCCTTGAAAAAGTATGGGATCTCCGCAGAAACGAAGACCCCGCCCGGTGGCGTGATCGTGCGCAAGCCGGGCACCGAGGAACCTTGGGGCCTCATCATGGAGACGGCCTTTTTGCCGGTGATGGAGCAGTCCGAGCCGATAACGGCCCAGCAGGAAATCGAGTGGAGCCGCGCGGGCCAGATGCTTTATGCGGAGGCCGGTATCACGACTGCCCACGAGGGGGCGACGCATTTCCCCCAGTTTATGACCATGAAGCGCGCCAGTGAGGCCGGGGCCAATATCATCGACGTGATCTCTTATCCCTTTATCACGGATGTTGACAAAGTGCTCGCCGAACAGCCCGTGGCTGAATGGGGTACATATAAAAACCGCTTCAAGATCGGCGGCGTGAAAATTACCCTGGACGGGTCTCCGCAGGGACGGACCGCCTTCTTTACCACGCCCTACCTCAACGGCGGACCCGGCGGTGAAAAGGACTGGAAGGGCGAACCGACCTTTCCCCAGGACCTCGCCAACCAGATGGTGAAGAAAGTCTACGACCTGAAGGTGCCGCTGATCCTGCACTGCAATGGGGATGCCGCCATCGACGCCTTCCTCACGGCCTACGAGTTCGCCCGGGCGGGGGACTACAGCCGGCCCTGGAACGTGACCACTATCCATACCCAGTTTTTACGTAAAGACCAGATACCAAAGTACGTACAATACAAGGTGCGCCCCTCTTTTTACACCCTGCACACCTTCTACTTCGCCGAGGCCCACTTTGAGAACCGCGGCAGGGAGCAGGCCCTGTACATCAGTCCGATGCGCGATGCGATCGACGCCGGGATGCGCCCGTCCAACCACACCGACTTTGTCGTTGCCCCGCTCGACCAGATGATGATGCTCTGGTCGGCCGTGAACCGCGTTTCCCGCGCTGGCGCCCAGATCGGTCCTGATCAGCGGGTGACGGCTTTCGAGGGCTTGAAGGCCATGACAGAGTGGGTGGCCGGGCAGTATGAAGAAGCGGCCACCAAGGGCACCCTCGAAGTCGGCAAGCTGGCCGATCTCGTCATCCTCGACAAAGACCCGCTCAATGTCGACCCGATGGCGATCAAGGACATCAAGGTGGTTGAGACGATCAAGGGGGGCGTGACCATCTATCCGGCGTCTGCCGGTGGGGGGAAAGCTTTCGTGAAGGCTTCGCAGGAGGCGGGAAAGACGTATACATGGCGTACCCACGTCTGCGACATGGCGGGCGTGAACCAGGCCGCGCACAAGGAATGGACGTTGACGACGCTCAACGGCGAGAAAATCGACGTGGCAAAGCCCCCCACGATGAAGTTCGCGCACGGCAAGCTCTCCATCTTTGGCGGTATCAACCGGCTCAGCGGATCATACGCCCTCGTGGGTGGCAGCGTCACCATGGGCAAGCTGGTCAGCACCAAGATGGCGGGGCCTCCCGCCTTAATGGAACTGGAGCGCAATTTCGCAAAAACCATGTCCACCGTGGATGGTTTTGATGTCTCCGGCAACGAATTAAAGCTCTCCAGTGCGGGGGCCGTCGTCGCTACCTTCCGCGCTGTGGAGTAGCTCTCGACCAGATCACCTTCGTTGGTTATGAAGCGACCGAGGTCAAACCCGGCCAGAAAGTCCTTGCTAATTGAGAAGGCTGCATCGATCGACACCGAATAAGTGTATGCTGCTGACGCCGCTTCGTGGTCTGATAGCGTGCCCGTTTGGAAATCGACAATGCTTGCGGTCGTTTCTGCCGCCCCTCGTTCTTCGTGCGGCTGAGCTTGGTCTTGAGCATAAGAACTTCGACCATTGGTCCGCATATAATGGGTAACAAATAGCACAAGGAATCTCAAAAATATTCCTCGGTCGCCCTCTTTATTCTTTAAGGTCTTCAATTGAGAATATCGAGCCGATTTAGGTTAACCAATTCTATGCACTCATTTAGAGTATTGCGTTTTACGGCTATCAATCTAACCATCCGAAATAATACACCTTCGATCTGCAAATCTGAAATTTTTCGCACGTCTTAAAAGATTCGATTCAGGCACGATATATACAATTTGGACAATTTTGGAGCGCGCGGGGATTTCCGTATGGTTTATACAGCAGAAACAATAATTGATACAGAATGTCGCAGGAAATCGAGACTGCAGTAGCTGGCAAGGATGTCACGATTACAGAAATAGTGAGGATTCAGGCACGTATTGGGTAATTCAGCTGATTTAAAAAAGGCATAGAATGCCATTGATTGTTCACAAGTCTAACAAACACGTACATTCCAAACTTGGTCGAAACGGGTGATGTCCTGAACACGGAACAGAATGGCCTCTCAGGTGAACTTATAGTCGGAAAACCCCATCAGGGTTATGAGCAGCGAGGTCCATTTGCCAGAAATCACCAGAAATCAATCCTACCGGTGGCTGTAGGTCAGATGCGTTCGTCATAGAACGGAATGCGGAACTGTTGCGATCGAAGTTTCCCCAAAGAAATGGCGTCGCCGAAACCGACCAACTGAATCAACTCCAGGTCGGTCAGATTGCCGGCCGTGCTGTTCATCAGGGTCCTGACCAAGGTGCGAGGCTCCGCGACACCAGTGCCGATGAAGATGCTCATCCCGGGTTTGATTTTCTCGATGACCTTCTCCGGGGTGACAATTTTATCCGGCCATAGCTGGCCCATCGATGTTTTCAATTGAGCCACCCGCAGCCACCGGTTTCATTATGCATTGAAGCGGTACCGTTTTATCTCCGAGGTTCTTTGGCCCGCGGTCAAAGACAATGC
>JBAVJU010000385.1:0-2295 GCA_049687935.1 Desulfobacterales bacterium | reverse complement strand
CCTTATCTCACCCCGGCACCCGAAAAAAACCACACCCGCCGCAACGAGCCGGCTTTCGTCCGCACCGTGTTGTTGAAATTGGCCGAGGTCCGCAAAGAAAATCCGTCCGTTCTGGCCGAAACCATCTGGAACAACACCTGCCGATTGTACGGCATAGAAGCGTGACGCGGGAAAACTGGGGCACGCCGCCATTCCCGCGCGGAAGCGAAGATGCCGAGTCGGGTTTTGAATTGTTGGCATTCTTGGACGGACCGGGACCGTCGATAACCGGAGGACGATACGATTCCTTAATCCGGGTCGTTTACATCAGAACCGTCGCCTCTTGGCCGTGTATCAATGGCCTTGACCTTGGGCCTGACCCTGATTCCAGGCATTCCTCATTTTGCCATCACGTAGTGCACCGCTTTTTCCAGCCCGTCGATCGACAACTCGAACATGGGAAAGATTCGGCCAATGGTTTTAACTGTTTGGGTGTAATTCCACATATCTTCCGGCATTGGGTTGAGCCACACTGCGTGCGAAAAGGTATCGGCCAGAAATTTGAGGCATTCGATGCTGGGCGTTCCGCTTCTTTCCTCGATATGGATCGAACCATCGGCGACCATTAGCTCGTAGGGCGCCATGCTGGCGTCGCCGACGATGAACAATCGGGTTTGCGGATCGGCCGAAGCAAACTCGGCAATCGGTTTCGGTTTGCGAAATCGGGCCGCATCTCCCCAGAGGGTGCTGTAGACGGTGTTGTGAAAAAAATAGGTCTTGAGGTCCTTGAACTGTGATCGGGCGTAATCAAAAACCGTCTGCACCACGGAAATGTAAGGATCCATCGAATACCCGCCGTTGTCGATCGCGAGTATCACCTTCAGGCGATCCTTCAGACTGCGTTCGAAAACGATTTCGATTTCGCCCCCGTTTTTCATTGTTTGATAGAGGGTTTCATCGATATTGACCCGGTCCTTGGGACCCACCGGTACCAGGTTGCGCAGCCGCTTCAACGCCTCTCCCACCATCGGCCGCGTCAACGGCCCGCTCAGGGAGTAGTTGCGGTAGCGGCGGTCCAAGGCGACTTTCACGGCCGACTTGTTGCGCGAAACGCCGCCCACGCGCATTCCGCCCGGATGATGACCCGAATGGCCCACCGGTGAGGTCCCGCCGGTGCCGATCCACCGGCTTCCGCCGTGATGCTCACCGGTCTGCTCCTTGAGTCGTTCTTTGAAGTATTCGACCAGCTCTTCCGGGGTCAAGCGGTTCAGCTCGGATTCATCGATGCCGAGGGCCTCGGCCAGCGCGCGGGGCTCTTTCAACCATTGGTCGAGCATGGCCCGGGCGATATCGTCCAGTTCGACACCGCTGTAATCCGGCAACTCGGCCCCCTCGAAGTGGTGTGCGAATGCCTGGTCATACAGGTCAAAATAGCGCTCGCTCTTGACCAGGATCGATCGTGACGCCGTATAAAAATCGTTGAGGGAATTTACCAGCCCGGTCAGAAGCGCGCGGTGGAGCGTCAGAAACGAGGTCGGGCTGACTGGAATCCCGACGTTTTTGAGAGTGTAAAAAAAGTCGATGAACATTTCAGAACAATCTTTTCCTGCGGAGTAGTTCGTTTGTTCGCTGCAGATCCTGACTTTTTTTGAAGAGCACCCCCAGGTAAGGGATTTCACCGGTGGCCAGCTTCTTGGGTTTGAAATCGGGATCGGCATTGAGCGCCCGCACCCAGTTGAGCAGCTCTCTGGTGGCGGGTTTTTTTTCGATTCCCTCCATTTGACGCAGTCGGTAAAATGCCGTCACCGAATTTTCCATCAGTTCTGCGTCCAGATTGGGAAAGTGGACGGCAATGATGTTGCGCATCATTTTGGGCTCGGGGAAGGCGATGTGATGAAAGTTGCACCGGCCCAGGAAAGGGTCCGACAGGTCTTTCTTGGCGTTCGAGGTGATGATGATAACCGGACGGGTGCGGGCCTTGATGGTTTTGTCGATTTCGATGATGTCGAACTCCATTTGGTCGAGGACATCGAGCATGTCATCCTGGAAATCCGTGTCGGCCTTGTCGATTTCGTCGATCAGCAAAACCGTGCGCCGGTCGGCGGTGAACGACTGCCCGATTTTCCCCATCCGGATATAGTCCTCTATGTTGCTCACATTCCGGCTGGAGTCGCCGAAGCGGCTGTCGTTGAGCCGCGTCAGTGTGTCGTACTGGTAGAGCGCGTCGATCAGCTTCATGCTGGATTTGACGTTTAGGACGACCAGCGGCATCTTCAGGCTCTCGGCGATGGCATGGGCCAGCATCGTCTTGCCCGT
>JBAVJU010000384.1:0-2070 GCA_049687935.1 Desulfobacterales bacterium | reverse complement strand
ACGTCAGGTCTTTGACGCCCGCAGGGCTACTGCGGTGCACGGAGAACAGGATTGATAAATAGTGGCATCGTTGGAGGGGAAAGAGAAAGAATCGTGAGAAGATCCGAAAAAAGGTGATTGGTTTATTAGGGTTCGAGGATTCCAGGGTCCAAGTGACTTCATGAAATCGCATTCGATTTTATGAAATCCCGTCCTGACGGGATCTTGCTGTTCAGAGAATATTCATAGACCGCTCAATATGGTTCTTTTTGACAAAAGTTCGGTTCAGATGTTTTTTACTTCCCCTCGAACCCTGGAATCCTCGAACCCTTGAACCCTCTATTTGTCACACCGCTTCCGGTTCGAGCCGGTGACGCTTGATCTTCTCGACGAGGGTTGTGCGGTTGAGCTGCAAGAGTTTGGCCGCCTGGTTTTTGACCCACTTTGTTTTTTCAAGGGTTTGTACGATCAGCGCCTTTTCGAACTCGGTGACGGCAGTGTTCAAGGATATGCCCTCGTCGGTGATTTCAACGGCCGGCACCGCTGGGCCGGCTGGCGTGTCTTTCATCTTGCGGGGTAAATCCCTGGCTGTAATACGGCCTTCTCCCTTGATGACGACGATTCTTTCGATCATGTTCTTCAGTTCCCTGACGTTTCCCGGCCAGGAATGATTCATCAGGATGTGAAGGGCCTCTTCGGTCAGCCCGTCGATTTGTCGGTTGTTCTTGCAGTTGAAGCTTTTCAAAAAATCGGTCACCAGCAGTGGAATGTCCGACCTGCGATGCCGCAGCGCCGGCAGCTGCATGGGGATCACGAACAGCCGGTAGAACAGATCCTCCCGAAAGGTCCCCTTTTGAACTTCCTCGTCGAGGTCCCGGTGGGTGGCGGCAATGATGCGCACATCGACCTTGATGCTCCGGGTGCCGCCGACCGGCTCGAACTCGCCCTCCTCGAGCACCTTCAGGAGTTTTACCTGGAGTTCCGGGCTCATGTCTCCGATTTCGTCCAGAAATATCGTACCGCCGTGCGCCCGTTCGAATTTTCCGACCTTGTTGGCCGTCGCACCGGTGAAAGACCCCTTGACGTGGCCGAACAGCTCGCTTTCGAGCAGGTTCTCGGGGATAGCGCCGCAGTTGATGGAAATGAAAGGCTTGTCCTTGCGATGGGAGCAGCAGTGAATGGCCTTGGCCGCCAGTCCCTTGCCGGTGCCGGTTTCTCCGCTGATTAAAATGGTGCTGTCTGAGTCCGCCACCCTTCG
The DNA here is from genome assembly GCA_049687935.1 of Desulfobacterales bacterium. GTDB lineage: Bacteria > Desulfobacterota > Desulfobacteria > Desulfobacterales > SG8-13 > JARFQH01. The sequence continues at coordinate 833 of JBAVJU010000384.1, read as the reverse complement.
AATCAGCTGAAAAACCTTCCGCATTTGTTCACTCCCGCCGATGATGCCCAGAAATCCCTCGGGCTTGCAGTCGTCTTCGGCGGTGGGGCACTCACACGGTCGGGTCTCGTTTTCCACGGCAAAGGCATCATCAGCAGCGATATTCAGCAAATTACCCTCCTCCATGTATCTGTTTTCGCCAGGTCGAGCCGGTGCAGTCCTCGGGTCATAGCAAGGAGCATGCCACGATCTAAAGCGTTAACGCACTGGCGATAAGTCTATTTTATGGTCTACAGGGCCTGTGGAGAGAAAAGACAAGATGTGTTCACGCGAAGAATTTCCATACACCACATTTTGGTATTGACACTCGGCTGAATCTATTTGCTTGAAGCCAAGATTTTTTTCGGTATGGTCAACCCACGGATACGACAACCAAAAAGGACCTTTTATATTGGCAATTAATAGGAGCAATTGTTTGCAAAATGCAAAAAAACAGGGTGCCGGGAACCCGTTAAGTGAAGTGTCAATTTGAAAGTTAAGTTCTATCTTCTCGTAATTTAATTGTTTTTTGGTAATGCATTCCTTACTTCCTCAATATCGCCAATTGGAAGCTTACCATGTGTGGCAGTAGATAAAAGGAATTAGAAACCGTGCCGCAAGACCCTTAACATATTGTAATCTAATGTATTGCATTTTATAGACACTTTATATTTACAATTCGCATTTTGCAATTCCTGATGGCTTTGCAAAAAGCCAGGCCTCTAATGTACTACAAGAATATTTTCAGAATGACAGTGTCATCATAAATCAGTCGAACCCACACTTACTATAGCGGCTTATATAATGAATGGATT
>JBAVJU010000383.1:0-3532 GCA_049687935.1 Desulfobacterales bacterium | reverse complement strand
GACTCAACCGACTCAACGGGCTAAACGGGCTAAACCGGCTAAACCGGCTCAACGGACCTATGAACAAAGAAATTCTTTTATCGGTCGAGAACCTCAAGGTCCACTTTCACGGTGCCGAGAACCGCGTAGCGAAAGCCGTCGACGGCGTCGATTTCGAGGTGGGCCGTGAGGAAACGGTCTGCCTGGTCGGCGAATCCGGGTGCGGCAAGACCGTCTCGGCCCTCAGCATTCTGGGCTTGATCCGCCAACCGCCGGGCGAAATCGCGTCAGGCCGCATCCTGTTCGCCGGCGAAGACCTGCTGCAGCTGGAAGAGGAAGACCTGCGGCATATTCGAGGCAATCGCATCGCCATGGTTTTCCAGGAGCCGCTCACCTCCCTCAATCCGGTTTTTAAAATCGGCGACCAGATCGGAGAGGCCATCCGGATCCACAAGAAAATAGACGAAGACGCCCTGCAAGCCCGCTGTGTCCAGCTTTTGACCGATGTGGGGATCCCCTCTGCGGAAGAACGCCTCAACGCCTATCCGCACGAACTCAGCGGCGGACAGCGCCAGAGGGTCATGATCGCCATGGCCCTGGCTTGCAACCCGGAACTGGTGATCGCCGACGAGCCGACCACGGCACTGGATGTCACCGTTCAGGCCCAGATCTTGAAGCTCTTCGGCGCCCTGCAGCAGAAACACCGGATGTCGGTCCTTTACATCACCCACGACCTCGGGGTCGTATCGGCCGTGGCTGACAGGGTCTACGTCATGTATGCGGGCATCATTGCCGAGCAGGGTAAAACCGGGCACATCTTTGGTGATGCGAAGCACCCTTACACCCAGGGATTGCTGGCATCACTGCCCACGCGCGCCAAAAGAGGCCGACGGCTCTACAGCATCCCCGGCGCCGTCCCCGACCCGGCCCACAAACCGCCGGGATGTCCTTTTCACCCGCGCTGCCCCAACGCCGTACAAAGCTGCCGGGAGCAGTATCCGCAAATGTGCGATTACGGTGGCGGCCACCGGGCCCGCTGTCCGGTCCTTTATGAACGCGCTCTTAAGCGATCCGGTGAGGCGATATCACGCCAATGAACCCGAACCCGGTAGACAACATCATCCTCGAGGTCCGCGATCTGAAAAAGCATTTTCCGGTGCGCTCCGGTTTTTTTCTGCGGGTCACCGGATGGATAAAGGCCGTCAACGGCGTCGATTTCAAGATCCGGCAAGGCCAGACCCTCGGCCTGGTGGGAGAAAGCGGCTGCGGCAAATCCACGGTCGCCCGCATGATCATGCGGCTGTTGCGTCCGGATGACGGCCTGATTTTCTTTCAGCAAGACGATATCAGCCGGCTGACGGAAAAAGAGTTGAAGCCGTACCGCAAGCAGATGCAGATTGTCTTTCAAGATCCTTACGGATCGCTCAATCCCCGCATGACCGTCGGGCAGTCGATCGAAGAGGGGCTGCGTATTGTCGGACTACCGCGGGGACAGCGGCGCAAAGACCGCCTCGCAGAGCTGCTGGAGATGGTCGGCATGTCACCGGAGAGTGCCGGGCGCTACCCGCATGAGTTCAGCGGCGGCCAACGACAGCGGATCGGAATTGCCCGCGCACTGAGCGTCGATCCGTCCCTGATCATCTGTGACGAACCGATTTCGGCCCTGGATGTTTCCATTCAGGCCCAAGTGATTAATTTGTTGAAGGACTTGCAGGACCGTCTTGGATTGAGTTACCTCTTCATTTCGCACGACCTGAACGTGGTGGGGTATTTGTGCAATCAGGTCGCCGTCATGAACAGGGGCTATATCATGGAGTATGCACCGGCGGAAGAACTCTATGCCCAACCGCTGCACCCTTACACGCAAACGCTGCTGGCAGCCATACCGGATGTCGACCGCGACCCAAAAGCGGACCTTCACCTGAAAGAAGGCGGCGTTACGCCGGGACGACCGCCCGAAGGCTGCGTTTTTCAGGATTTCTGCCCGAAGGGCGACGCCACCTGCCGGCAGGCGGATCTCCCGTTGCGGTCGGTTGCGCCGGATCATCTCGTCCGCTGCTGGAAAATCGAAAACGACACGTCTGTCCGCACAATACCGGAAGACGGACCGGAAGATTAAAACGAGGCGGGTAATGACCCTTACCACACCTTCCAGTGAAATCGACGCCAGGATCAATCATCTCAAAAAAAGATTGGAAACGTCCGGAATCGATGCGGCGCTGATCCTTCAGAACTCGGACCTGTTTTACTTCACCGGCACCATTCAGCAGGCTCACCTCTTCGTGCCGGTCGACGGCGAACCGCTGCTGATGGTCCGCAAAGACATCGAGCGGGCCGCGGCCGAATCGCCGATTCGAAAAATTGTTCCCATATCCCGGCCGCAGGAACTGCCGGAGTTGCTGAGCCGCAACGGCTACCCCCTCCCCCGCCATTTGGGTCTCGAGCTCGATGTGCTGCCCACCAACCTTTACCTCGGCTACCGCGACATCTTTTCCGGAGCCGATATTTCTGACGTCTCGACCGTTGTCCGCCTGATCCGGGCGGTTAAATCCGATCATGAAATCGGCCTGATCACCGCCGCGGCCGGATATTCGGACCAGGTCGCCGCCAGCGTGAGGGAGTATCTGAGAGAGGGGATAACCGAAATCGAGTTGGCCGGACTGATCGAGGCCCGCGCCCGCCGGCTGGGCCACCAGGGAATCATTCGGATGCGTCTTTGGGGCAGTGAGCTGTTTTACGGACACCTGATGGCCGGACCGTCGGCCGCTGTGCCCAGCTATCTGGCATCACCTACCGGCGGCGCGGCGGTGAGCCCGGCCGTGGCTCAGGGACCGGGTTTCCGGCCGATCCGCCGCCGCGAACCGATTCTGGTCGACTATGTCTTCGCCCACCAGGGCTACTTGTCCGACCACACGCGCATATTCGCCATCGAGGGGTTGCCGGATGAACTGCTTCAGGCTCACCAGGCCATGCTGACCGTGCAGGCGATGGTCAAAAAAGAGGCCAAACCGGGGGTTCGAACCGGCGACGTTTATGAAATGGCGGTCGCCATGGCGACAGAACTGGGATACGCCGACAACTTCATGGGTGTGGGTGACCGCCGCATCCGTTTCATCGGTCACGGCATCGGCATCGAACTGGATGAATACCCCTTTCTGGCCCAGGGGCAGCGGCTCGAGTTTCAGCAGAACATGATCGTGGCCCTCGAACCGAAACTGATCTTTCCGGGAGTCGGTGTCGTCGGCATCGAAAACACCCACGTCGTCACGGCCGACGGCCTGCGTCAATTGGGAAAATTTAACGAAGAAGTCAATGTAATATAAAAAAGTTGAGTCCGTTTAGCCCGTTGAGCCCGTTGAGCCGGTTGTGTCGGTTGACTGCAGCATTTGATTTCATTAAGTCGAACAGGCTTAACCGGCAAACGGGTTAACGGACTAAACCGGCTAAACCCCTAATTCGAAGGAATACCCCATGAACTCGGAAAACCTCACCGCGGCCCAGCTGCGGAAACGGATTCGCGCCGCAGAGTGGCGAAAACCGACCTCAGGTGCGG
>JBAVJU010000382.1:0-1999 GCA_049687935.1 Desulfobacterales bacterium | reverse complement strand
GTGCTCGAGCGGTATCCCGGACGGCAGGCAAGGAATTGACGATGCGGTATCTGAAACGAGCCTTGCAGGACATTCGACAAAACCGGTTTTTAAGTCTGGTCACGATCGTCACCATCGCGCTTTCGATTCTGATCGTGAGTGCCTTTGCCCTTTTTTTCCTAAATGCCAACGACCTGATCAACGCCTGGAAAAAGGGCGTTCACATTATGGTGTACCTTAAAAACGAGGTCGTTGAAACTGAGGTTTCCCGGCTGCAGAAAATGCTGCACGGCATGGTCGGCGTCGAGGAGGTGGTCTTCATATCCCGCGATGCGGCGCTCAAACAGCTGCGAGAACAATTGCCGCGCCAGACCTTCCTGCTGGACAATCTTAAGCAAAATCCACTGCCCGATGCATTCGAAGTGCATCTGCAGCCGGCCGCCCGAAATTGGGAAAAAATCGAGAAACTCGCCGTGCAGCTCGAAAAACGACCCGAAGTCGAAGAAGTGGAATATGGCCGGGGATGGCTCGGTCGGTTTGCGGCCGTCTTCAATCTGTTTCGTCTGGCCGGTTACGCTCTGGGGGCTTTGTTCTTTATGGCCGCCGTCTTCTTTGTCGCCAACACGATCCGCCTCGTTCTCTATTCCCGCCGTGAAGAGGTCGAAATCATGCGCCTGGTCGGCGCCGAAGACCGTTTCATCAAAACCCCTTTCTATATCGAAGGCATGCTCCAGGGTGCTTTTGGCGGCATCATCGGCCTGGCGATGTGTTTACTTCTTTTCCTGGCTGTTTCTTCAAACGTCAGCCCGGAGCTCTTCGGCGGCGCCTTTCAGATCCGTTTTCTGCCGACCAGGATGCTGATCGCAATGGTGCTGACCAGCATGATGGTGGGCTGGCTGGGATGCTTTGCGTCTCTAAAACAATTTTTTAAATAGGATCCGGGCATGCCGCAATTAAACACGGCGCCGACTTCCCGCCGCGGCAGTTTATCACGGTCCACTTTGGCCATTCTATCCGTACTGCTGGCTGCGCTCACGCTGCGGGCCGCAGAAATCGGTGTCGTCACCGTTGACGATCTCAACCTGCGGCCCGAGCCCGGAACCCGGCAACCGCCGATTATGCAGCTCAGGCAAGGGACCGAGGTCGAAATCGAAGAGCACCTGGACGGCTGGCTCAAGGTCCGCCACGCCGGCCGGGTCGGTTATATTCATAACAGCAGCGACTACGTGCAGGTTTTGGGAGCGGACGGCCGCCAGAAGGGTCGACCGGCCGATCCTGTCTCTGCGCGGCAGATCCAGGATTATCGCCGGGAGTCAAAAGACCTGAAACGCAAAATCGAGGAAACCGAGGCCCGTTTCCAGGCGTTCACGGAACGCGAGGCCACGGTTTTGAGCAGTCTTGACGAATTGGACTATGCCATTGACCGCGCGCGTCGACGCGTCAAAGCCAACCAGGACGAACTCGCTGGCCTGGAAGACCAAATCCGGGGCAGCCGGGAACAATACAAACAATTGGCCGACAGCGTCGATGCCAATGAGGCTTATGCCGCAAAACGTCTGACTGCGCTTTACAAACTCAATCACAACGGTACCATTCCCGTGCTGGCATCTTCCGGCTCCATCTACGAGATGGTCAAGCGGAAGAAATATCTGGAGCGGATTCTGGCCAATGATGAGCAGGTTCGCCAAAATCTGCTGGCGGAAAAACGTCGACTCAAGGAAATACTTGATCAACTGGATGCCCAGCAGGCTCAAAAAAAACGCCTCAAAGCCGACATCGATGCGCAAATCGAAAAGCTGTCCCAAAATCGAACAGACCGTTCGCAGGTTTTGGCACGGATACGGTCCGAAAAATCGCTGCAACTCGCCGCCATCGAGTCCATGAAGGCTGCTGCGAAGACCTTGGACCGGACCGTTGAAAAACTGGTTGCCCAGCCAAAGCCCCAGAACGCGGCGGGTCAACTCGATTCATTTTCCAATTTTAAGGGCTTGCTAAAGATGCCTATCAGCGGTAAAATAAT
>JBAVJU010000381.1:0-8010 GCA_049687935.1 Desulfobacterales bacterium | reverse complement strand
GTATCTTTGCGACAAAGGGATCTCGGGGCTCGACCCCGGTTTACAAACTGTCTGACGTATCCTATCTTACACAGTTGGATAACCAAAATAAGATCGTCAAGCAAGGGCACAAAACCAAATCACCGGTTCACCGTATTTTGGCGGCGGACTGGATCATATCGTTGGAGGAATATTGCATGCGACAACTGCTGCAGCTCGTATTGTCAATACTGCTGTTGACCGCAGGCGTTCTCGGCTCGCACGCCCACGCGAGTATAGGAACAAACATCGATGTCGAGGAATTTACGCTGGACAACGGCATGCTCTTTCTGGTGGTCAACCGCCCGGCAATGCCCCAGGTAGCGGTCCGATTGGCCGTCCGGGCCGGTTCGGCACTCGAAGAGACAGGCAAGACCGGCATTGCCCACCTTCTGGAACACATGATGTTCAAAGGCACAAAGAATTTCGGCACGCTGGACCGTGCCAAGGATGAGGAACTCCAGAAAGAAATCGAAGCCGCCTACCAGGTGGTTCTGAACGAGGAAAAATCCCGCCACCCCGATCGAGAGCTCATCCAAAGCAAGCTGGCCGAGATGGACACCCTGCGGCGTGAGGTCCAAAGTATTTTCGTACCGCAGGCCTTTTCTTCCCAACTGGGAAAAAACGGTGCCGTCGGCATCAATGCCTTTACCAGTCAGGACCAGACCCAGTACGTCGCATCGGTGCCGTCAGACATGCTCGAGCAGTGGTTCTCGATCATCAGTGAACAGATTTTCGAGCCTTCCTGGCGCGAATTCTATGTCGAAAAAGATGTGGTCCAGCGCGAGTGGGCCTTCCGCTATGTCAACAATCCGGCCGGGGCCGCATGGCTCGATCTGGATGCCACCGCTTACACCGCCCACCCTTATCGCAATCCGACCATCGGATGGCGATCGGATATGGAAAGATTTAATACGACCGACGCCATGGCGTTTCACCGCCGGTACTACAATCCGACCAATGCGGTCTGCGTCCTGGTCGGCGACCTGACGGTTGAAAAAGCCCGGCGGCTCGCCGAAATATACTTCGACAGATACCCGGACGGCACCCGCAGTCCCGAAACCGTCACGGCCGAACCCCCCCAGGAAGGCCCGCGCCGCAGTGTGCGGTATCTCAAGGGGGCCCGGACCCCGCTGGTGCGGATTGGTTTCCATGGGGCTCAGATGGGCACCACGGACTTCTACGCGCTGGATGTGATGACCATGCTGCTCAGCCAGGGGCGCAGTGCCCGCATCACGCAAAACCTGATCAACAAGGGTCTGGCAGTCGAGGCTTGGGCCGCCAACCCGGACAATCGCTATGGGGGCATGGTGATTCTCGGCGGTTCGCCCATCGAACCGCCGGGCCTCAAAAGGGCCAACCCGACGGAAGAAGAAAGTGGCCGGGCCTACCTTGACGCCTGCCGCGACCTCGAAAACCTGCTGTTGGCAGAGGTCGAGCAGTTAAAAGACCATGCCGTCACCGCCCGGGAGCTCGAGCGCATCAAAAAACTCAATCAGCGGGACTTCATAGAACGGATGCGAAGCAATGAAAGCCTGGCTTCCACGCTGGCCACCCTCGAAGTCCAGACCGGGTGGCGCTATCTGGACACTTACCTCGACAACATCGCCGCAGTAACGCCGGAGGATGTGCAGCGTGTGGCGCGGACTTATATTCGCAACGAAAACCAGACCAGTGTATACGTCATTCCAGGCGGTGAACCGGACAAACCGCCGTCAGACTACAGCGAAATTCGGTCCGTGGGCGGTAAAGCTGCGGCTCGCGCCAAGCCACCGGTCGATCTCGTCAATCACTCGATCTATCCCACGCCTGAGGGCTGGCGGCATCCGCTCTCTTTCGAACGGAAACCCGTAAAAGTGACCTATTCCCAGGCGGAATCCGCCACGGTCGATGGCACTGCCCTGTTTTTCATGCGGGATACCGAACTCCCGATAATCGACCTGACCCTGCTGGTGAAGGCCGGCGAAGTCGATATCGACCCCTCTAAAACCGGGTTGGCGGACCTCATTAACGGCAGCCTTGTCAACGGCGGTACCGAGCGGCATGCCCCGGAAGCGCTGGCCCTGGTGCTGGACGAAAATGCCATCGACGTGTCGGTGTCGGTGGGCGAGGAAGACACCGCCATCCGGCTGTCGGTCCTAAAGGATGAATGGGAAAATGGACTGGACCTGTTGAAGGAAATCCTGACTCAACCGGCATTCCGGCCCGATGTCCTCAAGGTCGTAAAAGAAAAGTCGTTGATCAAACTGAAACGCCAGGGTGAGAACGCCCAGGCCGTCGCCATGCGGGAAGGGGCGATTTGGCATTTCAGCGGGCACCCCTATGGCCGCGATCCCCTTAAGGGGCTCGAAACAATCCCGACGATTGAACGGGAAGACTTGAAGCGTTTCCTGCACACCTACTTTGTGCCGTCAAACATGGTGATAGCCGTTTCCGGGGACATCTCCAAGGAGGCCGCGGTTGCCGGCGTCGAACGATTGACACAGAGTTTGCCCACCGCCCGGGCACCCGACCGACGGTTGGCAGACCCCTCAGCGACCCCTCCCGTTCTGGCCCTTGTACCCAAACCGGGTCAGGTTCAGTCCCAGGTGGTGCTGAACCTGAGTGGCCCCAAGAGATCGGACCCTGCGTTCTGGAAGCTGCGGCTCTTGACGGACATTTTCGGAGGAAGCGATTCGTTGATGTACACCCGGTTGAGGGATGACCTGGGCTTGGTCTATTCGGCAGGGTTTTTCCAGACCTACAAGTGGACTGCCGGGACATTGATCGGGTATATCGGATGCAAGGGTGACAAAACCGGCATGGCGATCGCCGAGACCGTGGATATCATGCGGGAGCTTCGACGGGGAATTCCACAAGACGAGCTGGAACGCAAGCGTTTAGAATCACTCAACAGTTTTGTGTTTAACGTCGACACACCGCATGATCTGGTGACGACTTATGCCCGCTACCAGATGCGTGGGGAACCGCTGGACACGCTCGATCGAATTCAGGACGCCTACATAGGAGCCAGCACGTCTGAGCTCGAGGTCCTCGCTCAACGCTATTTGGACCCAGGGCGAATCCAAGTGTTTGTGGTCGCGGACAAGACGATTCCGGTAAGCCGGGACCAAAACGGAGTGCAGACCCTGGAAGAAGATCTCGATCGACTGGCCGCACAACTCGAGCTGCCGTACCGCGAAATCGAGCTGCGTTAAGGCTTCGGTTGCTTCAGCATGGCGAATCGGATTTTTTCTTCGCATACGGTCAGTCGCTGAATGCCATGCATTCCAGGCAGAGCGCATAAGCGCGGCCGGGGTCGCCAGCCTGAAGGACGGCATCGATTTCACCATCATTCAGGACAGACCCGAACGTGTGCAGGACCCCTTCTTCCCGGAGATTCCCGGCGCCGGATACAAGAATGCCGATCAGCCGGCCCAGTCTTTTAACCAGGAGCTCCCTGGCCGTCAGGGGTTGTTCTATGACCACCAGATCGTATGTCTCGAGCTTGGCCAGTTTCGCTGCACTTTCGACGGCCGGCTCCAGACCCCCGAATTTGTCGATCAGGCCCAGGCCCTTGGCGGTTTGCGCCGCCCAAACGCGGCCCTGGGCTATTTTTTCAACTGCCTCGGGGGCCATGTTGCGCCCTTGGCTCACCCTTTCGATGAACCGCTGATAGCCCCTTTCAATCTGGAGTCGCAGTGTATCGGCGAGCAGCGGATTAAGGGGACGGCTGAGATCGAAAGCACCGGACAAGCGGGTTGTTCCAACACCGTCCGTGTTGATCCCGATAGCCTTAAGCGTTTTGTCGAAGGTGGGCAGGGCGGCAAAGATTCCGATAGAACCGGTGATGGTCGTGGGTAAGGCCCATATTTCGTCGGCCGCCACCGAAATCCAATATGCACCCGATGCGGCGATTGAACTCATGGAGACGACGACCGGTTTACCGGCCCCGCGCGTCAATTCGAGCTCGCGGCGAATAATCTCAGCGGCGACGGCACTGCCGCCGCCGCTGTCGATCCGTAACACAACGGCTTTGACTTTCTCGTCCTCACGTGCCTGGCGGATTAATTCTGCAGTCGATTCGCCGCCGATCCGGCCGGCTGGCTGCTCTCCGTCCATAATGATGCCCTCGGCTACAATAAGGCCGACCCGGCTGCTCTCCGTGCGCGGGCGACGCACTTTTGGGAGCATGTTCGAAATATAAGTGTCGAACTTGACTTTTTTATAGCTCTCTCCTTTTTCATCCTCTCCAACCAAGCGGATGAGGTCATCCCTGACCTCATCCCGGGTTTTCAGGTTGTCTACCAGACCGGACTTCAACGCCAGCTGGGCGGCGTCACCGCCTTCTTCGGAAAGGTTTGCACCCAGGTTGTTGATGTAAGCGTCGATTCGCTCGGCCGGCAGCCTGCGCAGGGCGGCCACATCGGTCGTGTAAGCCTCCCACAGCACGGTCAGCCAGGCCTGATTGGATTCCCGGTCATCCACGGACATGTCGTTTCGCATAAAGGGTTCAAGAGCCGATTTGTAGGTACCAACTCTGAAAACGTGAAATCCAACGTGGAGTTTGTCCAGGGCGTTCTTGAAGTAGTGGCGGTAAACCCCCAATCCATTGAGCCAAACCTGTCCCATAGGATGCAGGTAAAGCCGATCGGCATGCGCAGCCAGATAATACTGTCGCTGATCGTAACTGTCACCGAAGGCGAAGATGGTTTTTCCATCGGCTTTGAAGCGTTTCAAGGCCTCACCGATCTCCTGCAACTGACTGATTCCCGCCCCCTCCAGTTTCTCGAGGTCAAGCACAAGGATTTTGATTTTTGGGTCATTCCTGGCGGTGTCGATACCATCGATAAGGTCTCTCAGAACCGTCTCGGCTCCTGTCGTCGTACCATAGAAACGATCAGCAAGCAGCGTTTCGGTAGATTGCTCGACGATTTTTCCAACCGGTGCCAATAGCAGTGCCGCCCCTGATGGAAAACGATCTTTAAAGCCTGACAAAAGAAACCCGATCACTAGAACGACAAGGGCAATGAAAAGCAGGTTTAGGAATACCCGCCGAAGGACGGTCACTCCTTCCCAGAAAGTGTTTATCATCCGACCGATGAACCTTAAAATCGTTCGCATTGTTTCCCTTTCCCTGAAATCGGAATGTCAATTCCATCGTTGGCCACATGTTAACCATAGAGCTTGTGAAAACAAGCTCAGGCCTGTCGCAAATGGTTTCCACCTGGCCTTGCAAAGATTATTCGACTGTTCTATTACTTATAGAATAAATATTAAAAAAATAATATTATTTTATGTTGACAAAATGAAAAATCTATTTAGAATTAGGTCTATAGCAACTGTTTAAATCTGATCTGTTGTTGGGTCAGCCAAAGACTCATCAGGATTCTATCCGTACAAGGAGGACTATTCAATGAATAAAATAATTGGAATCGATCTCGGTACCACCAACTCTTGTGTGGCCATAATGGAGGGACCCGAAGCAAAAATTATAACAAATCCGGAAGGCGGACGAACCACGCCGTCTATTGTGGCGATGACGGACGGCGGCGAGCGGTTGGCAGGTCAGATCGCCAAGCGTCAAGCCATCACCAATCCAGAAAATACGGTTTTCGGCGTCAAGCGGTTGATGGGCAGACGATATGATGCACAGGAAGTCCAAAACGACATCAAAAATCTGCCCTACAAGATCGAAAAAGCGGCCAATGGCGATGTTCAAATCAAACTGAAAGGCAAAGCTTACAGTCCGGCTGAGATTTCATCCTATATTTTGGCCGGCATGAAAAAAGCGGCCGAGGAATATTTGGGAGAACCGGTCTCCGACGCCGTCATCACGGTTCCGGCCTATTTCAGCGACAGCCAACGCCAGGCTACCAAGGATGCTGGTAAAATCGCCGGCCTCAACGTCCTGAGAATCATCAACGAACCGACAGCGGCTTCACTGGCCTATGGTTTGGACAAGAAAAAAGACGAAAAGATTGCGGTGTTCGATCTGGGTGGCGGCACGTTCGACATTTCCATCCTCGAAATAGGGGACGGTGTGTTCGAGGTCAAGGCAACCAATGGCGACACCCATCTCGGCGGTGAAGATGTCGACTTGCACTTGATCGATTACCTCGCCGACGAATTTAAAAAGAATCAGGGCATCGACTTGAGAAAAGATAAAATGGCTCTGCAACGCCTCAAGGAGGCCGCCGAAAAGGCCAAGATGGAACTGTCGAGCGCCTTGGAAACCGATGTCAACCTGCCGTTCATCACGGCCGACGCCAACGGTCCCAAACACCTGAACCTGAAGATCACCCGTACGAAACTCGAAAACCTGGTGTCGGACCTGCTCGACAAGTTGGAGGGTCCCTGCCGCATGGCGCTCAAAGATGCAGGCTTGGCGGCCGCCGACATCGACGAAGTGATCCTGGTGGGCGGCATGACCCGCATGCCGGCGGTGCAGGAACGCGTGCAGAGGATTTTCGGTAAAATGCCCAGCAAGGGCGTCAATCCGGATGAGGTCGTCGCTTTGGGGGCCGCCATTCAAGGCGCCGTGTTGAAAGGTGACGTAAAAGACGTTCTTCTGCTGGATGTAACGCCTTTGTCACTCGGAATCGAAACCTTGGGTGGGGTCATGACCAAGTTGATCGAAAGGAACACCACGATACCGGCCCGAAAAAGCGAAATCTTCACCACGGCCGAGGACAATCAACCGGCGGTCTCGATCCATGTGCTGCAAGGCGAACGTGAGATGGCGATCGACAACAAAACCATGGGCCGCTTCGAGTTGACGGGGATTGCACCCGCGGCCAGGGGCGTACCGCAAATCGAGGTCGCCTTCGACATCGACGCCAACGGCATCGTTGAGGTTTCGGCCACCAACAAGGCCACTGGCAAGGCGCAGTCGATCAAAATCACCCATTCTTCCGGTCTCAGCCGTCAAGACATCGACCGGCTGGTCAAAGAGGCCGGACTGCACACTGAAGAAGACCGTCACAAGCGTGATCGGGTGGAGGCCCGCAATGCCGCCGACGCCCTGATTCACGCCACTGAAAAAACCCTCGTGGACTTGGGCGGCAAGACCGCCGCGGACGAGCGGTCGCGGGTCGAAGAGGCTGTCGCCAACCTGAAGGGCGCCATGGACGGCGCAGACACGGGTGACATCAAACGGTTGACCGAAGAATTACGCCTCGCTTCTCAGCGGCTTGCAGCGGGGGTTTATCAGCAATCAACGGCTGCCGGTGCCGGTCAAGACCACACCCCTGAAGGGAGCCGTTCGCGCGCCAATCCATCTGCCTCAAACCGTGACGAGGATGTCGTGGAAGCGGAATACGAGGAAGTCGACTGATGTATGGGGCGGCGGTTGACCATCGCCGCCCTTTTCGGATTGAATTGTCTGTCAATTTGACGGCCACTCTGTTAAATACAATTATTGTCGTGACAACCCAATAATTGTAATTAATATTCTATTACTTAAACTTTTAAAATTAACCGAGTAATTGCCAATTTGTCGTCATCATCGGGCCAGAGGAGAACAGGAAATGGAAGATGAAAACCATAAATACCAGCTCCGCGACGACATGTTGCCACAACCGTCTTCCCGGGACCTGCGGGGTCGTCAGTCGGTGCGGGCCACTTTCAAATTGACGGCCAAAGCTATTGAAACCATGAGTGCCGTATCGATTCACCTTGGTATCAAACAGAAGTCACTTTTCGATCACCTGGTGGACGATATCAAGGCGCTGGAGGTCATTGCGCGCGAAGTCCAGACAACGAAGTTCGACGAGCCCAGTCGCGTTCAAAAAACATTCGTTCTCAGCCGCCGGACACTCAACAGCCTGGAGCTGGCCTCGGTAAACTTTCAAACCTCACGCGACGCATTGGTCGAATATTCGATACAGCGTCTACTGCCGGTCATCACAAAAGAAAAAGAAAAGCACCAAAAGCGCAAAGCCCTCCTGAGCCGCATCAATGGATTCCTTGAAAGCGGTGAGCAGATAATGAGAGAGGCTCGGGAGTGGCTGG
>JBAVJU010000380.1:0-2062 GCA_049687935.1 Desulfobacterales bacterium | reverse complement strand
GAACCGGTCAGCGATTCGGGGCCCAATACCTCACCGAGGTTCTGCTCGGGAACGCCAGCGAACGCATTAAACGGTTCAGACACGACAGGATCAAGACCTTCGGGGTCGGCAAGGACTTATCGAGCAGTAAGTGGCGCTCCGTATTTCGCCAGCTGATGGCGGCGGGTTATTTGACGGCGGACCCGGCGGGACAGGGCGGCTTTCAATTGACCGATAAAAGCTGGTCACTCCTGAAGGGCGAGCAGACGATTCGATTCCGCAAGGACTCAGAGACCGTTAAAGCCCCAAGAATCGGCCGCGGCCCGCACCATACGGTTCCGGCCTCTCTGGATGATCGTTCTTTGGGCCTCTGGGAGCATTTGCGACGGGTGCGGTCCGAGATCGCCAAAGAAATGGAATTGCCGGCTTATGTGATATTTCACGACAAAACCCTCAAAGAAATGGCCGCCCGCCGTCCGAGAACGCGGATGGACCTGTTGCAGGTTACAGGGGTCGGTGACATAAAGGCCTCCCAATTCGGAGAACGGTTCCTCGACGCCATTCAGCGGTGGGAAGACGGCGACCCGCCTCGGTAGCAAGGGCAGAAACGGTAGGTTGACAAGTTCTGAACAGGATATAAAGTGGCAGGAAAACCCTTTTCATCCATTGAAATGACTTTTCGGATCTTCGCTTTCAATTGAAACCGGGGACAAAAACTTGAAATACGCGGCAGAAAAACGACTGATGCAGGACCTTCTGGATTACGCCGGGGTGAGCATTGACGGAGACAGCCCACACGACATACAGGTTCATACCCCCGAGTTATACCCGCGGGTCATTGCGGGCGGTTCACTGGCGCTGGGCGAATGCTACATGGACGGGTGGTGGGATTGCGAAGCGCTGGATCAATTATTCGAACGGATCATGAGCGCCCGGCTCGACAAAAAAGTGCGGCAGTCAAAAGCTATTTTGTGGGTGGCACTCAAAACCCGTCTGACCAATCCACAGTGCCGCACCAGGGCTTTCGAAATCGGTGAACACCACTACGATACCGGCAACGACCTTTTCACGGTCATGTTGGACAAGCGCATGAATTATTCCTGCGCTTATTGGCAGGCGGCCGGCACACTCGACGAAGCGCAGGAAGCCAAGCTGGAGCTGACGTGCCGAAAACTGGACCTGAAGCCGGGGATGCGGGTGCTGGACATCGGCTGCGGTTGGGGTGGTTTTGCCATCTATGCCGCAGAAAAATGCGGTGCAGAGGTGACGGGCATCACGGTTTCGCGCGAGCAGGTCAAGCTGGCCCGACGGCTCAGTGACGGCCTGCCCGTAACGATTGAACTGCAGGACTACCGCGATCTTCGGGGGACCTTCGACCGCATCGTTTCGATCGGCATGTTCGAACATGTGGGGGTGACCAACTACCGCACATACATGCAGGTGGTTCACCGCTGCCTGAAAAAAGACGGTCTTTTTTTACTGCACACCATCGCCGGCAACTCATCGGTTCGTTCCGTGGACCCCTGGATTGCGACCTATATTTTTCCAAATTCGATGCTGCCCTCGGCCCGGCAGATCACGGCCGCGGCCGAAGGACTATTCGTTCTGGAAGACTGGCACAGTTTCGGTTCCCACTACGATCGCACGCTGATGGCGTGGCACCGCAACTTCACCGAAAACTGGCACCGCATCAGGGAAGCCTACGATCAGCGCTTCTACCGCATGTGGACGTATTACCTGCTTTCATGCGCCGGCTCTTTTCGGGCCAGGCGGAACCAGCTCTGGCAGATCGTTTTTTCAAGAAACGGCCTCAGGGAAGGCTATCTTTCAATTCGATAGATGCGGGATAATAACACTTAGGCGTGATCGGCGCCGAAAGATCGCAACAGGGCTGTTACTGGACGGCAAAACAAAAAGAAGGGGAATAACAACATGGTAAAGCTCGAAACCAGCATGGGCACGATTTTTTTGGAACTCGACGAAAAAAATGCCCCCAAGACCGTCGCCAACTTTCTGGCGTATGTCGAGGAGGGCCACTACGACGGCACCATCTTCCACAGGGTCATCGACGGCTTCATGATCC
>JBAVJU010000379.1:0-3951 GCA_049687935.1 Desulfobacterales bacterium | reverse complement strand
CGAGCGGGAGACAACATCGGGGTGCTGCTGCGCGGGACGAAGCGCGACGAGGTGGAGCGGGGCCAGGTGGTGGCCAAGCCCGGTTCGATCACGCCGCACACCAAGTTCAAGGCCGAGGTGTACATATTGAGCAAGGAAGAGGGTGGCCGTCACACGCCGTTTTTCAACGGGTATCGGCCGCAGTTTTATTTTCGGACCACGGATGTGACCGGGGTGTTGACGTTGCCCGAGGGGGTGGAGATGGTGATGCCCGGGGACAACGTGACGATCGAGGCGGAGCTGATCACGCCGATTGCCATGGAGAAAGAGGTGCGCTTTGCGATCCGCGAGGGCGGCCGAACCGTCGGGGCAGGCGTGGTCAGCGACATCATTGAATAGCGGTAAGGAGTCTACCGGTGAGAATTATAGTAACCCTTGCGTGCAGTGAATGTAAGCGAAGAAACTACACGACCACGAAAAACAAACGGACGACTCCGGATAAACTGGAGTTCAGCAAGTATTGCCGTTTCTGTCGGAAACACACGGCTCACAAGGAATCTAAATAAAATGGTTCCTGGGGCAAAGGTCATTGAGGAAATATCCCTGTCGTGAAGGTCTTCATGCAGGCCAGTAGCTCTAACGGTAGAGCATCGGACTCCAAATCCGGGTGTTGGGGGTTCGAATCCCTCCTGGCCTGCCAACTCAAATTTTGAACCAAGCTTGAAACCTGAGTGCCGCGGGGGGCTCTCACCCTCCGGCGCATTCGTTTTGAGCTTTCATCATTTCAGGAGAAACTTTGGGACGTCTACTGCGTAAGAAACCCGTCAAGAAGAAAAAAAAGCAGGACGGCGCTTTGGAGAACGGTGCCTTGGTGAGCACCGAGGCGACATTGAAGACGGTCGGGGACGTGTCCGGGGTCGAAAAAAAGGTAAAGAGCCTCGAGGCCAAAAAAATGGCTGTTTCCACCCGACCGGCACCGGCCAAACTCAAAGACAATTTTCTAACCAAATCGCTGCAGTTTCTCAGAGAAGTCAAAATGGAGCTGAAAAAGGTCACCTGGCCTTCGCGCAAGCAGACCATCGGCTCCACGGTTGTTGTTCTGGTTCTGGTGACGATCATTGCATTCTTCCTCGGAGCGGTCGATATCGGTTTGTCGAGTCTGGTGAAACTCGTGCTGCAATAAGACCAGGAGATGGAAAGTGACCGACAAAAAAAAATGGTACATCGTTCACGTGTATTCGGGGTTCGAAAACAAGGTCAAAACCGCTCTGGAAGAACGCGTTGCGACTTCTCCCCAAAAGGAGATGTTTGGCGAGGTGCTGGTTCCGACCGAAGAAGTCGTCGAACTGGTGAAAGGCAAACGCAAAACTTCCTCCCGAAAGTTTTATCCCGGCTACATTCTGGTCCGGATGGAACTCAACGACGAGACATGGCACATCGTCAACAGCACGGCCAAGGTCACCGGATTTCTCGGCGGCCGCTCTCAGCCGACGCCGCTGACCGACGAGGAAGCAGATCAGATCCTGAATCGCATGGAAGCCGGGAAATTAAAACCGCAGCCGAAATATTTTTTCGAAACCGGAGACGAGATACGGGTTATCGACGGGCCCTTCACAAATTTTAACGGCACGGTTGAGGAAGTCAACCCCGAAAAGGGCAAGATCAAGGTTCTGGTCAGCATCTTCGGGCGGGCAACACCGGTCGAACTGGATTTCGTCCAGGTCGCCAAACTCTGATGAGAGGGCTGTATCCCGGATGCGGTTTTGCTTGGTCCGAGGGCCGATTTTCATTCGATTTTACTGTAAGGGGCCCTTATCCGGGCCGCGGTTTGAAAACACACGGAGTGCGAGGAGCGAGAATTTCACATGGCTAAAAAAGTAATGGCAATGATCAAATTGCAGGTTGAAGCGGGAAAGGCCAATCCGTCACCACCGATCGGGCCGGCGTTGGGCCAGCACGGTGTCAACATCATGGACTTCTGCAAGGCATTCAACGCGCGCACGGCCGATGACGCTGGAACGATCACACCGGTTGTCATTACCGTCTACCAGGATCGGTCCTTCACCTTTATTACGAAAACACCGCCGGCAGCTGTTCTGCTGAAGAAGGCCGCCCAGATTGCCAAAGGTGCAGGTGATCCCAAACGGGACCGCGTCGGCAAGGTGACGCGTGCTCAAGTCGAAGAGATCGCGAAACAGAAAATGGTCGATTTGAATGCCAATGATCTGGATGCCGCCTGTAAGATCATAGAGGGAACGGCGCGCAGCATGGGTATCGAGATCGCCTGATCACATTTGAAAAAATACACGTCTCCAGTTTTCGCCATATGGATGGCTGTAAATCTGATCCATTTAATCAGTTGACAAGGTGGGTAAAGAAAATGCCGAAGCGTGGTAAAAAATACTTAGAGGCCAAAAAGAAGGTTACCGCTGCAAAGAAGACGGATTTTACCGAGGCGGTAAAGACTTCCATCGATTCGTCCTTTGCCAAGTTCGACGAGACCATCGATGTCAGCGTCAAGTTGGGTGTTGACCCGCGCCATGCCGATCAAATGGTTCGCGGCTCCGTGGTTCTGCCGAACGGCATCGGCAAGGAGGTGAAAGTGCTTGTCTTTGCCAAGGGCGAGAAGGAAAAAGAGGCGCTGGATGCCGGCGCCGATTTTGCCGGCAACGATGAGTTCATCGAAAAAATCAAAGGCGGTTGGCTCGAGTTCGACAAAGCCGTGGCCACACCCGACATGATGGGCTCGGTGGGTAAAATTGGAAAGATCCTCGGCCCCCGGGGCCTGATGCCCAATGCCAAGACCGGCACGGTCACATTTGACGTCGCCCGCGCCGTTCAGGAACTAAAGGCCGGAAAGATTGAGTTCAGGGTCGAGAAGGCTGGGATTGTCCATGTACCCATGGGCAAAGTTTCTTTCGGGGTTGAAAAAATCGTCCAAAACCTTACCGCATTCCTGGAAACCATCGTCCGTCTCAAGCCGGCGTCCAGCAAAGGAACCTACCTGAAAGGCGTTGCGATCTCAACGACCATGGGGCCCGGCGTCAAGATCGATACGGCTTTGGTTAAGGACTTAGTGAAGTAAAGTGGCAGGGGAAACGGCTGGGCCGCCTGGAAGCATCTTTTGCCCGGGCCTGTGCAAAAAGGGCACCGACCCTATCTCAGCACATTAATCCTTTAATAACTTATAGTTGCATAACGACTATCTGTCAAAGACCGTAGGTACACTTTTTCGGCCAAATGGTTTAATCGGCGTTTGCCGGCCTACCGAGACAGGTTTGACACGTTGCGTTCGACTTCGATCGACATCTCGCGATCGCAAAATTGTGTGGACCTCATTCTCATGCCGCTGAACAGACGAAAACAATTCGCCGACAGAAACGACCTCCGGCTGGTTGCAGGTAATGAAAGGAGGTGGATCGAATTGTGAAACTGGATGAAAAGAAAAAAATCGTTGAGGAACTGCACGAGCGGTTGGCCAAGAGCAAGGTGGTCATCGTTACCGACTATAAGGGTTTGAATGTCGAGACGATGACCGAGTTGCGCAGGAAGCTGCGGGAAGCACGGATTGACTACCAGGTCGTCAAGAACACGCTCTTGATAAGGGCTGCGAAGGAGACTGGTGTCGCCTTGATTCAGGACCAGCTCAAGGGACCCAGTGCGATTGCGCTCAGCTTCGATGACCCGGTTGCACCGGCCAAGGTTCTGATGGAGTTTTCCAAAAAGAACGAAAAGCTTGAGATCAAAGCCGGCGTGATGAAGGACCGGGTGCTCGACCTGGACAGCATCAAGGCTTTGGCGGCCCTGCCGTCACGAGAGGCGCTGCTCAGTCAGCTGCTCTCCGCGATGATCGGAGTGCCAACCGGTCTGGTGAGAGTGTTGAACGGGATCCCGCAGAAATTGCTGTACGCGCTGCTGGCCATAATGGATCAAAAGGAAGCGGCCTAGCTCTCGCCGTCGATTCCCATAACC
>JBAVJU010000378.1:0-16755 GCA_049687935.1 Desulfobacterales bacterium | reverse complement strand
AAATTTTATCGGCCGCGCCTTTGGGCACCACCTTGGTGTCGCCCGTGACAACCGTCACCCCGGCCTTGCGCGCGGCCGCTCCCATCCCCACCAGAATCCGCTCCAGATCGGCCATCGAAAATCCTTCCTCGATGATCAGACCGACGCTCAAATAGAGCGGCGAACCGCCGCACATGGCGATGTCGTTGACCGTGCCGTTGATGGCCAAGTCGCCGATGTGCCCGCCCGGAAAAAATATCGGATCTACGGTATAGGAGTCGGTGGTGAAGGCCAACCGTCGGCCGTCCAGTTCGAGTATGGCACCGTCGTTGAGGTCGGCCAGGATCGGGTTGTTAAAAACGGGCAGGAGAATATCGGTCATGAGGCTGTGGGATATCTTCCCGCCGCTGCCGTGGTCGAGCGTCACCTTTTCAAACGTCATATTTTCACCGGGAAATTCGTAGTCACCTATGGACGGACACTATCTAATCTTGATGATAGCGATAATACGCCGCGCACGTCCCTTCACTCGATACCATGCAGGGCCCGACCGGATCGATGGGCGTGCAGATCTTTTTATACAACGCGCACTCCGGCGGAATTTTCGAGCCGGTGAGAATCTCGCCGCAGGCGCATCCTTTCGGCTCCTTGGCCTCGGGAAGCGTCAGCGCAAACGTTCTTTCGGCATCAAATGCCGCATAGGCTTCTCTGATCTTGAGACCACTTCCGGCGATCACCCCGATACCCCGCCAGGCCACGTCGGCCGTTTTGAAAACCGCCTGAAGGAGGTTCCGAGCGGCCGGATTACCCGCATCCGTCACTGCCCGACCATAGGCGTTCTCCAATGCCGGTACGCCCGTTTCGACCTGTTCGACGAGCATGGCGATCGCCTGCAGCAAATCGGTCGGCTCGAAACCGGCCACCACGCAAGGAATCCGGTGCGTTTCGAAAAAGTCCCGGTAGCCGTCCAACCCGATGATGACCGACACGTGACCGGGCAGAATAAACCCGTCGATGTTGACGCCGCTCAGCGACATCAGGGCGGTCAGGGCCGGCGGCACCAGCTTGTGGGCCGAATAGACGAAAAAGTTGTCCAAGCCCGTCCGCCGGGCTGTTGCGACGGCTGCGGCAATCGTCGGCGCAGTGGTTTCAAACCCTACTCCGAGAAAGACGACTTTTTTGTCGGGATTCTTACGCGCGACATCGACCGCATCCATCGTGGAATAAACGATCCGGATATCCCGCCCCTCGGCGCGTTGCTTCTGGAGCGATGAAACCGTTCCCGGGACCCGCATCAGATCGCCGAATGTCGCAATGATAACGTCTTCTGTCCTTGACAGCGCAATGAAGGCATCGATTTCCGACTGGGCGGTCACGCAAACCGGGCAGCCGGGCCCGGAAAGAAGGGAAATCGTTTCTGGCAGGAGCGTACGAATCCCGCTTCTAAAGATCGACACGGTATGGGTGCCGCAGACTTCCATCAGTCTGATATTTCGGGTGCTGATCCGGCGTATTTTTTTCGCCAGCGACCGGGACAGATCGGCACTCCGGTATTCTTCAACGTGTTTAAGTGACATGTCCGCCGTCCGTTGCCTGGATTGAAGTGATCACCATTGACTCCTATCGTTTTCACTGCGAATAAGGCTCAAAAAAAATTCTCCCTGAACACTCTTGGTCGACGCCTCAGGCGGTCTGCGATCCGGTTGTCATTGCCGCGGCAATGATCGCCTGACCCAGGCTGAGGCCGCCGTCGTTGGTCGGCACTTGTTTGTGCGTATACACATTGAACTTTTTGTCTTCAAGCGCCCGCACCAATCCGCCCAGCAAGATGGCGTTCTGAAACACCCCGCCGCTGAGCACCACCCGGGTCAGTCCGGTGTCTCTGCGCAGATGATCGCATAAGTCGGTAAAAAGCCGAACCAGTGTCAAATGGAACCGCGCGCTGATGACCGCCGGTGCGGTTCCCTGCAGCAGGTCCTCGACCACGGCACGGATGACCGGTGCGGTCGGTATCTGCACGGGAGCCCCGGCAGGCCAATCACAATCGTAGGAATGATCGGCCGAAGGTGCGGCCATCATCTCGAGTTCCATGGCGGCCTGGCCTTCGAAGGCCACTTCGTTGCGGAGGCCGGCAAGGGCGGCAACACCGTCGAAGAGGCGCCCCAGGCTTGAGGTCAACGGCGCATTGATCCGTTTTTTGATCATCTCCAATATGACGGCCGCGCGGGCACTCTCGATGCCGCGCAGAAACGGGAGCGGCAGATCTTTCAGGGCGTCACCGTAGGCCGCATACAGGTAGCTCAGGCCCATGCGCCAGGGCTGCTTGATGGCGGCTGTGCTCCCGGGCATCGGCAGATACGCGAAATGGGCGGCCCGGTCAAACGTCTGCTCATCCGCAACGAGCACTTCACCGCCCCAGATGGCGCCGTCCGAACCGTAACCGGTCCCGTCGAAGGCCAGCCCGATCACCGGCCCGTCGATGCGATTCTCCGCCATGGCGCTGACGACATGCGCGTGGTGGTGCTGCACAGCCGCTTTCTGAACGCCTTCCTGCTCAAGGGCCCAGCGGGTGCTCAGGTAATCGGGGTGCAGGTCATGGGCGATGATTTCCGGCTCGATTTTCAGGATGCGCCGCATGTGACGAATGGTGAGCCGGAAGAAATCCTCGGTAGCCGTGTTTTCAAGGTCACCGATGTGCTGGCTCAGAAAAGCCTGGCTGCCCCTGGTCAGACAGATGGTGTTTTTGAGTTCCGCACCACAGGCCAGCACCGCAGGGATTTTTTGCCGCAGAAACACCGGGACCGGCACGAAGCCTCTGGATCGCCGGACGAGGCGGGTTTCACCGGCGGCGCAACGGACGATGGAATCATCGCTGCGCAGGTAGATGTCACGATTGTGAACGAGAAAGTAGTCCGCAATGGAACTCAAGCGCCGGAAGGCATCCTCATTGTCAATGGCGATCGGCTCTTCGCTCAAGTTGCCGCTGGTCATCACCAAGGCGGTAAAGCCTTGATCGAGGAGCAAATAGTGCAACGGTGTGTAGGGCAACATGACGCCAAAGTACCGGTTCCGGGGAGCGACATCCGCCGCAATCGGGTTCGGCTCCCGTTTTCGTAGCAGCACGATGGGGCGCTGAATGCTGGTCAACAGCTTCTCCTCGGCCGCATCGAAACGGGCAAAATGCCGGATGTGCGCGATATCCGCCGCCATGAGCGCAAACGGTTTTTCCTCACGCTGTTTTTTCGACCGCAACAGGCGCACCGCCGCTGCGTTAACGGCATCAACGGCCAGATGGAATCCACCGAGCCCCTTTATGGCGATGATCCGTCCCTGTCTCAGCAGGCTTGCTGTTTCGCGGATCGGATCCGCACCGTCGACCCGGTTGCGGTCCCGATCAAAAAGCGAAACGTGCGGTCCGCACACCGGACAGGCGTTGGGCTGGGCGTGAAACCGCCGGTTCAGCGGGTCATCGTATTCTTCCCGACATTGCGGGCACATCTCGAAATGTTTCATCGAGGTCTTGGGCCGATCGTAGGGGATGTCGTCGATGATAGTGTAGCGGGGACCGCAGTTGGTGCAGTTGATGAAAGGATAGCGGTAGCGCCGGTCGTTGGGGTCGAAGAGCTCCCGCCGGCAGTCCTCGCAAATGGAAACGTCCGGTGAAATGAGAGTGGACATGGCCGGGTCGGCCTTGCTTTGGACGATGGTGAACGCCGCATATCCGGTCGCGGGAATCGATTGGCGGGAGACCTCGACGATGCGCGCCAGTGGCGGTGGAGCGGCGGAAATATCCGCGGCAAACGCATCGATGTGACCGGCCGGGCCCTCGACGACTATCGCCACGCCCGCCGAGGTGTTGGACACCTCTCCCTTCAGGCCATGCCGAAGGGCCAGGTTGTAAATGAACGGGCGGAAGCCGACGCCCTGAACGATGCCGTTGACCTCGATCCTCCCGGCCACATGATGCTGGTTCATATTGGTTTATTCAGGCTGCGAATCCTGCGGTTGCTCGTAATGATTCGAAAACAGGGGGTTAATTCAAGCGGCGGTCGTCATTCCGGTTTGAAGGGTGCTTTACCCTCGACATAGGCCGCCGCCTCTTTCAAAAGGGTCAGCGATTCCATGGCGACGGCTTCATCGATTTTGTGCAACGCAAAGCCGGCATGAACGATGACCCAGTCCCCCACTTTGGCGTCTTCGAGCAGCAACAGGCTGCAGGTTCGCCTGACGCCGTCCACATCGATGGTGCCCAAGCCGTCTTCGATGCGAATTATCTTAGATGGGATAGCGAGGCACATCTTCCGAATTTCCTTTCGTATATGAAACGCCCAGGTGATCCAGTTCGGCGAGAACCATGCCGATGACGTCGTCCAGCCTGGATTTTGTCGTCGGGGTCAGTTCGATACTGAGCGTTTCGATGTCTTCCGGCTCCACACCGACGATAACGGTTTCTGGAACCTTGTCCAGGGCCTGACACAAGGTCAACGCTTCCAGAAAGTCGACTTGGTGAAGCGAATTCTTGGCCCGAATCCGTTCGGGTATCTGCTTACCCGAAAGTCGATACAGGTCACCGGGGTTTCCTTTGTTCCGAATGACGTCAACCACGATCAGGTGATCGGGTTGAGATATAACCCCTAATAGATTAACGCCCAGAACACCGCCGTCAACCACCGATACGTTTTCGGAAAAGGCGTATCTTTTTTGTATTTCCTGCACGACCCGGACACCGAACCCCTCGTCGGAGTAAAGAATGCAGCCGACGCCCAGTATCATCACTTTTGGGGAATGATTGCTCATCTCTTTAATCTCTACGATCCTCCGCCGCTTTGTCGGTTGCAACCGGATATGTCGAATCGGCCAGACGGCAACCACGCTAATGGAAAAACCCGGTTCGGCAAACAGGCAAGATAGCGATAGGCGGGTGGATTCCTTGCCGGCCGATCTTTTAGACAATCGGCGGAAAGTGCGTTCTTCAGCCCCCTCGTTTGAGGAAGCCGAAGAACGCTGTATTGACACGCTATAGGACTTTGATCTTGTAAACCTCGTTCGAAGACGGGTCGATGACGTGAACACCGCACGCAATACACGGATCGAAGGAATGCACCGTCCTGAGCACTTCCAGGGGTTTCTTCGGATCGGCAATCGGCGTTCCGATCAGGGCTTCCTCGACCGGCCCCAGTTTGCCTTTGGCGTCGCGGGGGCCCAGGTTCCAGGTCGACGGCACCACATACTGATAGTTCTTGATCTTGCCGCCGTCGATTTCCATCCAGTGGCCCAGGGATCCCCGGGGAACGTCGTTCAGGCCGAAGCCCATCCCCTTGTCCGGCATGGTCCAGGATTGGTAGGTCTTGGTGTCACCGTTCTTGACGTTTTCCACCAGTTCCATCACCCAACCCTGCATGGCGTCACCGATGGCAACGGACTCGATTCCCCTTGCCGCCGTCCGGCCAAGTGTGGAAAAAAGCGCCGTGGCCGGAATGCCGAGATCTTTGAGAACCTTGTCCACAACCGGTTTGACGTCTTTCTGGCCCTTGGCGTAAGCCACCAGAACGCGCGCCAGCGGACCGACTTCACACGGCTCATTTTCGTAGCGTGGCGCCTTGATCCAGGAGTACTTCCCGTCGTCCGGCTTGTACTGCGGATCCTCCTGCAGCGGTTTGGTTTGCCCCTTGTAGGGCTGCAAGGCCGGGCCGTTTTCATACCAGCCGCGCGAGACGTCTTCGGTGACCTTTTCCTGGCTCGGCATGGTGACGTTGGCGAGGTCGCGTTTCATGACCAGGCCCCGGGGCATGTACAGGCTGTCGGGCTCGACATCGCTTGCCGGAAACTCGCCCCATGCCAGAAAGTTCGTCGTACCCCCGATGCCGCCCCAGTCCTTGTAGAAGGAAGCAACCGCCAAAAGGTCGGGAATATACACGTTCTTGATGAAATCCTGGGTTTCCTTGGTGATGAACAGAAATTCGGCGATGCGGTCCGGGTTCAGGTCGCGGATAGAGGTAACACCCCCTACCACCAATGATTGCAGATGGGGATTCTTGGCCCCGAAGATCGCATGCAACCGGGCGGTTCTGGCTTGAAGCCGGAGGGCTTCGATGTAATGCGCGGCCGCCATCAAATTGGCTTCGGGCGGCAGTTTGTAGGCCGGATGGCCCCAGTAGGCGTTGGCGAAGGGGCCGAGCTGCCCGCTGTCAACAAATGTCTGCAGGCGCTGCTGAACCTGTTTGAAATAGGCGCTACCGCCCACCTGCGCATTGCTGACATTGTCGGAGAGTTGGGCGGTTTTGAGAGGATCGGCTTTCAGAGCGCTGACGATATCGACCCAGTCCAGCGCGTGCAGGTGGTAAAAATGAACCAGGTGGTCGTGTTGGAACTGCGCCCCCATGAGTAGATTTCGGATAATGCGCGCATTCGGTGGAATTTTGACTCCGATGGCCATTTCGGCTGCCCTCACCGAGGACAGTGCATGGGTGTACGTTCAGACCCCGCAGGATCGTTGCACAAAATGATGCGCGTCCCGCGGATCCCGGCCCAGCAATATCAGTTCGATCCCCCTGAACATCTGCCCCGAACTCCAGGCGTTCACGACCTTGCCATCGGCAACTTCGACCTCGATGCGCAAATGGCCTTCAATCCTTGTTATCGGGTCTACTACAATTCTTTGCGCCATCTATTCTCCTCCCATTAGATTAAGGATCTATCATATTGCGATTGATGTCGACTACATTTCCTCGTAGAAGGGCGTGAACTTGTCCCAAAAATCGGGTTCGCTGCACCCGATGCAGGGATGACCCGCCTGAATCGGCCAACTCGTGCCGTCGTTGAATTTGACGATCGGGCAGTTGTTGTAGGTTTCCGGTCCCCGGCATCCCATCTTGTAGAGACAATACCCCATCGCCGCCTCTTCCGAGCCGAATTCTTCGACGAACTCGTTGTTCTCGAAGTGGGACCTGCGGGGACACTGATCGTGAATGGTCTTTCCGTAGGCAAACTTCGGCCGGCCCAGTTCGTCCAGTTCCGGCAGTTTGCCCAGCAGCAGGTAGTTGAGAATCGTTCCGACCGTGTTCACCGGGTTGGGCGGGCAGCCGGCCAGGTTGACGGTCTTGATGCCGATGGCCTCGGTAACGCTCTGGTACCCGCCGGGATTCGGTTTAGCAGCCGGGATGCCTCCGAAAGTGGCGCAGGCACCGATGGCGATGACCGCCGCGGCCTGGGGACAGATTTCCTTGGCAATTTCAATAAAGGGCCGGCCGCCGATTTTGCCGTAGCCGCCGTTGAATTTGGTCGGAATGGAGCCCTCCACGACACAGATGAACTTACCGGCATATTTCTTCGCCGATGCCCTGAGCTGGTCTTCCGCCTGCCGGCCCGCGGCCGCCATAACGGTTTCGTGGTATTCCAGCGAAAGCGTTTCGAGCACCAGGTCATCTATGTACGGGTATTGCGATCTCAGCAAGGACTCCGAGCATCCCGTGCACTCACCGAAGTGCAACCAGATGACCGGTGGACGCTCGTTGGGTGCGGCAAACACCTCGGCCACCCTGGGAATGAATGAAGACGAAAGACCCATGGTCGCTGTGAGGAAGGTGCAATACTTCATGAAATCGCGCCTGGTGACACCCCTCTCTGCCAGTCTTTCATAAAATTGTTTTTCCTTTTCCATCGGCACCTCCTTGATGCGTCTAAAGTGCGGATTGGTATCCGCCGGTAGGATATGGCCGGTCTCTCCGACCACAAAAAAAGCCGTTCAGATCGCCGGCGTCGGTTTGCCGCCATACGGCCGAAACGGCTTTATGCCCCAAATTGGTGTATATCGTAAAATTGTCGGCCCTCTTAAGCTGTAGTGTCCAAAATCAAGAGCAAGAATAAGTGTGCAGCATCCGTTTGGCCTTGATACCTGTATTGAGTGCGGTCTTTCATGTCAAGGCCAATTTAAAAAGTGTTTATCCAACTGAATTTCGGACCGTGTTCGTCTCGCTCCTCTCTTCTTCCGCCGGGCCGATCGCATCAGGGTTCTTCGTCCCCGTCGACGTATTCATCGTCGGCGACTTTCAGTGAATTGATGTCCTTGATTTCGCCACCCCCCTCGAAATCGTCTTCGTCATCCTCGAAATCATCGGTCAGCAGTTCGTCGATTTCCTCAACCTCAACCTCGTCCTTTATTTCAGCTTCGCGTATTTCTCTTTCGCGCTCCCGGTTCAACAGTTCGATATCATCGAACAGCAGTTCAGCCGCTTGCTTCTCCCCATCTCCCAGCAGTTCCGTGACCGTATCGGCAATTTTCTCGGCGTAGAGCCCCGGCGGGTACATGTTTTTGGTTCGCAGGGCAGCGATCAGCGTGCTCTTGCCGCCCGAGACAGCCGCGGCAATCGCGGTAATGTCATAGGATTCCTCACATAACGGCGAGAGAGTGTCTTTATCCAGTTCGGCGTACTCCCTCAGGATCAGGGTATTTTTTTCATTGTCCTTTATGATCTCATATTTTTGCTTCATCGCCACAATCCTCTCAGGGTCAATATTCTCTGATTTTAGGACGCATAAGGAAACCATATCTGTTCAGTTCTGTCAACAATCAACAGGCGTCGCTTTCAATAAAAATATTGACCGTTTGCCGCCGAAATGGTAGAGCATTCAATGCTTGGGACCCGCAATTTCGGAGGGATGGCTGAGTGGTCTAAAGCGGCGGTCTTGAAAACCGTTGAGGGTTAAACCTCCGTGGGTTCGAATCCTACTCCCTCCGCCAAATAAATTTGTTGCACAAATTTATGAAACGCCCGCAGCACGCTGCGGGCTCAACATAACAATGTAAATGCTATATTTTAATTTATTTTTGGAGGCTGCTCTTGAGCAGCCTCCAAAAATAAATTGAGAGATGGCCGAGTTGGCTGAAGGCTCTCGCCTGCTAAGCGAGTGTGTGTCGAAAGATGCACCCCGGGTTCGAATCCCGGTCTCTCCGCCAGTCAAATCAAGAACCGGCTATACCGAGCTGAGGATAGCCGGTTCTTGATTTAAGAACTTCTGGTTGCCGCTCATCTCATGACCGACCCTCATTTTGATCGGCTCAAATCGGTTCGAGACAGGATCGAATGCATTCCGAAAAGTCCGGAATTCCGCTTGACAAAACCATTTCGACCGACTAATCATACCAATTTTAAGTCTAAAATAGTATGTAACCGGTGGTTAAATATGAAAACCACAAAAAATAACAAAGGATGAAAGGAGATCAGTGCAGATGTCGAAATTAATTCCACCGCATGGCGGAAAAGGGCTGACCAAGTGTCTGCTCGAAGGCCCTCAACTGGCAGAGGAAAAGAAAAAAGCCGACGGCCTCAAAAAGGTGTCGATTTCTCCGCGCGTCAAGGGCGACCTGATCATGATCGGTATCGGCGGCTTCAGTCCTCTGACCGGTTTCATGACCAAAGCCGACTGGAAGAGTGTCTGTGACAAATGCCTCTTGGCGGACGGCACCTTCTGGCCGGTCCCGGTGACCCTGGATGTCAGCCAAGAAGACGGCGAGGGCATCAAGGAAGGTCAGGAAATTGCGCTCTTCGATCCGGAAGCCAAAGAAATCATGGCCACCATGAAGGTCTCCGAGAAGTTTGCGCTGAGCGCAGACGAAAAGAAGTTCGAATGCGAAAAAGTCTTCATGGGCGAAGGCACCCCGACGGCGGCTGAGTTCTGGAAGATTGCCGAAGAGGATCACCCCGGCGTCCAGATGGTCATGCAGCAAAAAGAGGTCAACCTGGCCGGGCCGGTCAAGGTCCTCAGCGAGGGGGAGTATCCCAAGCGGTATGCCGGCGTCTATCACCGTCCGGAAGAATCCCGCAAGATTTTCGAGGAGCGCGGATGGAGTGAAGTCGCCGCCCTTCAACTCAGAAACCCCATGCACCGCTCCCACGAGTATCTGTGCAAGATCGCGGTGGAGGTCTGTGACGGGGTTTACATCCACTCCCTGGTCGGAAACCTCAAACCCGGTGACATCCCGGCCTCGGTGCGGGTCAAATGCATCGACGCGCTGGTGAAAAACTACTTCGTGGATAAAAACGTCGTCCAGGGCGGCTACCCCCTGGATATGCGCTATGCCGGACCCCGCGAAGGCCTGCTGCATGCCGTTTTCCGCCAGAATTACGGCTGCTCGCGCATGATCATCGGCCGCGACCACGCCGGCGTGGGCGACTTCTACGGCATGTTCGAAGCCCAGACCATCTTCGACAAGATCCCGTACCCCAAGGAGCCCGGCAAAGCCCTGTTGTGCAAACCGCTCAAGATCGACTGGACCTTCTACTGCCACAAGTGCGACGGCATGGCTTCTCTTAGGACCTGCCCGCACGGCAAAGAAGACCGGGTGCTGCTCTCGGGAACCATGCTGCGCAAAATGCTCTCCGAAGGCGGACAGTTGCCGGATCACTTCGGCCGCGACGAGGTCGTTGAAATCCTGCGTAAGTACTACGAGGGACTCACCGAAAAGGTCGAAATCAAGACCCACAAGGCCGCAACTGGCAACTAATATTTAAACATCAAACAAAAAAAGGGGGAACTCTTGAACGAGTTGCCCCTTTTTTTGTGTATTGGGTGTTTAGTATCTGGTGTTTGGTGAAGGGCCGTGCAAACATTCACGCCAGCGCACGGCCCCGAGTATCGTGTGTCGGATTACGAAACACAAAACACCGTCTCGGAAACACGCAACTCCAAACACCAAACACCGAATACCAAACACCACCCCAATAAAAAGAGGGGCCCGGATAACGTTCACCGACCCCCTCTTTTAAATTCGGTTCAGCCCCTATAGTTTAAGGCCTATTTCCGATTCGTATACTCTGCGTAGGTCATGGCAACCGTCCGGTAAACCAGGTGGGCCAGCTTGGAAAATGGGGTGTAGGCAAACAGGGCGAAAATCAAGAGAAGGTGAATAAAATAAACCCCATAGCTGACCCCGGCCCAACCGGCCAGTCGCGTGAGCTCGGAACCCATCCCGGTAACACCCAGTAAAAACACAAGCCCCAACAGATACCAATCCTTGTAAACACTGTACTGATCGGTCTTTTCCCGCCGTTTCTGAATCAAAAGGAAACTGCCCACGATCAGCGCCACGCCGGAGATATTGGCCAGCCACTTCACCGGGTTCATTTGCGAATAGGGTCCGTGTTCCTGAAAGATGTACAGGGCCACGAAGAAGATGTTCGTCACGATGAACAACCCGATGAACGAGAACAGCACCAGCAGGTGGGCGGTCGCCCGATCCTTGTTTTCACCGCACTCGTTGAATTTTTTGTGCGACAAAATAGTCGGCAGGGTGCGGACCAGCGCCTGAATGAACCCGCCCATCTCCAACGGTTTGTCTTCAGCCTTGCCGGTGAGAATCGCCTGCTGATGCATGTCTTTGAGGAAGTTCTTGAGACCGAAGGCAAACACACCGATGGCAAAGAAGAAGGCCGGAATCATGATCACGTCCACCAGGGTGGTGTGGATAAAATTGGAATGCGCTATCACGGCGTCTTGGGGGCTGAAATTGAGAAAGGTCGTATGGAAAGCGGATCCGAAAACGGCATTGAGAAGGAACCCGACGACGATGAACAATACCGCCGGAATGGCCAGCAGCAAGGGAATCTTGGAAGGATCGTTCACCCAGTCGGCTAGAAATGCCGGTTTCGAATAGGCCTTAACGGCATAGGCGCGGATGGCGGCCATCACGTCACCCGGTTTGGCACCGCGGGGGCAAAGGGTGGTGCAGTCCCCGCAATTGTGGCACAACCAGACGTCGTAGTCGGCGATGAGCCGGTCTTTCAGGCCCCAGGACGCAGCGATCATTTCCTTGCGTGGAAACGGCTTGTTGTCCGGCGATATCTTGCAGGCGACCGAGCAGGTGGCGCACTGATAACATTTTTTCAGGTCGCCGCCTCCCAGCTTGCTCACATCCTTAATAAAATCGAGATCGGGTTCGAGCGTGATTGTTTCCGCCATGTTTTACCTCCTGCATTGCAGAAAAGTCTGTTGGCGGCAGCCGTGCCGGCAACCGCCGTCATAGATTGTGGGTTTAGAACCCTTTGAACGGGTTCGGTCCGAGTTCTTCAACCGAAGCCACAAAATCATTGATAATCTGCGGAATCTTGTCATACTCATCAATGGCCAGGGTGAACTGAGCCACGCGCTCATTTTCGAGCGCCAGGCTGGCCAGGGCATCACCGATCTTCTTGATGCGGATCTCGGCCAACTCGCTCCCCTTGATGAAGTGACACTGGTAATCGTCGCCGTGCTTGCAGCCCAGTAAGAAGACGCCGTCCATTCCCTGGGAAAGGGCATCCTTGATCCAGATGACGTTCATCGAACCGAGGCAGCGGATCGGAATCAAGCGCACATCGGCCGAGAAGGACAGACGGTTCAAGCCGGCGATGTCGAGCGCCGGATAGGCATCGTTTTCACAAACCAGGCCCAGTATCCGCATGGGCGGTTCTTCATAATCATCCGCCGAGGGCACACCGATCGCTTTGACCATCGAACCGATGCTGTCGATGTTGTAATCGGCGAATCCGATGATCCGTTCCGGACAGGCGCCCATGCAAGTGCCGCAACGCCGGCAGCGGGCCGGGTTTGGCTTCGGAGTCCCCTTGGCATCGTCGTCCAGTGCGCCGAAGGGGCATTCTTCGGTACAGCGTTTGCACTGGGTGCAGCGCTGAAAGAAGAAATCCGGGAAGGTCATGTCTCCGGACCTGGGATGCACCGAGACGCCGCGGTTGACCGACTCGATACACTGGATCGCCTTGAGGGCCGATCCGGCGGCATCTTCCATGGCATCTTCGACGGTCATGGCGCGCCGTATGGCTCCGGCGGCATAGATGCCGGTACGCTGCGTCTCGTAGGGAAAACAGATGTAGTTCGAGTCGACATAACCGTCGAACAGGCCGATATCCCTGAAGGCCGGTCCCTGGCGGTAGGCCAGGTTGACCACCGGGTCATCCTTGGTGGCCGGCACCATGCCGGCGGCCAGCACCACCATGTCGGCGTTAACCCGCAATTTTTCACCCAATAGCGTATCCTCGGCCTCGACGGTGAGACCGTTGCCGTTTTTGGAAACACCGACGACGGAGCCCTTGGTCATGAAGATTCCGGGGTCCTGCTGGGCGGTCTTGTAAAAATTTTCGGTCAGACCAGGGGTGCGCATGTGCTGGTAAAAGATATAAGCCTTGCCGCTGTCCGGGTAATCATCGCGAACATATTTGGCCTGCTTCAACGCCACCAGGCTGGTCACCGCACCGGCGTATGGAAAGTCCTTGTCGTCCTCTTTGCCGGGGCTTTGGATGAAAACCACCGACTGAGCCGCTTTGCCGTCAGAGGGGCGGGTCAGCTTGCCCGCCTTGGCAATGGCTTCGAACTCCTCGTTGGTCACGACATCCGGCAAATCAACGCCCAAATGAGCATATGCTTCGCCCTCGATCTTTGCCGGACGCCAACCGGCCGCCAGGATCACGGCACCGAATTTTTCGCCGGACGGATCCAGAGTCAGAATATCGTTCTTGCCCTTGTTATATTCCATGTAACGTTCGTGGAGCTGTTCGGCGGTGAGTTCCTTGCCGCTGTCGTCGACGCGCATCTCCTCCGGCAGCGGATAGGGAACGTCGAACTCGATTTTCTCGCCCGGCTTTTTCAATGTGGCGGTCAGGTTGCCCGGCTCGCCGGCCAGCCTCGCCACCATCGTTCCGGTTCTGATCGTGATCTTCGGATGGTCCTGAACAGCCTGAATCTTGTCCGCAATGACCGGCGCGCTGAGCTCCTGATAGGGCGTGCCCAACGGCAGCTGCCTGCGCCAATGCAGCGCATGCCCGCCCAACTCGTTTTCTTTCTCGACGATCGTCACCTCATATCCGGCATTGGCAGCATCCAAGGCGGCCGACAGACCGGTGATTCCACCGCCGATCACCAGGATCCGGCGACTGAGAGATTCGACCTTGTAGGGCTCGGGCAGGTTGACTTTCTTGATGCGGGCCATGCTCATTTTAAGATAGTCATCGGCCAGCATCTGAACGCGGTCGAAGTGGACGCCGTCGTCTTTCTGCTCTTCGGTCAGCTTCGGAAACTCGGATCGAGGATGGGACCAGACCACTTGTTCGCGGAGATTCACGCGATCGACGATGCAGCCGTCGAAGCGGAAGACATCGAAGTTGACGCGCCGGGAGCACGCCGCGATCACCAGTGAATTGATGCCTTTTTCCGCAATGTCTTTTTTGAGAAGCTCGACGCCGGCCTTGCCGCAGAACATCTCATGGGTCTGAGTCGGAAATCCTTCTTCACCGGCCACGTCTTTGAGGACATCGATATCAAGCGACTCTCCAATACCGCAGCCCGTGCAGATATACACACCGTATTTTTTGTCCATGGGTTAGCCTCCTGCTACTTGTTCACCAGGGTTTGAATCGCCTTGAGGGCCATACCGGTCGCATTCTGGTTGGATGTCACCACGTCCAGGGGCTTGTTGGCACACCCAACCGCAAACATTCCGCCCTTCTGGAAGTCATTGATGATGAATCCGTCTTCGGTATACTTCAGGTCCGCGGGAAGTTTCAGCTTGGCCAGCGTGGGTTGCATGCCCGTCGCGAGAACCACCATCTCGACCGTTTGATGCATCTTTTCCCCGGTTACAGCATTTTCGGCTACCACGGTGACGTTTCCGTTTCCGGCGTCCTTGACCTCGGCCACCTTGCCTTTGACGAAAAAGATGTTCGGATCTTCTTTAATCTTCTGGTAGAACTTTTCGTACCGCAGACCGGGCGTCCGCATGTCGATATAAAAAACGTAGATCTTGGCCTCCGGGTATTGCTCACGTACGTAGGTAGCCTGTTTCAGGGAGGCCATGCAACAGATGTAGGAGCAGTAGGGCAGATGGTTTTCATCCCGTGAACCGGCGCATTGGACAAAGGCCACACTGTCGGGACCTTTCTTGTCGGAGGGCCGAAGTACTTGGCCCTTGGTGGGACCGTTGGGGGAAGCCAAACGTTCCATCATCATGTTGGTGATGATATTCGAATAGGTGCCGAATCCCAGGTTGGTGATCTTTTGGGCGTCATAAGGTTCCCACCCTGTGGCCCAAAGGATCGATCCGACCTGCAGGTTGATCGATTTAGCCGCCATGTCGAAATCGACGGCGTCATACTTGCAAGCCTCTTTGACCCGCTGGGCGTCTTCGGGAGAATTTTTCACGGCCGCGTCGATGACGAATCGAGCGGGAAAAGACATCTCCATCGGCAAATAGGCCCCCTTTATTTTTTGCATGCCGAAGTCGAAGGCACTCTCTATTTCCGTCTGGCAGGCTTCCGTGCATGCCCCGCAACAGGTGCAATTTTCATTGACGTAGCGGGGACTCATTTTAACACCGACAGTGTAATTACCGGGACCGCCTTCGACCTTTTCGACTTCGCTCATCGTGAAGATTTTGATCAGCGGATTGTCTTTGATCCTGCGGAAATTGATCTCCAGGCCACAGCTTGGCGGGCACAGCTTGGGAAAGTATTGATTCAGCTGTGCGACCCGTCCGCCCAAATATGGATTTTTCTCAACCAGGAAAACCTCGTACCCCACCTCGGCGGCTTCGAGAGCCGCGGTCAAGCCGCTGATCCCTCCGCCAACAACCATGATGCTTCCACTCGCAGGGGCTGCTCCGTTTTCTGTCATGCTGTCCTCCGTAATAGAAGTTTGGAATGAATCAAAAGATGAAACTTGAAACTTGAAACTGGAAACTTGTCACCGTTAAAGTCAGGTATTTCAAGTTTCCAGTTTCAAATTTCAAGTTTCCAGCACTTTCCAGTTTCAAATTTCAAGTTTCCAGTACTTTCCTGCATTAATTTAATAAAAACCTCCAGGCGTCTCACGACGCCTGGAGGTTTGGTTATTCAGTACCTATACCCAATACGGCCTCCGATTAATCAGGGATGATCTTGATGTAGTCTTTCTTGAAGATATCCCATTTGCCGGTATTCGGATCGTACTTGGAATTGACGAAGCAGAACCAATTCTCGTCATCCTGTCCCGGATGGTCGGCCTGATAGTAGAAGCCGGGGTAACGGGTTTCCTTGCGGAACTGGATGTGGCGCAGGTGGGCTTCCACCGTCCAGATACGGTGCTGGATTTCCCAGGCGCGCATCAATTCGTGCAGATCACCGGCCGCCAGCTTCTCGCAATCTTCGCGCATGGTGGCCAGCAGATCCATGATGATTTCCAAGTTCTTGCTGGTGGTCAGGTAGTAGGTAGCCGTCCCGCCGCCGTATTCATGGGTGGCCTTCATCAACCGGTACATCATGCCGTTGGGCTTGAGGTAGTTGGGGTTGATGTCGATGGCGGTGGAGTACTTGCTGTGTTCCAAGAAGGTCCGCACCGGTCTGTAGATCAGGTCGACCAGTTCTTCCTTGGACTGTTTCAGGGTCGGCTTGAAGTCGGCGTGGTCCTTGGCATAGCGAACCATCTGCTTGGCCGCAATTCGTCCCTCGGCATGGGAGCCGGAAGAGAACTTGTGGCCGGAGCAGCCGACACCGTCGCCGGCGGTGAACAGGCCGTTGACCGTGGTCATGCGATTGTAGACCTTGCCGTTGTCGGCCTTGATCTTGTAAGCATCCGGCACCCAGTCATAGTCCGGGCCCGATACCCACAGACCGCAGCAGCCCGAATGCGAGCCCAGCAGATACGGCTCGGTGGGCATGACTTCGGAGTTTTTCTTTTCCGGCTCGGTGTTGGTGGCGCACCACAGGTTGGCCTGGCCGCAGGTCATGTCAAGGAAGTCTTCCCAGGCTTCGG
>JBAVJU010000377.1:0-9230 GCA_049687935.1 Desulfobacterales bacterium | reverse complement strand
CCGAACAGGTACCTTAGGTTCTCTAAAGGCAGTTTTTTCCGGCAAATTAAGGTGCCGATATGCTATTGTTTCATTCCAAGCCATTAGGGGAATAATAGGAGTGGACATCCCATGCGCAGCTACTTATTTATAAGGAGGTAAAGTTATGACAGAAATGCTGGTTTTGTTCCTGGTAATCGGCGTTTGGATTTTGTTGCAAGCGGTCATTCTGCCGAAAATGGGGATATCCACCTGAGTGAGTGACGCTTGTCAGGTGACAAGAAAAAAGGGTCATGACATTCAACCGGAAACGGAAAAAGATCGAGGATAGAGACACCGAACTCGTTGAGGCCATCAATGCGGGCCGGCACGATTTGTTTCAGGAACTCGTTAAGCGTTACGAGATCAAACTTTACAATTTCGGGTTGCGGATGTGCGGTGACACGCGCGACGCCGAAGACATGGTTCAGGAGACGTTCTTAAACGTCTTCAAATATCTCAAAGACTTCAGATACGAAACAAAATTCAAGAACTGGCTTTACAGGATTGCCGCAAGCATTTGCATCAAAAAGCGCCGGAAATCCAAATTTGCTCCGGACCGCGAACTTTCCCTGGAGGAGTTTCTGCCTCAGGAAGATGCACCGACACCCCGCGAAATACCGAATTGGGCCCAGCTGCCCCTCGAAAAGCTTTTAAACGAGGAGCTTTCGAAAATGCTGCAGGAAGCCATCATCTCGCTGCCGAAAAAATACCGAGTGGTCGTGATCCTGCGGGACCTGGAGAGATTTTCCACAGCCGAAACCGCTCAAATACTCAACATCGGAGAGTCTAACGTGAAGGTCAGGCTCCACCGGGCGCGCCTTTATCTGAGGGACAGACTAAAAGGATACTTTGAACATGGTGCCTGACGAACACGACCCGAAGCACTGTGTGGCGATGTTTGAGAAGTTGTCCGAGTACATCGACGGCGAACTGGATCAACTGACCCGCAGGCAACTCGAAACCCATATCGACGGATGTGTATCCTGCAAGTATTGCCTGGCGACACTCAAAAAAACCGTCAAGCTGTGCAAGGGATTGGCCGACGACCCCGTACCGGAGGCTTTTCACTTGAAACTCAAAGAGATGCTCCTGCAAAAAATGCTTGAAAGCGGCCCAAGAGCGCAGAAGAGGTAAGACGCATTTCCAACAGATACCCGCCACCGTCGTCTTTAATTTTTCTGAATCTTATGGATGGGCGCGACCGAGAATTGTGATTAACCGATCTGCTTGATATCCCCCTTGAACTCGATGAATAGATTTTCATTGCGGCCGTCTATTTCCGGCGCGTTGTCCTTCCAGTTGTAAATCCGGCAGGCATCGGTTTGATCCGTTGGTATGGTGCAGCCGATAAACGGCACAAGAGGGTCGCCGGCGGTCGATTTGTAGTTCAGCATCAGCGCTCTGGATTGAGGAAAATTTTCAAACTCCAGCAGACGCACAAAAAAAATCTGGCAATCGCCCTCGAAAAATTCGCTTTTTTGGCGAAATTCGACGATTCTCCGGCGGAACTTGTTTACGGCAGATTGGGTATCCGGGGCGTCGATGATCAGATTGAACTCGCCGTGTCTTCGATCTCGTTCTTCGATTTCCTCTTGGTTGGTCAGGTGGAAGAATTCGCCGATGAATATCATCAAATTTCCTTTCTTACCGCTTAACGTTATGACGAATCGGTACCAGTTGCCTATTAATCACAATCGTGCTGTGTTGATCAAGTCTTTCGGCAAAAGCCCGTTTTTTTCGGCGCTGAAATTCGAGTATCGGTTTGGTATCGATTTTGTCGCTGTCAGCTGAAAGCGTCTTCTGCCGGCGACAGGTCATCAACCCCGCTGCGTGGGATACGGTTTGCGAATCCAGGAGTTCCCGTCCCATTGCTTACGGTATTTTTGCTGCATTACAAAAGCGAGCCAGATTTTTTCCATGGAGCGATACAGTTTTCCAGGAGTTTCACTGCTGCTCTTATACGGTTGCCGGGTCCAATCGAAAAATTCCTGCACAATGCTCTCGTAGCGTCGTCCCGGAATCTGTGCCATCTCGATCAGCTGATTCTGCCGGGGAAGCCAGGTGAATTTCGAAAGATGGATGACGCTGTCTTTGACACAGATGCTGAATCCTTTTTTGAATCGCACCGGCGCGGGGTCTCTGGAAATCCAACACCGAATCTGGTTCTCGGCATCGACGTAAAAGTCGCCGTAAGCCGGCTGCCAACCGCACTGGATTTCTTTGGCGGTCGCGCACATCCGGATGTAGTCCTCGCTTTTATCCATTATTAATCGGAATCGCGGCGGGATCGTCCGAAATTTATCGGACCGCCCCCTGTTTTGCGTTTTGTGTCCTTGTGACAACCTGTCGACAGTTTGTTTCCCGGGTGAAAAAAAGCAGTATAAATGCCAGCACCAACCACCCGAACATGAGGCTGAAACCGATACGGAAAGCGTCCAGATCATAGATCCGGGCGCCGTTCAGGGTCTGCCCGCTCCATCTTCGATCCAGCACCCAGCCCACAGCCGGCTGCAGCAGGGTCGGCCCCATAATAACGCCCATGTTGATCAGACCGGAAACCGTTCCGGTCAAGTCCGGCGGCACCGACTCTTTGGCATAAGCGAAGCTGATGATCATGCAGCCCGAGGCGAAACCGGTGACAAGGATCAATAGAATAAGCCAGTGCAGCGGTTGGGGAGCAACGAACAGAACCAGACCCCACCCGGTTGCCGCCACGGTGCACCCCACGATGTAAGGTAATTTTCTACGTCCGAGCCGGTCTGAAATCGCACCGAAAAAAGGGCTGCCGACCGCCCAGGCCACCAGTAGCATCGATGATACCCCCGCCGCGCCGGTGTCGGTGAGTTTGTGGTGAGTGACGAGAAAAGGCACGCCCCAGAGCCCTGAAAACGTCAGCACACAGCCGACGATACCCCCCGGTATGACGAAGAGCAGCCAGGTATTGGGATACCGCAGGACATCAGTGACACCGGATAGGATGTCAATCACCGTGCGATCGTGTTGCTGGGCATGCGCGGGTGCATAGCTGAGATATCCTCTTTCACTCGGATCGTCCCGGACGATCCACCAGATACCGGCACAAACCAGAAAAGCCAGCACAGACGAGTAGAACATGACCGGTCGCCAGCCGACGCTGTGAACCGCCAATCGAAGCGGCACACCGGCGGCCACGGCCCCGATGATGCCGCAGAAAAGCGCGACGCCCGATACAAAGGCAAAACGGCGCGGGGCAAACCATTGATTCGCCAGCTTCAGCATTCCCACCCAGGCCACGGAGACCGATCCGCCGATCAGCAGACGTCCGATTCCGGCCCAAAAAGCGCTCGAGGCCGTGGCAAAGATCAGGCTGCCGATGCCGGCCACGCAGGCACCGGTCGTGAGCAGGCGATGAGGGCCCCAGGTGTCGACCAGAATCCCGGTGGGGATCTGCATGGCGACGTAACTGTAAAAATAAAAAGCCGACAGGTGGCCCAGGGCGGCGGCGCCAATGCCGAAATCGTGCATCAGTTCGGTGGTCATAACGGCCGGTGCCACGCGCTGGTAAAATCCGAACAGATACAGGAGGGCACCCAGTCCCCAGACTGACCACGAAACGTAGGCCGGTGGTGGAGAATTCTGGTGAGCGGGAAAATCCGTGGGTTTCAATTTTTTGCAATCCGTTTTCGCTTGCGCCCTATCTCGAACGAAACCGTTTCAGTAAGCAGATGAGGCTGTAAATCGTTATTCCCCACAGGAGACTGTTGATGACCACCGGTACGTAGATCCAGTCACCCGGAAACCACTTTCGCGAATAGAGCGATAAGGTGATAACGGGAAAAAACAGCACCCGGGTGACCCATACCAAAGTGTCGCCGAGATAACCGGCAACACGGCTGCTGCCTGCAGCGAACATGTCCATCCGCATGGTGAGGGCGATGATGATCTTCGTTGCGATAAAATGGACCGCGGCGATGCCGACAACGATGGAGGCCTTTCGATTCATGTCATCTCTTTGCATTTGTTATTTTCGCAACAGCCACAGGATAACCGAAACGATGACGCTGACCAGGATCATCGTCGTGATCGGAATGTAGACCTTTAACCCGGGTTTGTCGATGACGATGTCACCCGGCAGCCGACCGATCGGCAACTTGGAGATCCAGGGCCACAGGATGCCGAACGCGAGCACAAGAATGCCGAGTATAATCAGAATTTTTTGCATCGTTGGCCGTAACAATTCAAAAAGACTTTTTCATCCTGAAGCGATTCTCGCTTGTGGGGCGCCTTTTTCTCGGCCGGGTAACCGACGGCAACCATGGCTTCGACTGCCAGATGCGTTGGCAGGCTCAACGCTTCAGCGATGAAGGCTTCGGCGGTTGTGGTTTCGCTGTGCATCCGCTTGCGCACCTGGATCCAGCAACTGCCCAAGCCCAGGGCTTCGGCTGCCAGCTGGATGAAGATGGTGGCAATTGCGGCATCCTCCACCCAGACGTCTGATTTGGCCGGGTCGGCGCAGACCACGATAGCCAGGGCGGCGTTTGACAAAAAGGCGGAACCATGCGGTTTGGCCTGGCTCAGCTTTGAGATCAGGGCGCGGTCGGTGACGAAAACAAATTCCCAGGGGCTTGAACCCCGGGAGGAAGGGGCCCGCAAGGCCGCCTCCCTCAGCCGTTCGATTTTGGCGGATTCGATCGCGTCGTTCGTGAACTGACGAATGCTTCTTCTTTTTTCAATGAGTTCGAAAAACATCTGATAAATTCCTCCACAGGCAAATATTGTTCTTGACATTATCTGACGTAATTCCTAACAAACACCGAGAACTTTTAAAAGGGATCGATTTTTTTTTGTTATCCTCCATATCCAATACAGGAGAATGAAAATGGCAGAGGCTGACCGCAGGTCCAGCATCCGGGTACCGGGAAAATATGAGATCAACTTCATTAACGAAGGCGACTACCTCATATCATACAGCAAAGACATCTCTGTCGATGGCATGTTCATCCAGACCGACAGTGCACCGGCGGTCGGGGAACTCACCAAATTGACCTTTTCCATCGGTAATGTCGAAAAAGTATCGGTCAATGCAAAAGTCGTCTGGGTCAACGATTCCGAATCGAGTGGAGACCCGGGCATGGGCGTGCGGTTCGTCAAGCCGCCCAAGAAACTCAAGGAAACCATCCTGGCGCTTGTCAAAAAAGTTGCGGTGCTCGAGCCGAGTAAAACCAAATCAAAGTAAAATAAGCACGGTTGACAATCGGCGGCCGCCCTTTCCTCTCGCTGTGTCAACAGTGGGAAGAATCCCCGTTTCCAGCAACACCATTGCGTGCCTACCACTCTTGGCCACCTTATGAGGGTGTGCCATTCCAAGCTCAGTTTACCTGCACCTAAAAAAATCTACTTTTCGATCTTTACACCGATAGCGGCGAGCTCTTGCGCCACGGCGTTTTCCCAACCGCGATTGGCTTTCGGATTGGCCGGGCTGGGGTGGGTGATGCGGCCGACCACAAGCCTCATCCCCTCCAGGGTTTCCTGAACACGATCGCGGGCGAAATTTCCGACACCGATGACATAACGCGGTTTCAGGAAAGCGATCATTCTTCGCAAGGCCCGGTCACAAACGTTTAGCAGCGGTTTTTTTTCGGCAGCCTTGAGACTATCGGGTGTGCGGTTGCGTCCGCTGGCTTCGAGGAAGAGCAGCGGACAATAGTTGGCCACAAAAAAACGCCTGAAAAAAATCTCCGGTGACCCGCTGGTTGCCCTGGCCCAGCCCCACAAGCGCCTGCCGCTCACCTCGCTTTTCGTGCAGGAAAAACCCGTTACCGGTTTTTTGGGATGCGTGATTTCCGGAGCACCGATTTCCGTCTCGATATCGAGCCAGTTTTTCACGGCATGAACTTCGCCGAACGGAACGCCGGTTTGGGCCATACCCCATGGACCGGGATTCATTCCCACAAACACCACTTCTTTTGGCGGCGCGGCATAGCGTCGCAGATAGGCATCGTAAGCCCTGCGGGCATACACCAGGGGATTGTAAACGTGAGTAACCGGTGGACCAAAATGGAGCGTTTGGAGGTCGGCAATCAGGTCATCGGTGATGGCGGAGAGTCCCATAGCAAGAAATTCCTTTTAGCTTTTACACCGCATCCGGAGTCGGCTTGTCTGCGATGAACCACGCAAAGAGCTCAATGAAGGTATTTAAGCGCATGGGCTCAACACATCACCGACAAGAGGCGCGTTCATTCTGTCGACGCACTTTGAAGGGTTTTGATCGCCTCGAGAAGCCATGTCATGGCGGATGCGGCCTTATCGAGAATGACGAAATCGGCACCGGCGAAGGCGTGTTCAGGGTTGATCTCGACTATTTTCGCCCCTTTCTGTTTTGCCAACACCGGCAGGCGAGCCGCAGGATAGACAACGGCCGAAGTGCCAATCACCAACATGACCCGGCATGTGCTCGATTCACGGATGGCCACTTCCAGTGCCTCAGGGGGCAATTGTTCGCCGAAGAGAACCGTGTTGGGCTTGAGAACCCCTCCGCATCCACAGTGGGGCGGATTGCCTCCGGGTATGTTGGGGGCCAGGTAGGTCCTGTCGCATTGTTGGCAGATAATTTCACGGAGGCTGCCGTGGATTTCGACGACTCTTCGGCTGCCGGCTTTACGGTGCAGGCCATCGATATTCTGGGTGATGACCCGGCGCACGATGCCCATCTGCTCCAGTTCCACCAGAACCCGGTGAGCGGCATTTGGCTCATAGGAGTCGTAATCCCGGATGAAGTCTCCCCGGATTTGCCAATACTTTGATGGATCTTTTCGAAACACTTCGATGGAGGCGTAAACCGTGGGGTCGTATTTTTCCCAAAGCCCTCCTTTTGAGCGGAAAGTCGGGATTCCGCTTTCGGCGGAGATACCGGCTCCGGTGAGCACGACACAGTTTTTCAGTCTCAGCAGGAGCTCCGCGACTTCTATGTAAGGAGCGGTCATTCGGTTGTCCTATTGCCAGTAACGGATGATCAGCGGCACGGTTTTCACGAGAAAGTAAACGGCCACGCCCATAATCAGAACAATAGGCAGCAGCAGCGAGAGCATGAACGTTTTGGTGGCGAGAGCC
Source organism: Desulfobacterales bacterium (assembly GCA_049687935.1). GTDB lineage: Bacteria > Desulfobacterota > Desulfobacteria > Desulfobacterales > SG8-13 > JARFQH01. Next base: position 2,120 of record JBAVJU010000377.1, on the reverse strand, counting down.
TCCCTGCGATCTTTTTCCTTTTTGGTGTCGGCCCTGTGTCGGACCAGAATGATTCCTGCCGGAATCAACAGGGCAATGAATATGATATTTCGTGTCCAGAAAGCAATGGCCGTCAGGATGGCCGTAGCGACCAGAGCAACATCGATCAGTCCATTTTTTCGAAAAAAAAGCACCGCTCATTCACTCGTCGGTCACACATCCCTCGGAAGCCGGCCGGACGTTTTTGATATACCGGTGCAGCGCGCCCCGCTGGACTTTGAAGGGCGGGGCCTGCCACCGTCGCCGTCTTTCAGACAGGGTGTCGCTGTCGATGTTCAGGTCGATCCGTTTGATTTCTGCATCGATGGTGATCCGGTCGCCGTTTTCGACCAGTGCAATCGGACCGCCCTCCTGGGCTTCGGGACAGATGTGGCCGACGATAAATCCATGCGAACCACCCGAAAAGCGCCCGTCGGTTAACAACGCCACATCCTTTCCAAGGCCGGCCCCCATGATGGCCGAGGTCGGCGTCAGCATTTCCGGCATGCCGGGACCGCCCCGCGGGCCTTCGTAGCGGATAACGATGACCTCTCCCTTGTGAATCCGGTTCTCTTCAAGTGCCTTGAGCATGTCTTCTTCGGAGTCGAAGACATTGGCCGGTCCGCTGAAATGGGTGCCTTCCTTTCCCGTTATTTTTGCCACCGAACCCTCCGGTGCCAGGCTGCCGTGCAGGATCTGCAGGTGTCCGGTGGACTTGACGGGGTTGTCCAGCGGGCGGATGATTTCCTGACCGTCCGAAAGATCGGGCAGATCGACCAGGTTCTCCGCCAGCGTTTTTCCGGTCACCGTCAGGCAGTCGCCCTGCATCAGGCCGGCGTCCAGCAGGCGCTTGATCACCGCCGGCAGGCCGCCGGCACCGTGCAGGTCTTCCTGCACAAATCGGCCGCTCGGCTTCAGGTCCGCCAGCAGGGGCACGCGGTCGCTGACCGATTGAAAAACCTCCAGCGTCAAGTATAAGTCCACCGCCCGGGCCATGGCGATTAAATGCAGGACGGCATTGGTGCTGCCGCCGAGGGCGATGACGACCGTTATCGCGTTTTCAAACGCATCGCGGGTCATGATGTCGCGCGGCTTGATATCGGCTTCCATCAGACGTCGGATGGCGGCACCGGCTTGCCGGCACTCGACGCGCTTCTCTTTGGAATCGGCCGGCGTGCTGGAGCTGTAAGGCAGGGACATCCCCAAGGCTTCGATCGCCGATGCCATGGTGTTGGCGGTGTACATTCCGCCGCAGGCCCCGGGACCGGGGCAGCTTCTCCTGACGATGGCCCGGCGGGTCTCCTCGTCGATTTCACCGGCAATGAATTCGCCGTAGCTCTGAAAAGCCGACACGATGTCGATCTTGCGGCCGTCGTGGTGTCCGGCCCGGATGGTACCGCCGTAGATCATCAAAGAGGGGCGGTTGAGTCTGCCCATGGCCATGAGGCATCCGGGCATGTTTTTATCGCAACCGGGAATGGAGATGTTGGCATCATACCAGTGCGCCCGCATGACGGTTTCGATGGAATCGGCGATCAGATCCCGCGACTGCAGGGAATAGCTCATGCCTTCGGTTCCCATCGAGATGCCGTCGCTCACTCCGATGGTGTTAAACCTCATCCCCACCAGGCCGGCGGCCGCGACCCCTTTTTTGACTTCGGCGGCAAGGTCGTTGAGGTGCATGTTGCAGGTGTTGCCTTCAAACCACATGGTACTGATGCCGACCTGTCCCTTGCCCATGTCCTCGTCGGTCAGACCGACGCCGTACAGCATGGCCTGGGATGCGCCCTGGGACGGGGGCTGCGTGATGCGTTGACTGTATGTGTTCAATTTGGAAGGCTTGATTTTTTCCATGGCCGATTCCTTTCAAAGATCGATCTTAAGTGGCCCTGGCGATCCGCGGTCGGACCTTTAATAGCGCCTCTCGATTTTTCCTGCACGACGTCAATGGCCAAAGCCATTTAGTCGTCACCACTAAACGGCGTGCCGGGTGATCTCTGCGACAATTTGCGGCCAGACGGCTTCGGGCAGGGCGTGTCCCATTCCCGGGATGATTTTCAACCGGGAACCGGGGATGGCTGCCGCGGTTGCCAGTCCGCATT
>JBAVJU010000376.1:0-1759 GCA_049687935.1 Desulfobacterales bacterium | reverse complement strand
CTATGAAACCCAGGTTATCGCCATGGTGTTGTCAATGGATCAGGAAAATGAGCCTGACACCCTGGCCATGATCGGTGCGTCCGCGGCCCTCGAGATATCGGAGATTCCGTTTGCCGGACCAATCGCTTGCGTTCGGGTGGGACGTATCGACGGCCGGCTGATGGTCAATCCGACCATCGGCGAACTCGAGCGCTCCGACATCAAAATCATTGTGGCCGGCTCCAAGTCCGGCATCGTCATGGTGGAAGGCGGCGGCAATAACATCAGCGAAGGAGACCTGCTGGATGCCATCTACTTTGCCCATGGAGAAATGCAGCCGATCATCGCCCTGCAGGAAAAACTGAAGAATGACGCCGGTGTTCCGAAACGTCCATTCCTGCCGTTGGAAAAAGATCCGGCGCTGGTCGCCCGCATCGAATCCGAACTGCGGGGGCAAATTGAAGCGGCAGTTGTGATTCCCGAAAAAACCAAGCGCAGCAAATCCTTGCGGGAAGTAAAAGACAATTATGTCGCATTGCTTGGTGAAGCATACGCGGATCGCCGCGGGGAAATTTACGAGATCATCGGTGACTTGAAGAAAAGCGTCTGCCGCGATCTGGTCTTGAAAGCCAACCGACGAATCGACGGTAGAAAATTCGATGAAATCCGCCCGATAACCTGCGAGGTCGGCTTTTTACCGCGCCCGCACGGCAGTGCCTTGTTCACGCGGGGCGAAACCCAGGTGCTCGGCGTGCTGACCCTCGGTTCGGGACAGGATGAACAGCGAGTGGAAACGCTGAGCGGCGAAGAATTCAGACCGTTCATGCTTCACTACAATTTCCCGCCGTTTTCGGTCGGAGAAGCCCGGCGCCTCGGCGGCCCCTCGCGGCGGGACATCGGACACGGCGGACTGTCAACCCGGGCCCTCGAAAAAGTCCTGCCGGACAAGGAAGATTTCGACTACACGATCCGTATTGTCTCCGAGGTGCTCGAATCAAACGGCTCATCCTCCATGGGAACCGTCTGCGCCGGCACTCTGGCCATGATGGACGGCGGCGTCCCCATCAAAGCCCCGGTGGCGGGCATCGCCATGGGACTCGTAAAGGGTGAAGACAAGGTGGCGGTGCTCTCCGATATTCTCGGCGATGAAGACCACACCGGCGACATGGACTTCAAGGTGGCCGGAACGAAAGACGGTATCACCGCCGTTCAAATGGACATCAAGATTCGTGAACTGTCACGGGACATCATGCAGAAAGCCCTCGAGCAGGCGCGGGTCGGTCGCCTGCACATCCTCGGTAAAATGCTCGAAACCATCCGGGAGGCGCGCAAGGAAATCTCCCCCTATGCACCGAAAGTGCTGACGATCAAAATCAACCCGGATAAAATCCGCGAAATCATCGGTCCGGGTGGCAAAACCGTGCGGGCGATTCAGAGTGAGACCAATACCCGGATCGAGATCGATGACTCTGGTATCGTCAAAATTGCCGCCTTTTCATCGGAAGAAGGTGAAAAAGCCAAGAAAATGGTCGAGGCCATCACCATGGATCCCGAGATCGGAGCGATCTATGAGGGTACGGTGGTTAAAATTACCGATTTCGGTGCCTTCGTTCAGATATCACCCGGTACGGACGGCCTGGTCCATATTTCGCAGTTGGCCAACCATCGGGTCACAAACGTCTCCGATGTCGTCAAGGAAGGCCAGAAGCTAAAAGTCAAGGTCCTTGAAATCAGTCGGGACGGCAAAATCCGCCTGAGCCACAAGGCGGTGCAGGAATAG
>JBAVJU010000375.1:0-15162 GCA_049687935.1 Desulfobacterales bacterium | reverse complement strand
TACAGCGCCCAGGCGTTGATGGGCCTTCGCGAGAACGAGGTCATGGGGCAGGATTGTCGGGAAGTGTTTACCGGCGTTCCGTGCATGGTGCAGTGCCTGCTCAGACGAAACGGCGATTCGACCACCGATGAACCCGATGTGGAGATATTAAACGAAGATCAAACCAAACGCCTTCTGACCCGGCTGGCAACCCCCATCTATGATGAACAGCGCAATATCGTCGGGTGTCTGACGATTCTACAGGACCACACCCCAATCGCCGATCTGGTCAACCGGATTCATTATGAAGAACGCAGCCTGAAACTCATACTGGACAATCTGGATGTCGGTATTTTCACCGTCAATCGTGGCGGCTATATCACCTTTTTCAACCGCGAGGCCGAGAAAATCTCTGGTTTCGACCGGCGGCAGGTCATCGGAAATCCGTGCACGGCTGTATTCGAAGGGGCGGCCGCTCAGGATGAGTGCCTGTTGAAGGAGTCGATCGCCAGCGGTTCCAGCCGCAGCAGCCGGCACGGGAGGATGACCACCAAAAACGGCGAGACGATTCCGATCCGGGCCAACTACCTGGCACTGCGAAATGAGAAGGGAACCATCATCGGCGGACTGGCAACATTCCACGATCTTACGCTCGTCAGGCAACTCGATCAAGCCATCAGGGAGCGCTATACTTTCCAGGACATGATCGGAAAAGACCCGGCCATGCAGCGAATCTTCGAGACCGTCGGCGTGGTGGCGGCTACGGATGCCACCATTCTCATCGAGGGGTCTACCGGTACCGGCAAGGATCTTCTCGCAAAGGTCATTCATTCCGTCAGTCGGCGTGCTCTCAAACCGTTTGTGAAGGTGAACTGCGCCGCCATCCCCGACAACCTGCTCGAATCGGAGATGTTCGGCTATGTGAAAGGGGCCTTCACCGGTGCGGAGCGGGACAAGCCCGGGCGATTCAATGAAGCCGACGGCGGGACGATTTTCCTGGACGAAATCGGCGACCTGCCGCTGGCGCTTCAGGCCAAACTGCTGCGGGTACTGGAGGACAGAGAATTTTACCCGCTCGGCAGCCGCCATACCCATAAGGTCGATGTGCGGATCATCTCGGCGTCCAACCGGAACCTCGAGGCGCTGGTCGCCGAGAGACTGTTTCGTGAGGATCTCTTTTATCGACTCAATGTGTTTCGAATCGAAATGCCGGATCTCAAAGACCGCAGCAACGACCTGCCCTTGCTGATCCACCATATTCTGCGAAAAATGGCCGCCATCCGGGATAACCGCCATGTGGGCATCTCCGAAGACGCCATGCAGATTCTGCTCAACTACTCCTATCCAGGCAACGTTCGGGAGCTCGAAAATATCCTCGAACACGCCCTGATCATCTGCCGCGAGGAGCCCATCGAGCCTGGACACCTGCCCGATTACCTCCGGTATCGCAGGCCCAATTTGTTGAAAGATCGGCTGCCGGATTCTTCGGCTGAAGAAGCGGCGAACCTGAGTGAGCGGGAGCACCTCCTGGCGGTGCTCAGGAAACACGGTTGGAACCGCAGTAAAGCCGCTCGCGATCTGAGCATCGACCGCACGACCCTGTGGCGCAAGATTAAAAAATTTGATCTTCGTCCTGCCTGAGACCGCAAGACGCCTTTTTAAGAGACTTCCCGAGAAACCGTGCTGCGGTCCGCGCAACAGACCCCCGCAACCCTGTAAATTTTCATCCCATCGGGTGTCGCCATTGGCAACACATTTAACTACCTAAAATCAATGTATTATTTTTATATGACCCCCGATCCACCTTGTTCGGTGTAGCCAATAGCATCGCCCAGAACACCGGTTTCCGGGCGGCCACTTCTTCTCTTCCATCTCTCTTTTTTCCTATTGATAATGATTCCAAAAAGTTGTGAGTTTTACTGCTGCGTCTGGCATCCCGGTTGCAATAGAAACAGTTAAGCCATGCGGTCGACAACCCATGGCAGATTGATTCAACCCGTAAGGAGGTGATGACAATGGAGGCGACCTTCAGAAAGAGGGGAACATCTTTTGCCCGCGATGCGAGGCTTTGTTGCCATGTTCTTGACGGTACCATCGAGATGCCCAAACTGTGCCTGCGGCAGCACGACTGCGCGCGGTGTGCCTTCGACCAATGGCTCGATGATACCGAATCAGACAATAGAAAGGATGGATGACGATGAAAAAGCGAACCATTTTAAAAACTGCCAAGACACCCCTTTCGAGGCCGCGCCGAATCGAGGGGTTTCAAGTGCTGGAAAACGAATGCATCTGGATGAAGGCCGGTGTGATCAACTACCGGCTCTGCGACCACGCTTACGACTGCAACAACTGCCCTTTCGACGCGGGCATGCGCAAGGCGATGGAGATGGATGACAACGAGGATTCAAAGAAAATCGCTCCCCGTTGGGTGCGCTATCTTCAGGAGCGATATCACGGCTCGTCACGCCCGTGTCGCCATGCATTGACCGGTCGCGTGGAGGCCCCGAAACTCTGCACGCTGAACTACGAATGCTATCACTGCACCTTCGATCAACTGCTGGACGACATGGATGTGTCCGAAGTCCCCGGGGTGCCCGGTTACCATTTGGTTTCCGGTTTCCGGATGGCCAACGGCTATTACTACCACCTTGGGCACAACTGGCTGCGCTTCGAACACGGCGGACGAGTGCGCATCGGATTCGACGATTTTGCCGTGCGGCTGTTCGGCGTGCCCGAGGCAATTGACCTGCCGCCTCTCGGAGAAGTGCTTCAGCAGCATGAGGTCGGTTGGACCTTCGGACGGTTCGGCCACCATGCTGCGGTTCTCGCGCCGGCTTCCGGGACCGTTCTGGCCGTCAACCATCGGGTGAAAGAGCATCCGGAGATTATTCGCCTGGATCCCTACCGGGAAGGGTGGTTGATGATCCTTGAACCCAAAGCACCGAAACAAAGTCTCAAGGGACTCTATTTCGGAGAAGAGAGCGAGCACTGGATGGAAAGGGAAATAGGCATGCTGCTCGAGCTTCTGGGGACCGATTACGAAAAGCTGGCCGCCACCGGTGGTCAACCGGTCGATGATCTGTTCGGGAGCGGCGTAGACATCAGTTGGGATAGACTGGTAAAGTGTTTTCTCAGGACGGAACGGACTGTCTGATGACTATTGCAAGGCCGAATTAAGGCCGACGGAGGACGTCCCGAAAATAGGTGGCGCAATACCTGCAGTAGTCAAGAGGGGTGTCGTCCAGCTCCGCGAGATTGCCGGAGAAGTGCATGAGGCATCTGGTGTCGTGACAATGTTCCATATTAAAGAGGTGCCCCAGTTCATGCAGAGCCACCTTGGCCGTCCGTTCAAGGATCTCCGCCGGTCTGGGGGAAGAGCCGTCGCTTTTTTCCGACAACCTGAACGTGGAAACAAGCGCGATTTTTCCATTCTGTCGGGCTTCGCCATAGACGTGGGTGAAGATCGGAATGAAAAGATCGACATTCAGGACCGCGATGACTTTCCGGCAGTCGTCAAATCTTCTGTTTTCAAGGTGCCGCAGAACGGCACCGGCATCGTACTGCAACCGGTTTTCCGAAAAGGCATACACCGGGTGGGCAAGGGGGGACAGTATTTTTGGGGTGAGCTTCAGGTAACCGGAGACGTGCGCGGCGACGACTTTTACAGGAAGTTCAACGCCATCTCCGAGCGCGCATACTCCTATGGTTTGGTTTCCCGAAGGCATCGAATCACCCGTTTGTCGCGACCGCCGGCGCCTCGCGTTTCAACCCCAACCGTTTCATTTTCTTGTGCAGGGTGACCCGGTTGATCCCCAGTATGCCGGAGGCTTTGGTGACATTCCAGCTGTTTTCCTCCAGGACCCGGGCGATATAATTATTTTCGATTTCTTTCAACGTCGGTTCCCTTTTGGAGACGTTGGGTTTGGATTGCAGGAAGGCAAAATCGTCCGCCCTGAGGGTGCGGGAGCGGGAAAGAACCACTGCCCGTTCGACCGCGTTTTCGAGTTCCCTGACGTTGCCGGGCCACGTGTAGCCCTTTAAAAGTTCCAGCGTATCGGCAGAAACCCGATCGACGCGTTTGGCGGTTTCCTGACTGTACTTCTTGAGGAAATGCTGCAGCAGCAACGGTATGTCCGATTTTCTTTCCCGCAACGGGGGGATATGAATGTGAATGACGTTGATGCGATAGAAGAAGTCTTCGCGAAAACGGCCGGTCCTGGCCTCTTCTTCAAGGTTCTGTCGGGTTGCGGATATCAGGCGAAACTCAACCGCTGTGGGGTCCCGGCTGCCGAGACGGGTAATGGTTTTGTCCTCCAATACGCGCAGCAGGTCGATTTGCATTTTGGGGCTGATATCACCAATCTCGTCTAGAAACAGCGTGCCGCCCGAAACGACTTCCAAAAATCCTTTGCGGGCGTGGGTGGCTCCGGTAAACACACCCTTCTGGTGACCGAAGAGTTCACTCTCCAGCAAGGAATCGGGTATGGCGCCGCAGTTGATGGCGATAAACGGTTTCTGAGAGCGACGGCTTTTGGCATGGATGGCCTTGGCGACCAGCTCTTTTCCCGTTCCGGTTTCGCCGGTGAGTAAAATAGAGGCGTCGCTTTCCGCTATTTCCGGGATCAGTTCGAAGACCTTTTTCATCGCTTCGGATTGCCCGATAATATTGTCAAACCGGGTCATCTTCTCCAGGCAGCCCTTGAGGTAATTGTACTCCGCCGTCAGCTTTTTTTGCTGGGCTATTTTTTCCAGTGCCAGCGAAAGCTGCTCCGGTTTGAACGGCTTGAGAAGATAATCGCTGGCGCCGGTCTTCATGGCCTTTACGGCCGATTCAATCGAACCGTAAGCGGTGATGATGATCACCATGGTTTCAGGATAGTCCGCTTTTATTTTTTCAAGCAGCTCGAGTCCGTCCATGCCGGGCATTTTGATGTCGACGAATAAAAGATCGAATGCGGTCTCGTTCAGTTTTTCCAGCGCTTCGAAACCGGAGGCGGCGGTTTCAACCAGATGCCCGGACTTCTTAAACCAGTGATAAAAGGATTCCCGGACGATCATTTCGTCATCAACGATCATAATACGCATTTTTTCATCCATGGGAGCCTCCGTTGGTCGGGCCTGGACGTTTGTGAAAGGCGGATTGATTCGGCGGCCTGTTGACCCATCCTGCAGAGATTCAGATCATCGGAAAAGTCAAAATAAAGGCCGTCCCTTCGCCCACTTTGCTTTTGACGGCAATTTGGCCTTTGTGATTCTTGACAACGCCGTAAACGATCGACAATCCCAAGCCGGTGCCCTCTCCTTCGGGTTTGGTCGTGAAGAAAGGATCGTAGATGTGGTCGAGATCCGCTTTGGGAATTCCGCACCCGGTGTCTTTGACAGTGATTTCACAGCACTGCCGGTTCGAGTCCAACCGGGAACGCACGAAGAGGTCTCCGCCTTCCGGCATGGCCTCGACGGCATTGAAGATCAAATTGAGCAGACCTTGCTGCAAGCGATTGGTGTCACCCGTGATATGCAAGGGGGGCTCGGACAACTCGATGTTGAGGCGAATGTTCTGAAGCGCGATCTTGTGGCGGGTCAACGAGATGACGGATTTGAGGATATCGTTGAGATCAATTTCTTTGTATTCCAAGGGAGCTTCACGGGAAAAGGACAGAAGGCCGGACACGATTTTTCCACAGCGCTCCAATTCGGTCGCCATGAGCGTCATAAAATGCCGACCATTTTGAATGTCCTCGCGGTTCAATCGGTTTTTTTCCAACATTTCCTGCATGATGTGACTGAAAGTCAGCAGCCCTTGCAGCGGATTATTGATTTCGTGGACGCAGCTGGCCACGAGCTTTCCGAGGGAAATCATCCGATCTTCCTGCACCATTTTATTGAGGTCGGCTTTCAGTTCCGCCACCCGTTTGTTCCACCCGTTGGTGATTTTTTCGGTGATATCCCGCCAGATTTCAATGATCCGCAATATCCGGCCGTCCTGATCCTTGAGGGGATAGGTCACGATGTTGCCGTAAGTCGGCCGATCGACAGGCTTCGGAAATTCATGGATGACATGGGCGGACCTGCCGGTTCTGAGCGTTTCGAGCATGGGACACGGCAGTTCCGGTCTGGCGGCGGAGCACGGGGCGTTCAATCCGTAATAGGTCTGATAGCAGGGGGTCCCGACGACTTCGGCCTTGGATTTGTTCACGATTTTCAAATACGCCTCGTTGGCTTCGGCAATGGTGTAATCCGTGTTCAGCACGACGATGGCGGCATCGCTTTGCTGAATCAGAAAATCGGACGACATCTTTTCGAGGATGACCTGTTTTTCCGCCGACTTCAACCGCTGGCTCAGGATGAAAAGGTTTCTGATCAACTTGCCGGTGTCGTGCTCCAGCACCCCCACGCCCTTGGGCCGTAACTTTATGAGTTCCAGAAAGACGTCCTCGTTGTTCGTCAGTTCGACGATGCCTTCCAGATCCTTTATCTTGAATAACTCCCGAAAGTCGTCCGTCGTGAAAATGCCCACTTCACGGGCCAGCAAGAGGCCTTCCGCATTGGGGTCGATATCACAGACCCCCACCACCTGGATATCCAACAGCGGGAAAAAATCTTTCATCGCGGATTCAAGGAAAAATTTGCAGGCCCGTCCCCCACCGACAATGGCCAGTTTCAGGGGCAGTTTACGGGGCAGTTGATCGGCCGTTACCGAATTCATCCGGCACCCTCCCAACATTCAAAACACTTAGGTTGGAGCGGTCATCGATGAAAAAACCTGTCGAGCGGAGGAGCGCAGTCGCACATACAGCGTGTCGAGACCAGGAGCAGACGCGGCATCTAAAAGCACTGCATCAATCATAGACCAAAACGGAATACGAGAGACAGCGTTCGGTGAGGCCTAAGTCATGGGTCCTTTAATTGCGTTTATAAAAGAGAAAAAACTGCGCGTCAAGCCAATCAAACACGAGGACCTTCGCGGTCCGATTTCTACCGAAATTTAATCGTCAATCGGCAACATTGGCCTCGCAACATGTGTTGCGCAACGGTGCTGCAAAGCGGTTCGATAGGCGTTGTTCAGCGTTTTGATTCGTTGAGGCCAAAAAAGGTGTTGCATTCGGTGCAGCGTTTAAGGGGAGGCGTTGCTGCGGTTCGATTGGGTTTTTATGGTCGCAACCAATTGGTATCCTATCACATAAATATATGTGCGCCCGGAATGGCACAGAATGTGCTTTGTCGGGCGATAGAGTCGCAACTTGCGGGGTTTTCCATCCCTATCGATGGTGCAGAGGTGTCAATTGTCCCTGGAGACGGAGAAAATAAAGATTCTTGTCGTCGACGACGAGCCGGAGATGCAGATTTTTTTATCCAATCTACTGCACACCTCCGGTTTTGACCCCGTCATCGCGGAGAGTGGAACGGCGGAGTTGAGCGAGATTATCGCTGAGATTCCGGACCTTATTATCTTGAACATGATGCACTACCGGGACCGTCAATCCCTGCTGTACCGTATTCTCAAAACGGATGAAAAATTGAAGGCCATTCCGGTCATCATGCTTTCCTCGCTCGATCGGAAGACCTTTTTTTATTTTCAACGCTTGAAAAAGTTTCCCGTTGGCGGCGCCCTGCCCGAGCCGGAAGCCTTTATCCTGAAACCTCCCGAAGCTGAAGAACTGCTGCAGGTGGTGCAGACTCTTACAGGGTTTTTTAAGTCGCAAACCGTCGAGGAGGAAGTTTAGTGCGGTTCGGGTTTCGAACTGACAGCCATCGGAGGAAGGCGTTTTCAGGCGGCCGATCCTTGCCGACAGCCGCTGCTGCCCGAGGAAGAGACCCTCTCTTCAGTCGGGAAATTCTACACGGAAGGGGTTTTCCATGTCTGTAAAAATTGGTTTCTACATTTGCCATTGCGGGATCAACATCGCTTACAAGGTGCGGGTCGAGGAAGTGGCCGCATTCGCGCGCGAATTGCAACATGTCGTCGTGGCACGCGATTACAAATTCATGTGCTCCGATCCGGGACAGGCCATGATCGAAAAAGACATCCACGACTTTGGCCTCAACCGGGTGGTGGTGGCATCCTGTTCGCCGCGGTTGCACGCCAAAACGTTCATGGCGGCCTGCCAGCGGGCCGGCTTGAATCCCTATTATTTTCAGATGGCCTCCGTCCGGGAACAGGTATCCTGGGTAACCGAAAACGAAGACGACGCCACCGCCAAGTCCAAGAGTCTTGTGGCCGCGGCCATCAACCGGGTGAACTATCACGAAAGCCTCGAAACCCGTGAGGCCGACGTGTACCCCGACATGCTGGTCGTCGGCGGGGGGATTGCCGGAATGCAGGCCGCGATCGATATCGGCAATTCCGGGCACAAGGTGTATCTGGTGGAAAAAGGGACCACCATCGGCGGCCACATGCTCCAGTTCGACAAGACCTTCCCCACCCTCGACTGCGCCGCTTGCATCGGTACGCCCAAAATGGTCGAGGTGGCTCAGAATGCGAACATCGAGCTGCTGTCCTACAGCGAGGTCAAAGATGTATCCGGTTACATCGGCAACTACACGGTCACCATCGGCAGAAAACCGCGCTATGTCAAGGAGGGCATCTGCACCGGTTGTGGTGAGTGCGCCAAAGTCTGCCCGGTCTCCCTTTCAAATGAATGGGATGTCGGGCTGGGAGAGCGTAAAGCCATCGGGAGGGCTTTTCCTCAGGCCATTCCGATTACCTTCAATATCGAAAAAAAAGACCGCGCGCCCTGTGTGACGACCTGTCCGGCCGGTATCAACGTTCAAGGGTACGTCCAACTGATCGGCCAGGGCAAATACAGGGAAGCCGTGCAGCTGATCATGGAGCGGCTGCCGCTGCCCGGCGTTCTCGGGCGGGTGTGTCCGCATCCTTGTGAGACCCAGTGCCGGCGGTCGGAGATCGACACGGCGGTCGCCATCCGGAACCTGAAGCGCTTTGCCGCGGACCAGGTCGACCTGTCCGAACTGCCGCTGCCGGATATCACTGAACGAAAGGAAAAGATCGCGGTGGTCGGTTCCGGCCCGGCTGGATTAACAGTGGCGTATTACCTGAGGTTGAAGGGGTACCAAATTACCGTTTTCGAGGCACTTGAGGTGTTGGGCGGCATGCTCCGGGTTGGGATACCGGACTATCGCCTGCCTCCCGACATTCTGGACCGTGAGATCGGACACCTCCTGCGCCACGGAATAGCGGTTCAAACCGGAAAACGGCTCGGACGTGATTTCACCTTGCCGGATCTCGAGCAACAGGGGTTTGACGCCGTCTTTTTGGCCATCGGCGCCCATCTCGGCCTCGGTACCGGCATTGCGGGGGAAGACGAATTTGGCGGGGTGATCAATGCGGTTGAATTTTTACGGGAGGTCAACTTGGGATCCCGTCGGCGTCCCGGCGACAGGGTCGTGGTCGTCGGCGGCGGCAATGTGGCGGTCGATGCGGCCCGGGTTGCCAGGCGTCTGGGGAGTGAATCGGTGAGTATCGTTTATCGGCGCAGCCGTGAAGAGATGCCGGCTTACGCGGAAGAGATCGCGGACGCTCTGGCCGAAGGCGTACAAATTCATTACCTGACCGCTCCGGCGCGGATTGTCGGGAAGGACGGCCGTGTGACCGGGTTCGAGTGCATTCGCACCGAGCTGGGCCCGCCGGATGCCAGCGGACGACGCCGTCCTGTGCCGGTCAAGGGCTCCGAATTTGTGGTGGCGTGCGATGCGGTCCTGCCGGCCATCGGCCAGCGGATTGATCTCAACTGGGCGGCAGACGGGTCCGGGCCCGATGCCACACGGCGCAGCACGATCCGGGTTCATCCGCACACCATGCAAACCTCGATTCCGTATGTATTTGCGGCCGGCGATTCGGTTTCAGGTCCGGCCTCGGTGATCGAGGCGGTGGCGGCCGGCCACAAGGCGGTTGCGGCAATCGAGCGCTTCATCAACGGGGAGAACCTGGACGCCTATGCCGCCGAGATGGAGATGCGGCCGCCGCCCGGCACCGATTGGGCGGACATCCCCCGAAACATTGGCCCGGAAATGAGGGTGCAATCCCGTCATTTAGGAGCCGCGGAAAGGATGACTTCTTTTGCCGAGGTCGATCGCAGCTTCACGGAAGCCGACGCCCGTCGTGAAGCCCGGCGCTGCCTGAACTGCGGTGTCTGCTGCGAGTGTATGGAGTGTGTGCGTGCCTGCGAGGCGGTGGCGATTGATCACGGCATGACGGAACAGGAGATTCAGGTCAAAGTGGGCAGCATCATCCTGGCCACCGGATACGATACTCTGGATCCGACGCCGATGAAACCCTTTGGTTACGGCGTCTATCCGAATGTCTTCACGGCCCTGGAGTTCGAGCGCCTGAGCAACGCCACCGGTCCCACCGGAGGGAAAATACTGATTCGCGACGAAAACGGGGCACTGACACGCTCGCCCCGGAGTGTGGCCCTGCTGCACTGTATCGGCAGCCGGGACGTGAACTACCACGAATACTGTTCCCGGGTGTGCTGCATGTACGCGTTGAAGTACACTCACTTAATCAAGGAAAAAGTCGGTCACGACACCAAAGTCTACGATTTTTACATCGACATGCGCTGTTTCGGCAAAGGCTATGAGGAGTTCTATCGCCGCTGCCAGGAAGAGGGCACGATTTTCATTCGGGGCAAAGTGGCCGAGATAACCGACCAGGCCATGCGACCCGAAGAGCAGGGCAAATTGATCGCCATCGGCGAAGACACCTTGCTGGGCCGCCGGCTGCGGGTGCCGGTCGACATGGTGGTCCTTTGCACCGCCATAGAGGCGCGGCGCGACGCCGGCCAAGTGGGGCGCCTTTTCGGGGTCAACCAAGGCGCCGATGGATTTTTCCTTGAAGAGCACCCCAAGCTGGGTCCCCTCAACACGGCTACCGACGGGGTTTTCCTGGCCGGATGCTGTCAAAAGCCGATGGATATTCCCGATACGGTTTCCCAGGCCTCGGGCGCGGCCGGCAAGGCCTTGTCCCTGGCAACGCTCGGAAAGGTCGAAGTGCCGCCCACCATTTCCTGGATCGATCCGGATATCTGTATCGGCTGCCAGGTCTGCATCGGTCTCTGCCCGTACGGTGCGATCGAATTCAACGAGCGCACGGGGGTGTCCGAAGTGAATCCGGCGGTGTGCAAGGGATGCGGGAGTTGCTCCGGGTTTTGCCCGAGCGGTGCCGCCCGCAGTCGACACTTCAAGAGCGAGCAGATCTTTGCGGAGATCGACGGCATCATGGATGCCATCGCAAAGGTGGGGCAATGAGGGGGGTCAGTTAGGTCAGTTGAGTCAGTTAGGTCGGTTAGGTCAGTTGAGTCGGTTAGGTCAGGCGGGTCTGTTTGGTCGTTGCCAATTGGCCGCCCAGAAAAAAAGGAGCTTTCCATGACAGATTTCGAGCCAACCATTATCGCTTTTGTGTGCAACTGGTGCACTTACACGGCTGCAGATCTGGCCGGCACGTCCCGCCAGGCCTACCCCCAAAACGTCCGGATGATCCGGGTGATGTGCACCGGTATGGTCGACCCGCAGTACATCATCAAGGCGCTGCTGGAGGGGGCCGACGGCGTGTTGGTGAGCGGGTGCCATCCCGGGGATTGTCATTACATCAACGGCAACTTCAAAGCCCGGCGCCGGATCAAACTGCTGAAGGAGATTCTGCCCCGGTTCGGCTTCGAACCCGAACGGCTCAGGCTGACCTGGATCGGTGCCAGCGACGGCATTCAGTTTGCCGAAACCATGCGCGAACTGGTGGCCCAGGTGAAAACGCTCGGGCCGACCCAGGCAAAACTTAAGATGGTAATTTAATTTTATGCCGTGCTAAACGGCATAAAATTAAATTTAATGAAAAGCAAAAGGAAAAAAATAATGGCTTCAGCGAAGATCGAAGTGAAAGATCAGGACATATTGGAGGCCTTGAGGCAATTGCTTGGATCGATTTTGCGGATAGACGACGTCAAAGCGCTGCTTGTTCCCAGCCGATTGCCCATGAAGCAGATGGTGATGCCGATGCTGATCACGGATCCGGACCGACTGGACGGAATCGATCCGCTGGCGCCGGCCTACCCGATGAACGCCGCCAAGGTGGTGTCGAAACTCTCGCGCAAACCGGTCGGCGGAACAATTGTGGTGGTCCTGCGACCCTGCGAAATCCGCGCGTTCATCGAACTGGTCAAATTGAAACAGGGACATCTGGAGGAGCTGATCATTCTGAGCATCGACTGTCTGGGAGCCTTTCGCAATGCGGACTATCTCAGACTTGCCGGGGGCGACAGCCCGCTGACAAGTCTCGATTTCTGCCGTAGTGCGCTGGCCGGCAAAACCGGGACGGAAGAAGGAATCGATATCGCCCCGGCCTGCCGGGCCTGCGAATATCCGGTGGCCGATGGTGCCGATGTCGTTATCGGACTGCTGGGCGTGGATGTCGACGACCACCTCTTGCTGCAGTCCCAGAGTGAAAAAGGGAGCAACCTGTTGAGTCGACTGGATTTACCGTCGGCTCCAACCGAGAAAAACCGCGAACAGGTCATTGCCGACCTTGTGGCCCGGCGCAGCGCCTATCGCGACGAAATGTTCAGCGCGACCGGTCAAGCCGTGCAAGACCTGGAGCGGCTGACCACGTATCTGGCCGGCTGCGTTAATTGCTACAACTGCCGGGTGGCCTGCCCCGTGTGCTACTGCAAGGAATGCGTCTTCGTTACCGATGTGTTCAACCACGAACCGATCCAGTATCTGCAGTGGGCCCGGCGCAAAGGGATGATAAAAATGCCGACCGACACGGTTTTTTATCACCTCACCCGCCTGGCGCACATGAGCACGGCCTGCGTGGGTTGTGGCCAGTGTTCCAACGCCTGTCCCAACGACATTCCGGTGATGGAACTCTTTCGGACGGTTGCCCAAAGCACCCAGCAGGCATTCGATTACGTGGCGGGCCGCAGTGTCGACGAGAAACCGCCGTTGTCCGAGTTCAGGGAGAACGAATTCAACGAGGTGGTTGGGATTAGATAGATAGGTTGGGCCAGTTAGCCCGTTAAGCCGGTTTAGCCGGTTAAAGGTGTACAAATATCAGATTCAGAAGGGTTATTACGTTAAGCCAGCGGCAGATCAAGCGGACGCAACAGAAATAACGGGCTCAACGGGCAAACGGGCTAAACCGGCTCAACCGGGCCGTAGGCCCCCCTGGAGGTATTATGATAAGGAAAATCGGAAGCGCTTTGGTCGTCGGTGCCGGCATAAGTGGCATTCGCGCGGCACTCGATCTGGCCGAAACAGGATACGGGGTCACCCTAATCGACCGCGCACCGCATCTGGGCGGGATTCTCAGTCAGCTGGACTATCAGTTTCCCACGGATCACTGCGGCATGTGCAAGATGCTGCCTTTGGTCGATCGCGACGCGTCTTCCCAGTACTGCCTCCGCAAGGGATTGTTTCACGAGAACATCGATATTCTGCTGTCCACCGAGCTGATATCCGTCGCGGGCGAAGCCGGCAATTTCGACGTGACGCTGCGCCAGAAACCGAGTTGGGTCGATCCGGCGCTGTGCATCGGGTGCGGTGACTGCGCGTCGGTTTGTCCGGTGACGGTCCCGGATGCTTTCAACTCCGGGATGGTCAGCCGTAAGGCCATCTACCTTCCGGTGCCCCATGCCATACCGAATCCGTATGTGATCGACTTCAGTGTTTGTAGCCGCTGCGGCGCCTGCGAAAAAGTGTGCCCGACCGGCGCCATCCGGATTTCCGAGCAGGAACGCAAGAAATTCCGCATTCTGGTGGTGGACGATGAACTGATTGTACGTGACTCCTTGAAGGAGTGGCTCGAAGAAGAGGGGTTTTCCGTCGATATGGCTGAATCCGGGCCTGATGCGCTGAAACGGTTGGCCGAAGGTCCCTATCACCTCATGCTGACCGATATCAAGATGCCCGGCATGGACGGGGTCGAGGTTCTGCAAAAAGCCAAAGAATCCTGTCCCGATCTGTGTGTGGTCATGATGACGGCCTATGCCACGGTCGAAACCGCGGTCGAGGCCATGAAAACCGGTGCCCTCGATTACCTGGTCAAGCCCTTCGACCCCGATAAGCTGATTCCCATGGTCCTGCGCATCTACGAGGACCTGGAGGCCGCCTTGGGCCGCCGGTTGAACGTCGGAGCCCTGGTGCTCTGCGGCGGGACTTCTTATTACGATCCGATCCAAGGTAAAAACACCTTCGGCTACGGGATACTGCCGGGGGTCGTCACCAGTCTGGAGTTCGAAAGGATCTTCAGCGGCACCGGTCCCAGCGGCGGCCGCCTGGTGCGACCCGGGGATGATCGGCCGGTTCGGAAGGTGGCCTGGGTGCAATGTGTCGGCTCGCGGGATTTGCAGTCCGATGCCGATTTCTGCTCGAATGTCTGCTGCATGGTCGCCATCAAGGAAGCCGTGGTGGCGAGGGAAAAAACCGGCGGCGCCCTCGAAACAACCATTTTTTACATGGATATGCGCACCTTCGGAAAACCGTTCCAGCGCTATCGCGATCGGGCGCAGACCCAGTGTGGTGTCCGTTTCGAAAGGGGACGCGTTCATTCGGTGATGCACGACGACGGCAGCGGCGATCTGATCATTCGATATGTCGACACCGGCGGCCTTCTGCATGAATCCCGTCAGGACATGGTGGTCCTGGCCGTCGGGCAGCGACCGGCGGCCGGTTCGGCGACATTGGCCGAAATGCTCGACATCCCGTTAAACCGTTGGGGCTTTGGCCAGACGGTGCCGTTTTCCCTCACGCGGACGACGCGCGACGGGGTTCTGCTGGGAGGATCTTTTTCAGGGTTGAAGGACATCGGAGAATCGGTCACTCAGGCGTCCGCCGCCGCGCTTTCGGCCTCGCGGACCATTCACGGCGCCGGCGGCGGGCTGGCCCCCGAGCCGGAAGCCGAGAAGGAGTTTAGAGACGTTTCGCGGGAGGTGCCCAGCATCCTGGTGATCATCTGCTCCTGCGGCGGGACCCTGGCGGAAGCCTCCGTGGTGGACGAACTGAGGCGGAAGGTGGCCGCCGATCCACTGGTGGTGGGGGGTGGAGGTCATCGACAGAACCTGTACGGCCGAGGGATGGAATGATCTGGTCGAACGGGTGGAAAGCCGCCGGACGAATCGGGTTCTGGTCGGTGCCTGCCTGCCGTATGTGTATGCCCGTAAGATCCGGCAG
>JBAVJU010000374.1:0-1654 GCA_049687935.1 Desulfobacterales bacterium | reverse complement strand
GCCGACGGCCTCTCGGATGTCCAGCGCCACCAGTTCAATCGTTCTGTGTTCCTGAAGAGCGTTAATGGCACTCAATACATTTTGATGACATTTTTCGAGAGCCTTTTGGTGCCTGAGATTTGGCATGACGGTATCGTGTCGAACATCCTGTGGTTTAAAAGCAACGGAATCGGCAATGCGCCCTTCCAAACAGTCAATTCCGTCGCCGTAAAGTGCTGAAACTTCAACAACCGGTTCCGCAACCCAATTAACCGGCACTATCGTTGCGGCGGTTTTCCGGCCGATAACCAGGTCGATTTTGTTGACGACGACAATAACGGGTTTTCCGCAACAAGATTTAAAAATTTCATGGTCATCGACTGTCAGCGCTTCGGACCCATCGATCACCTGGAGAATTAAATCGGCCTTTTCCAGGCACTCTCTGGCTTTTTGGATGCCGATTTTTTCGACCGGATCCTCGGTTTCGTGCAGCCCGGCCGTATCGGTAATCGTCACCGGAACACCCTGCACTTGGAAACTGTCCTCGATGAGATCCCGTGTCGTACCCGGGAGTGCGTTGACAATGGCCCTTTCCTTTTTCAGCAGACAGTTCAACAGACTCGATTTTCCAACATTGGGTCGTCCGACAATAGCCAGTTTCAATCCGTCCCGATAAATGCATCCTTCCCTGTAATGACGCATAAGATCAACAATGGGCACAGCGATCTCTCGGCGTAGCTTGGTCTCCAGTCCGGCCGATGAGAGAATTTCGGAAACATCTTCGGGAAAGTCGATGGCCGCTTCGATTTGGACCAGCACGTCTAAAAGAATGCGGCGAATGTTTTCCACGGCCAGTTTGAGGTATCCGGAGACCTGATTATTCGCAATTTTAAGCGCGGTCTCTGCCTTGGCGTTTATAATGTCGATGACGGCCTCGGCTTGAGTCAAATCAATTCTGCCGTTCAGGAAGGCCCGCTGCGTAAATTCGCCGGGCTCGGCCATCCGCGCTCCCTGACGTAAAACCAGTGCCAGGATGACGCGCAGCACCGCCGCACCGGCATGGGCCTGTATTTCAACGACATCCTCCCTGGTGTAGGACCGAGGCGCCCGCATCACGGCCAACAATACTTCATCGACAAGGTCTTCCGTTTCCGGATCGACAATATGGCCGTAGTAAAGTCGGTGGGACTGAAAGTTGATCGGCAAGCGGTCGCTGCGGTCAACCCTACTGGGCTTGTTATTGTTCTTGCCGGATCGAAAAAGGGTTGCGGCTATTTTCAGCGCTTCGGAACCGGAAATTTTTATAATGCCAACCCCTCCGGTTCCGGGCGGCGTGGCGGCCGCAGCGATTGTGGCTTTTTTCATGCTTCGGTGGGCGAATCGACGTTTATGAGGGCCGCCTTCTGGTCGAGGTATTGTTGGGATATATGACGAGTTTCCGTAAAAAGCCGTCTCCTATGCTGCGGGTCTTGACGCTTGTGTCATCTTTCAATGCCAGATGAACAATCCGGCGGTCGTGCGCATTCATGCGTCCGACGGTAATCGGGCGGCGGATATGTTTGCATTTGTTGGCCAGGCTTTCTGCCTGCCGGATAAGATTCTTTTTTCGGCTCTCCAAATAGCCTTCTATGTCCACCTGAACCCGAAGTTTCGCGGTATTTTTCTTGTTGACGAT
>JBAVJU010000373.1:0-5553 GCA_049687935.1 Desulfobacterales bacterium | reverse complement strand
GCTTGAAATTGAGGTCGGAAATGTGCGGAACTTCCGGCCAGCCGACCATACCGCTGGTGAATATGTTGTCCATGTAGTCGTTCTTGGGCCTTTGAATGCAGTTTGTGGTCATCAAAATGGCGCCCGGAAAATTCGGGAACTCTTTGATCTGGTTTTGCCAAGCCGTACCGTAATGACCGTAAAAATGCGCGTATTTCTTCAGTTTTGGGTAACCGTGGGTCGGCAGCATCTCGCCGTGGGTGTAAATGTTGATACCCATGCCTTCGGTTTGCTTGAGCAGCTCTTCCAAGTCCTTTAAATCATGTCCCGACACCAGAATCGCCTTGCCCTTTTTGTGACCCAGCGGAACCGTGGTCGGTACCGGATGGCCGTAAACGCCGGTGTTGCCGGCATCGAGAAGCTCCATGGCTTTTACGGCGGCTTCACCGCACCGCAGGGTCAGGGTGATCCAGTCATCCAGATTCAAATCATCTCTTTGAATCGCAGCCAGCCCTTCGTGGACATAGGCATAAACACTGTCGTCTTCCTGCCCCAAAATCTGAGCGTGATCCGCGTAAGCACTGACCCCCTTGATGCCGAAAAGGACCGTGTGCTTTAACGATAAAATGTCCGGGTTGTCACCGGGGTAGGACTTTAACCCAACCTGTTCGCCCTGCCGGATCAGACCATCCAGTGGGGATTCGGGTTGAAAAGTGGTCGGTCCATCCGGCCACTGTATGTCGGCGCCGGCGGTCTTGAGCCGTATCTTTAACGCATCCCGCTTGGCAGCGGCCTGGCCGACTAAATCCACGAATCGAGCCGGGTCAAAATCGACATTGGTCAGAGTGGAGAAGGCGGCCTTGACCGTGAAGACATTGACGTCGTTGTCAATGACGCCGATCTTTCGCGCTTCCACGGCGACCTGCGAGAGCCCCATGAGCGCATAGATAAGCAGGTCTTGAAGCGCGGCCACTTCGGGTTTTTTTCCGCAAACACCCAGCACTGTGCAGCCCGTGCCCTTGGCGGTTTGTTCGCATTGATAACAAAACATGATTCGTCTCCTTTGTTAGTATGATTTCTTCCGTTTTAGCCCACTGCTATTGTCTTAAAAATGCATTTGAACCCTACGGCGTTTTCCCAAAGGGGCAATGGGGGAACCGGCATTCTGAACAATTCAGACAGAGCCCGCCGTGCCCCATTTGCGCGATGTCCCTGCGGTTGAGCCGTTCGCCGGACAGTATCCTGGGTAAAATCAAATCCAGAATCGTTATTTGATGGTACAAACCACAGGCCGGAATCCCCAGAATGGGGACACCATGAATGTCGGCCATCATGAACATGGCGCCGGGCAGCACCGGAGCCCCATAAAATTCGGCGCTTCCACCGGCTTCACGAATACCGTCGCGCGTCAGATCATCGGGATCGACAGACATGCCCCCCGTGGTCAGTATCAGGTCGGCACCTTGTGTTATCAATCGTTGAATTTCAGAAGCAATGCGGGAAGGATTATCGGGTGTAAAAGCCACGCCGATCACCGTGGAGCCGATCCGGTCGATTTTTTTTCTGAGCACTTCTTCAAAACGATCCTCGATCAAGCGGGTAAAAACCTCGTTTCCGGTGATGACCAAACCGGTCCGTGCCCGTCTCAAGGCTTTGACTTCGAAGAGCCCCTCATGAGACTCCGCAATTCGGACGGCTTCATCGACAACGGCTTTCGCGATGGTCAAGGGGATGGCGCGGGTTCCGGCAACCACATCCCCCGCCCTTACGAGGGTGTTCGAGTGCCTGGAGGCGCACATGACGTCGCCCAGCAGGTTGATGTCGATCAGAGCGTCTACCGCCACCTTAAGCAAACCATTTCTTTGAGCGATTAAATTCAGCTTGCCTTCTTTAGGCTCACCCTCAAAACCGACCCCCGCTCCGCAGAAGGCTTTTGCCATAGCCATTGCGGCATCGTTTTCGTGCAAGTGGTTTTCGTCTATTTCCAGGACAAAGATGTGCTCTTTCCCCAGGCGTTGGAAATGGCAGATATCGGCGGATTCGATACGGTGGCCTTTCTTGAAGGCCCGACCTTTGAACACGTCTTTGCGGATTTCCGTTACGTCGTGACCCAAAACCAGCCCGATCGCGTCCTCGATTTTGACGGTTTTGTACATGTTTCGATCCTCACAAAATTATGCCCCTTTTCCCTTTGCCGCCGCATTCGAATAGATGTTCCATTCATAATAATTTTTTCCCTGGCATGACCAGCAGGTTTCTCCTTGGGCTGAAGCAAATGCTTCGGCACATACGGGGCAGACGTTGATTCCCGATTTCTTTACGCGCTCGTAATAAGCGGTAACATAAATGGCCTGTGACGACAATACCGCGCGTCCGGCTGACAGAATGGTTTCCAACAGCACGTCCAAAGGGAGTTCTTTCTTTGGAACGAGACGCATAAACCATTTATACAACTTGGGGAATCGTCGGGCTTTGACCAGATCGAACCAGACGCGGACCCCGTTTCTTTCTCTGCGGTCATAGAGACTCAAGGCGAACTTGTCCCAGTCGAGAATCTTCATCCACCCGTTGCCCACCGTGCAGGGGGTAAACAGTTGAATCGCATCCGGCAGGCAGTGGCGTGTCTCGACGATCGCGTCCGCTTCCGTGTCGATGCCGATCAACTCTTGGGCCAGGTCCACCATAAACAGCCCCAATACGAGACCCGGTGCTTGCCAGCCGTGAAATTTTTCAATCACGCGAAGACATTGTGTCAGCTCACGGCCGCACAGTTGTTGCTCAAGCTTTGCTGCGTTCATACCATCACCTTATAAGTGACCTGTTTCATCAATCTGCTATAGGCTTTAAGATAAAGATTTTGGACTGCGTTATCGGTCGTCGGCGTATTACAAATACAGCCTTCTCCCTCTGGCCTTGCCAAAAACTTTATCTTAAAGCCCATAAATGGTCTCCTCGCACCGATGTTCAGGTGCTGGAAATCGCGCCCTTGACACTCACCGGTGCCTGTCGGTTCAAGACGGCAATCAGCACGACAGACAAAATCGAAAGCCCTATAAACACGCCGAATCCCTGAGCGTAACCCGCTGCCCCATTGAACTTAACGAATAGCCCCATCAACGGCGGGATCACGAAGCCGCCGAACGCCCCGAGCCCCCCGACGATGCCCGCTGCACCTCCTACTGCCGCCGGGCTGTATTTGGGAACCAGTTTAAAAACGGCTGCGTTGGCAAAGCCCATTCCCAGCGCGAGAATCACCTCTCCGGTGATGGCCATGCCGGTTGAACCGGCAGCCAGCATCATCGCCAGCGCACCGACACCCACGATGATGAAGGACACCAACGTGACGCGCTCTCCACCCAACCGGTCGGATGCAAATCCACCCAGCACCCTGAGCAGGCTGGCCGAAAGGGAGTACAGCGCCGTCAATCCGCCGGCCTTGACCAGGCTCATGGCGAAACGCTCCGCCCAGTAGGTGGGAAGCCAGACCGTCAAGGCGATAAAACCGCCGAATGAAACAAAGTATAAGCATGTCAAAATCCAGGTGCGCCAATCGGAAGCGGCTTTTCGAAGCGACTGCATCGCGGTCCCGGAGGGAACGAGCTCTTCACCGCAGGCCAAGAGCAAGGCATCCGGATCGATGTCAATCCCCATTTCACGGTATTGAAAATAAGGGGCATCCTTCATGAACATTTTCACCAGGACCACAAGGACAAAGATCAAACCGAACCACAGCACATAAGAAATCGTAAACCCCAAGGAAACCACAAGATACGGCAGCAGCAAGGCAAACATGCCGGGTGCCAGATTACCCAGTCCGGCGTAGATGGCCAGTGCCGATCCCTGGCTTTTTTGCGGATACCAGTAGGACACCGAGGGAATGCCCACCGAAAATACCGCGATGCCGCATCCACAGAGAACGCCGAATAACAGAAACAACGGATATTGGGCGGGAAAAGGCTCCGGGTAGATCCAAAACATCAGGGTGATCCCGGCAATACCTGCGGCCGCTAACGCCAGTAAAATCAGAATCGGCTTTTTGCCGCCCGTGCGATCGACCATGGCGCCAAATGGAATTCTGAGCAAAGAGCCGGTCAGGGCCGGGCTCGCGGCCAGCAGTCCCATCAAAAGCGGGCTCAAGGCCAGGCTCACTTTCAGCTTGGACACGATCGGGCCGAAGGCGGATACGCCGGCGAATCCGCCGAAAAAAGCCAACGTGGTCCAAAAAAGGGCTGCGCCCCGACTCGATTGGGCATAACAGACATTTTCTTCATTCATGTCAGCCTTCCTCTCTACCGGATTTCAGATAGTGCGTGTTCAGAATTCCGGAGGGGCTTGCCGGCTGGCGCCGAAACACGATCGGCCGCCGGATGAAGTAAAAAATCGGTACGCTCCAGATGTGCACCAACCGGCTGAAAGGCGAAAACCCGAGCAACGCCAGAGCGGCGAGAACATGGATCTTGTAGCTGAGGGGCACCTCACGCATGAGCGCCGCATCGGGCGTAAAGGTCACTATCCCCCTTATCCAGGGCGCAACAGTGTACAAAACGTTGTAGTGGCCGAAAAGGACGTTGTAGAACCCGACCCCAATGACGAAAACGAGACCACCGATGGTGACCTTATCGTTCAAGGTGCCCACCGCCTGAACACGCGGGTTGGTCAGTCGCCGCCGGAATAAAAGCACTGCCCCGGCGAAGGCGGCGAGGCCTGCCGCCAGACCTGCCCAATAAGCGATCGTCAGATGGGCGTGGCTATCGAAGCCGGCCAAATCGAAATATTTTTGTGGAATCAGAAGGCCGCCGGCATGACCCAGGAACGTCAGAACGATGC
The DNA here is from genome assembly GCA_049687935.1 of Desulfobacterales bacterium. Lineage (GTDB taxonomy): Bacteria > Desulfobacterota > Desulfobacteria > Desulfobacterales > SG8-13 > JARFQH01. The sequence continues at coordinate 747 of JBAVJU010000373.1, read as the reverse complement.
CCCAATGAAACAAAACCGACCCGTAAAAAAGGGATTTTTTTTCCAGGAATTCACTGGAACGGGCATTCCAATGATATCGATCGGTGACATAGCGATACCCATGTCCCACCACGAAAGTGGTTAAGCATAAGTAAGGAAAGACTGTAAAAAGGAGAATGTATGCGAGTTCCATGATGGCCTCCTAAAGCGTGCAGCAAGTTCACCATTTCATTTTTGTTGCCGAGCCGAATCGACCTCATGACCAGTGCTTCCATCAGATCCGATGCGATTGGCCACCATGGGGATCAGCGGCTGCAGCAGAGCCGCGTAGGGCGGTGCCGCCTTCTGAAGGCGATCGACAACGTCTTCAAGCCCCCGGAGGCACTCCCAAATCAAGCCGGTATTCTCCGACTCCGGGCAGACCGAGAGAAACTCCAGCATCATCGGAAGATAATCCGGCAGCTCCCCTGTGGTGCGTTCATAGCCGGCATCCTGGTAGCGCTGCTGCAGGCGCGCCAACATATCCGCTCTTTTTTCGTTGTCACCGTAGAGGTGATAGGTCAGGTTCAAGGTAGTCGACGGGTTCATGTCGAATGCGGCCGTATAGCCTTCCTGGAGATGAATCGGCGAATGGGTCTTGAGATAGAGCAGGAAGTCATTCATGCATTTTTTCATCTCTATTGAGGGCATATCGTCAATCTCGGTCTCGATCATCTCAAATTGGCTGAGCAGATCATGATCGGGATATTGAAGCAAAGTCGACAGCAG
>JBAVJU010000372.1:0-5344 GCA_049687935.1 Desulfobacterales bacterium | reverse complement strand
GTCGAATCCGGATTCGACGGGATCGAAATTCACGGTGCGCACGGCTACCTGATCTGCAACTTCCTGTCATCCGACTCTAATCGGCGCGCAGACGGCTAAAGGGCTCCGGCTGAATGCGTCTGCAGAGGCCAACGTGGCCTACACCGACCAACCTCTTTTATGACGGAGGGTGCCAAATACATCTTTATAGGTTGGGCGGTTCGCCGTTCCCCGTTCAGGGTTGAACGGTGAACCCAGAACCCGGAACCTCACCCCCTGAACCGATCACATTAAGATCTACTTTATTTCAACCACTTCATTTTCGGCCACCGCGTACACCCTTTCCTGCGCTTCGGGGCCGATACTCTGATTGCCGGTGAAACTTCCAAAAGCCGGCAGCAGCGCCCTCTTTTCCCCGAAGCAGAAACAGGGGAGGGTTTCTCTTTGGAGCCCCCTTCCCGAGACCGAAACGGCCGGGTGCACGTGTCCGGCGATCGTGTAACGAGAACGGGACTTGGTTGTCTCGGCTTTGTGGCTGAAGACGAAGGGGCCACAAACGTGTTGCGCGACAATCCGGTCGAGCCGGAAAGGGGCCGGTGGCGGACCGGCTCTGAGGTCGTGGTTTCCGGTGACCAGGGTGAAGAGGATACCGGACCAGCGCCGGCGCCATTTTTCGATGGTGGCGCCGAAGTTCCGGCCGCCATCGATCCGGCCGTGCATTAAATCGCCGAGCACCAGAAGCTCATCCGGCTTGAGCCGCTCCATCAGAGACGACAAGCGGCCGACGTCCTCGGCTGTGGTTCCACTGGGAATCGGAATACCGCTGTCTCTGAACACCTGCGCTTTTCCGAAGTGGGGGTCGGCCACAATCAACATCTTCGCTTGCTTCCAGAAAACGGCGCGTTCCGGCAGCAGCACAAGACGCTGGCCGTATAGTTCTATTTTTTTTGTCCCCTTCATTACCAGCTACATCTTGATACCTTCGGTCTATTCACGGCCTTTTCCAGCTTCAGCTGCATCCGCCGAACCCGATCGGCGAGCTTCTCGGAGCTGATCCGGGTTCGCAGGCGGTTGACCAGGATCGGAAAGGCCAGCGGCGTCGGCTGCGCGGTTTCGATCAGGTGCAGGCGTGAGGCGGCCATTCGGTCCAGGCTTTGTCTGAGACGCTCGAACTCGAGCTGCCTCTCGAGGATCTCTCGGGTCGATTGCTCGACGAGCAGATTTTCGGGGTCATAGCGCCGAAACACATTGTAGAGCAAGCTGCTGGACGCCTGAACCTGGCCCCAGCTTTTACGGCGGCCTGGATACCCCTGAAATACCAGGCCGGCAACCCGGGCAATTCCGCGGAACCGGCGCCGCGCCATTTCCGATATGTTCAAACTCGCGAGGATGTCCTGCAGGAGTTCGTCGGTATTGAAGATGCTGCCGTTTTCAAACGACGCCGTCGGTATTTCCCGGTCCGAAAGCAGTTCCAGCCCGTAATCGTTGACGGCGATGGAAATGGTCAAAGGGGCCGGTCTTGAAAGCCGGTAGGCCAAAAGCGCGCCGAGGCCTTCGTTGACCAGGTACCCGTCGAATGAAAAAAGGAACAGGTGATTCCCATCACGGGACGCCAATTTCTCGATCAGCAGGTCGCCGCTTCCGGGGATTCTCGACCAGCGGGCCTGAATGTCGAGCAGCGGACGCACGGCTTCCATTTCCGGCGATTCAAAAATGCCCCTGCGGGCATTGTCCAGCCGATCTCTGACGGCGGCGGCCAGTTCGGTGGACAACGGCATCCGACCGCCCAGCCACTGGGGAATAGAGCCCGTGCGCCGACTGCATTTGCGGACCCAGAGGACCATATCCTTCATCCGCACGAATTCGAGAAGGCGTCCGGCAAAGACGAAACAGTCGCCCCGCTTCAGTTTTGACACAAAACGCTCTTCCACCGATCCCAATCGACGGCCATTGACAAACTTGACCAAAATGGCCGCATCGGCGGTGATCGTGCCGATGTTCATGCGATGCCGAGCGGCTGTCTTTGGATTTGAAACGGTGAAGTTTCCGTTTTGCGGAGCAATTTTGGCATATTCGGGATAAGCGCCGAGGGACGGTCCACCGGTGGACACAAAGTTTAGAACCCAGTCGAACTCTTGCCGGGAAAGCTGCCGGAAGGCATGGGTACCGCGGATTTCACGGAAAAGCGCATCCGGGCGAAAGCCGTTTCCGAGGGCGACGGTGACCAAGTGCTGGGTCAGCACGTCCAGGGGGCGTGTTACCGGATGGCGCGGCTCGATCACGCCATCGGCGACCGAACGCCGGGTCGCAGCCACCTCGATCAGCTCCAATGCGTTGGTGGGAACGCAGATTACGCGGCTCTTCTCCCCCGGACGGTGTCCGCTTCTGCCGGCGCGCTGAATCAACCGGGCGATGCCTTTGGGACTGCCGATTTGAATGACCCGGTCGACCGGGGTAAAATCCACACCCAGATCGAGACTCGACGTGCACACGACGCATTGAAGACGCCCCTGGCGCAATCCCTGTTCCACGGCTTCCCGCTCGGCCCGATCGAGGGAGCCGTGATGCAGGGCGATCTTTGCCTTCCAGTCCGGCCGGGCCTCCAGGATTTCCCGAAACCAGATCTCGGTCTGGGAGCGCGTGTTGGTGAATATCAGCGCGCTCTTGGCGGTTTCGATCATGGCCAGCACCTGCGGCAGCAATTTGAGGCCGAGATGACCGGCCCAGGGGAAACGGTCTATCTGCGGGGGTATAATAGATTCGATCTCGATAGATTTGGGAAGTGACCCCTCGATGAGGTGGCCTCTCTTGTGGCCCCGTCCCAAAAGCACCTGCATGGCCGTTGCGGTGTTGCCCAGGGTGGCGGATAGCCCCCAGGTTCTCAGGCCCCGGTTCCATTGTCTCAAGCGCGCGAGGGCGAGTTCCATCAGCACGCCGCGTTTCGAGCCCATGAGTTCGTGCCATTCATCCACCACCACCGATCGCAGACAACCGAATTGTTCCCGGGCGCCGGGATAGGAGAGCAGCAGGCAAAGGCTTTCGGGAGTGGTGATCAGGGCGGTGGGGAGGCGTTTTTTTTGCCGGTTTCGCACGGATGCGGGCGTGTCGCCGGTCCGGCACTCCACCGACCAAGGCAGGTCAAGGTCTTCGACCGTGCGAAGAAGTGCTTCGCGGATGTCCGCAGAAAGGGCGCGCAGCGGCGTGACCCAGAGCGCTCTGATACGCGGCGATTCATCCCGCGCGCGCCGGTTGCCAAACTCGTCGAGCGGCCGTTTGCGGTGGTGACCGGTCATCCATTCGATCAGTGGCCCGAACCAGGCGGCAAAGGTTTTACCGATGCCGGTCGGGGCGTGAATCAACCCGCTTTGCCCCGTCAGATAAGCATCCCAGGCCTCACGCTGAAAGTCGAACGGCTGCATGGACCTGTCGTCGAACCACTGGCAGACCAGCTCCAGCGCGGCCTGGCATCGATCCGCCAGCTCTCCGGCAGAGGCCTTCATCGGAGATCGACCTCTCGTCATGGGGTGTCAAAGGCCGGCGGTTCACGGTAACCTGTACATGGAGCCGAGCAACCGGGTTTCATTGTGATCATAGGATTCTTAATATAGCCGAGAATTTCCGGTCAGATGTTGCAGCGCTTGAACTGCCGGCGACCGACGACTGCTATCGTCAAGGCGGCATGAGCGCCGTCAATGTTTCAATGGTGTCCGCCTCTTCCACGGTTTTGTCGCGGCGCCAGCGGGCGATGCGCGGAAAGCGGACGGCTACACCGGACTTGTGCCGGGTCGATTGTTGGATCCCTTCGAAGGCGATTTCGAAAACCAGCCGGGGCGTGACGGCCCGGACCGGCCCGAACCGCTCGACCGTGTTGCGCTGGATGAAACGATCCACCTGCCGGATCTCGGCATCGCTCAAACCCGAGTACGCCTTGGCAAACGGCACCAGGCCGTCACCCTGGCGCACGGCAAAGGTGTAGTCGGTATAGAGTCCGGCCCGGCGTCCATGACCCCTCTGGGCGTAAACCAACACGGCATCCACGGTCAGCGGTTCGATCTTCCATTTCCACCAGCTGCCGCGCCGGCGACCGACGTCGTACACCGAATCGAACCGCTTCATCACAAAGCCCTCGACCCCCCGGCTGCGAGACTCCTGCTGCAGGACAGCAAATTGCTTCCAGGTTCCGGCAACCACAATCGGGGAAAGCTGTATCCGATGGTCGGGAAGAGGGGAGATCACTCCTGAAAGCGCTGCGCGCCTTCGGTCGAGTGCGGTTTGGCGGATATCCCGGCCACCCGATTCCAACAGGTCATAAGCCAGGAATGCCACCGGTGCATCCCGCAGCAGTTTCTTGCCCACGGCTTTGCGGCCGATTCGTCTTTGCAGCTCCGAAAACGGCATCGGTCGCCCCTGCCTCCACGGCAGGATCTCTCCGTCGATCACTGTGCCATTCGGCAACGAGGCGGCCGCATTTCTCAACTCCGGGTATTTGTCGGTTACCAATTCCTCACCCCGGGACCAGATAAATATCTGCCCGTGGCGCTTGATGATCTGCCCGCGGATACCATCCCACTTCCATTCGATTTGCCACTCTTTCACAGGACCGAGACTTTCCGGGTCGCCTTCCAGGGGATAGCACAAATAAAACGGGTAGGGCCGGCTGATGTCGGTATCGTGCGTGTCCGCCGAGAGGATTTGCCGGTAGTAGTCGGCCGTGGGGGGCCAGTCCCCCATCAGCCGGTGGGAAATCGCGGCCGCATCGATCCGGCTGAATTGCGCCAGGGCGCGAATGACCAGCCGCTGGGAGACGCCGACCCGGAAACCGCCGGTGATCAACTTGTTCCACACGAATCGCTGGAGGTCGTCCATCCGGTTCCACGCTGCTCCGACTGCTTTTTTCTGAACCTCGAGGTCATCGCCCCGAAGCGGCAGCAGACGCTTTTCAACCCAGCGGTGCAGCGGACGGTCGCTCGAACCGGAAGCTTTCGGCAGCAGAAGCGTAATGGTTTCGGCCAGGTCTCCGACCACATCGTACGACGCTTCGAAAAGCCAGTCTGGAACGCCGGCTTGTTCTGCAGCCCATTCCATCAATTTACGGGTCGGAACTACCTGCCGTGGTTTGCGACCGATGAGAAAACGGATCGACCAGATGGCGTCCTCAGGTGGTGCGGATCTGAAGTAGGCCACCATGGCGTCGATTTTTCGATTGGTGCTGGTGGTTTCATCCAGACGGCGATACAGTTCGGCAAAGGCTTTCATGATTCCGTTTCGCCCTCGGCAGTGTCTTCTTCACCGCGGAACACCGTGGGAATCACTTCTGCTTGGCAGCCGCCTTCATTCAGCCAGCGGGCCATTTCGGCTGCGTAGC
>JBAVJU010000371.1:0-5944 GCA_049687935.1 Desulfobacterales bacterium | reverse complement strand
GCGTCAGTGGCTTCCTCTGCGGGCCGATCCAGCGCGACCTGGATGAAGCAGGCATTTTTCATTCGATCCATCGTTGATTCCGAATCGCCGGAGTCGACGGCGTCCAAGGCGTCGACGGATTCAACTTCGTTCGACATATCCGCCAAACCGATGGGGTCAACAATGATGCCATTGACCACTCCGTCCGCATCGCCAAACCCGCCGTCCGTGATTTCGATGTAATATTTGTCGCCGTCGCTGTCGACTGGGAACTCATACCACCCGTTGATCGGATCGTACTTGAACCACTTGGCCCAGGACTGAGGTTCTTCAGGCAAATACAGTTCGAACTTTGCAGTACCGCCAATCTGGTTCAATGCAACGTTGAACACCATCAAACCGTATTTCAGTTTGGGTCTGGGTTCGTCCGGAATACTCTCAGGGTCGATGCTTGTAAAGCAATTGATCCGACTGACGCCCTCAACCGCATTGATGCCGATGAGAGACTGATCTATCCTGCTCTTGTAAACTCTCATAAAAGGCTGATCGTTGTCGTTCAGGCCGTCGTTATCGAGATCCGAGTATGGCGGTTCCTCGTCATCCGCCACGCCATTGCCGTTGACATCGGCCTGAACCTTGGCGGCCGTGGTAAATTTGAACGGTTCCGACCAATTAGACCACTTGTGATCACCGTCCCGGGCGTCTTTAACTGAAGCGCGCCAGTAATAAAGCTGCTCACTGCACAGCGCTCCGTCCGGTACGAGAAAGCTGACCAGATAGTTATTGGTACGGCTCCTGTCGATCATCACATCCAGAATTAGTTGCTCAAAGCTTTCGTCCGCAGCGATTTGCCACCGCGTGGCACCGTGGTCGTCGTCTGCGTCCGGATCCGTGAAGCCGGCGATTTCGATCAGCGGCGTCAAGGAAACGTCTTGTGCGCCATCAACAGGGTACAGCAATCCGGGTTGATTAGGTGCCTGATTGACAAACTCCTGAGCTGGAGTAATGGCAGGCGACAAAATGCCATCGTTATTTTCTGTGGTAACCCCAGTTGGAGGGGGTAGGTCTGAAGAACCGGAAGGATTGGTGGCTGTCGTTGAATCAGAGGAACCTTCGTCGCTTGGGACCGAAGCAGGAACAGCTGCGAAACTAGCCGCTATGGTGTGGTTGGCGGCAATGTTGTTGAAAGTGTACGAAGTAACGGCGCCCTTGGATTTGTCGTCCACAATCACATCAGCTATTTCATAACCGCTGTTGGCTGCGATCGTGAAGGTTTTTCCACTACCCTGTGCTATGGAAACGGTACCCGGCGTGATACTACCGTTGCTGCCGGCTGCGGTGGTGATCGTAAACATATTGGCCGCAAAACTCGCCGAAATCGTGTGTCCTTCAGTGACATTAGGAAACTCAAAGTTGGCCCTTGCTCCTACGGAGTGGCCGTCCACCCGAACGTCGGCAATATGGTAGCCCGTGTCTGGAGTAATTGAAAAGTTTTGATTGTTACCTTCGTTCACCGTCACGTTGCCTTGGGGATTGATGTTGCCGTGACTGGTGGTTGAAGCGGCAATTGTGTGCGAGGGTACAGGGTTTGAAGCAAAAGTCGCATAAATGGTGTGGCTGGCGGAAAGGTTTTGGAAGGTATAAGTGGAAGTGGTTCCCTTAAAAACTCCGTCCACCAGAACTCCGTCAATATGAAACCCACTCTTCGGGCTGATTGTAAAGGTTTTGCTTTGACCCTCTGTCACACTAACTGTTCCAACGGGCAAAATGCTTCCGTTGCCGCCGGCCGATGCCGTAATCGTGAACGTTTGCAAAACATCCGGCACCGTGTAAGAAACCGGATCGGAAGGTTCGCTTTCCCCGTAGCTGTTGTAGGCCGTGGCGACAAAATGGTATGTTTCCCCGTCGGCGAGATCGAATACCGTGCAGCTCGTGTTCGCAACCTCGCAGCCTTTTGTAAGACCAGTACTGCTATCAGTTCTATAATACACCCGGTATCCCGTTACGCTCACACCGGATTGTGAAACCCCGTCCCATGCCAGGGTCACATCGGCAGAGTACGCACTGCCGGCATAGAGAAACGCCGACACCCAAATGGAAAACAAAGTGACGGTCTTGAAAAATATCGGCTGGAAGACTTTAAATCGAAGTAGTGACATCGCAAATACTCCTCTGCTCTGTTATTTTCCCAAGGGCATAAGAGCAAATTAGGTGCCACCAAAGTTTTCACGACCGTATTTGCGGCTAGCTTATAAAGAACGGCTCATCATTTCGCCCTCCTGTGCCATCCAATATGCTGTAATTATATGGGATCTTAATCGTCATTTATTCAGCAAATATATCGCAACGGCATGTCGTACCACCGGCGTGCCGCCAATTGAACACCTGAACGATTACAGAATATCTCCCGCTTCAGTAATTCGGATTACAAAATGGATTTTGAAAGGAAAGGTCGAAATCGTCTTGAACGTGTTTGCAAAAAAGGGTAAACATGAAAGAATTCCGGTCTGATTGCGACGGTCAACGGAAAGGACCGGCCCTGAAACGACCGAAATCTTACCCGGGATGATCCAGGCATCATCCTTTTTATAACCTGCGATGGTTGGATAGGGGTGTATCACTCATTGGATTGGCTCAAAGGAGCGTTCGCTTGTCGAACGATTGTGCGATGATCCGCAAGGCAACGATTCAAGATGTCAAGGCGATTCACAAGCTGCTGCAACTCTATGGCAAAAGGGGGGTCCTACTGGCCAGGCCCCTCAGTGAACTTTACGACCACGTCAGGGATTTTTTCGTTTACGTCGACCAGAGTGATAACCGGGTGGTCGGTTGCTGTGCCCTTCAGTTTTGTTGGGAAGACCTGGCCGAGATCCGGTCTCTGGCTGTTCAGCCCGAATTCGAAGGCCGCGGCATCGGACGCGCGCTTGCGAAAACCGTCATATCCGAAGCCGAGAGCTTCAAAACCCGCAAGATATTTACCCTGACCTACGAGCCTGGGTTCTTCAAGAATTTCGGTTTCAAAGAAATCGATCGCGCGGAACTTCCCCTGAAAATCTGGGCCGATTGTATCATCTGCGTGAAGTTTCCCGATTGCGACGAGACCGCCATGATGAAAGACTTGGGAGAGAATGGATAAATCTCGAAATGGGGATACAGCCGGTCAAGACTCAATCAAACGGTTGTCGGGACACTGTCAGGAATAAATCACGTTGAAGGACAGCGGCGGGTATTTCCAGACGCCCGGCAGCGGCAGGATGTGCTGACCGCCGACCGACTGCCAGGAAAGATCGGATTTGATTTCTCTCAACTTCCCGTCCTCCGGCGGCCGGGAGTGAATGGTATAGTCGTAAGTGGCCTGAAAAATGCAGACGCAGTCCTTGCCCCTGCCGTTGTTTTCCACCACATAGTTTCTCTTGATGGTTCGCAGACTAAGACCGTTCTCGCGACCCGCCTGGTCCAGTTCTTCTTCGCTGAACTTCATCAGCACGGCTTTGGAAACGCCACGCTCCGATATACGGATCAGCGCCCGACTTTCGCTGCTGCCGGCATAAATGGTGGAAATGCAGGGAAGCCGTTTCAGATACTGCGCCGCAACAATGGCAGCCGTTCTCCGGCCGCCGACCATTACGGGCAGGCAGTAATATTCGAAGAATTTTTTCTGGATGTCTTCGGCGTACTTGTCCCCTCTTTCGTAGATATCCTTGGATATGTACCGCAGGTTGCGGGCGAGATCCTCGGCCGCATCGGTAATCGGCCAATCGATTCGAACGTGAAAGTGGCTCAGCCCGTAGCGGTTTTTAGATTTAGTAGACGGATCTCTTTGGATCATAAGGGCATAATCCACCGGCAGCAATATTGACAGGAAGTCATAGAAGTGGGCGGATTCCAGAAACTTATACTTGCTGTCGAAACCGTTGATCAGCGGCAGTGTCTTCGATTGCAGCAAATTGGTCTTGGTGATTCGGTTGACACCGAAAAAGCGGATGTACTTCTTGTGCTCCGTCGCCAGAGAGTCTTCTACGAAAATCACCAGAAAAGTGTTCTGCGCCCCGTATTCGACGTCCGGAATTCGGGCCCGGGGCTTTAGTTCCCGTTTTTCGACAAAAGGAAACGCCGCGCCTGTCTGCACGAATTTATAATAAGAATCGATCAGCGCATATTTTAGGAGGAAATGATCGAGTTCATCCCGTAACAGTTCATAGTAAGAGCGCCTCAACCGGTCGGCCTTGCTCAATTCCTCCCTGACACGCCAGAACGTCAACTTATCTCCTATCTTCCACCGACGGTTTGCAGCCGAGAAGCAACTATCAGCTGCTCGTTTATCAAAAGTACTTATTATTATAACATATTTTATTATCGGTCCAAAGAACTTTTTCTTTAGCTGCTCGTCACGCCGGCTGCGCTATGGCGTTTTGTCCGGTTTGTGATTGAATTTTTCAACCCAGCGATAGAGAGTCTCCCGATATCGATAGGCTGGAATGACGAGGATCAGGCAAACGATCACCAGCACGGCCAGCCACAGGTAATTCCGTTCGAAAAGAAGCGCCCCCTGCAGGCTGAGCATCAACGTGCCGGGCATTCGGCCGAGTGTGGAAATGAGCATGAACAGTTTGATCGAGAGGTTGCCCAAACCGAGAAAAAGACAGAGGTAGTCTTTCGGAAAGCCCGGAAGAACGAACAGGAAAAAAACGAGGATCACACCCTGGTGCCGCAGGAATGTATCGAAACGCCTGAGTGTGCTCTCTGGAACGAAACGGCGAATGAAGTGATTGCCAAGGTAGCGCCCGATCAGGAAATTGGCCAAAGATCCCAGGGTCAGCCCGATGGTTGAAAACAGGAACCCCTTGCCGGCGCCGAAGATGTAGCCGCCGATGAAACCGGTGGCCTCACCGGGCACCGGGGCGAAGATAACCTGCAAGAACTGAAAGGCGATAAAGGCCAGCGGTGCAAAGATCCCGAAGGATCTGATCATGCCCGCCACTTGTTCCTTGTTCGTAACGAAGCGGTAGATCGCCTCCAGGTGAGTCCCAAGCGCTTCCCGGTATACAAATCCCAGGACCAACAGAATGACGGCTGCAGCGGCGGCCAACAGCCAGTGGCGCCGATTAAAAAATTCACGACTCGACTTTCCGTTGTCTGAACTGTCCATGTTGGTTCGGAATCGCGGGATAAAATGCAAGAGAGCCGGATGAAGCCAAAAGATGCCGTGTCCGGATTGACACGCTTTACGGCGCCTTATCTGCGACCGCTTCCAAAGCGGCAATGGCGGGCAGTGTCTTTCCTTCCAACATTTCAAGGAATGCCCCACCACCGGTCGAAATAAAGGATATCCGATCCGTCTCACCGGCCATGTGGACAGCGGCGTCGGTATCTCCGCCGCCGACGATCGTCAACGCGTGGGCCGCTGCGACACTGGCGGCCATGGACGTGGTTCCGCGGCTGAAGGCGTCGATTTCAAACATACCCATGGGACCGTTCCAAACCACCGTGCGGGCATCCTGCAGCGCTTCTCGAAAAAGCAGCGCGGTGGCCGGGCCGATATCAAGCGCCATCCAGTCGGTCGGGACCTCCTGGGCCGGAACAATCTTGGCGGGCGCCTTGGCATCCGCTTCCGGCGCGACAACCAAGTCGACAGGCAGATAGAATCGGACCCCTTTTTCAGTGGCCTTCTTCATGACATCTCCGGCTGCGGCGACCCGGTCTTCTTCAATTTTCGACTGGCCGACAGCATACCCCATGTATTTCAAAAAGGTGTTGGCCATAGCCCCGCCCACGATTACCGTATCGACATGCTGCAGCATGTTGTGAAGGGCCGCGAGTTTGGAGGATACCTTGGCCCCCCCGACCACGGCCGCCACGGGGCGACGGGGGTCTGCCATCGCTTTTTTTATATAGTCGATTTCTTTTTCCAGCAGAAAACCGGCACCCGAAATCGGGGCGAATTTGGTGATGGCGACAACCGACG
>JBAVJU010000370.1:0-2011 GCA_049687935.1 Desulfobacterales bacterium | reverse complement strand
TTCACCGGATGCGGCCTGCTGAACAATACCGACGGCGTGCGCATCGATGTTTACGACAGCTCGGGCGACTACCTCGCTTCAGGCATCGACGGCCTCGAGATCCACGTCCATGGAAATGCACAGGACCAGTTGGGGCAGATCATGAAGCGCGGGAAACTGGTCATCTACGGCGATGTCGGCCAGACCTTCATGTACGGCGCTAAGGGGGGGGAGGTCTACGTCCTTGGCAATGCGGCCGGACGACCGCTGATCAACGCCGTTGGACGTCCCCGCGTGGTCATCAACGGCACGTGCCTGGATTATCTGGCCGAATCCTTCATGGCCGGCGACCCCCTCAACGGCGGGGGCTTTGTCGTGCTGAACGGCCTCGAATTCGATCCGAACGGCAGGATCCTCGCCCGGGAACGCCCTTACCCGGGGTCGAACCTCTTCTCCCTGGCCTCGGGTGGCGCCATCTACCTGAGAGACCCGCGCAAGACGGCCGTCGAGGGGCAGCTGAACGGCGGCGAGTTCGTGGACCTGACGCCGGCGGACTGGGATCTGATTCTGCCCTACCTCGAAGAGAACGAAAGATTGTTCGGCATCTCCGTCGATAACGATCTGCTGCGGGTCGACGGAGAAAAAAAGGACTACCGGTCGGTCTACCGTAAGGTGCAGACCGCCAAGCTCGATGTCCTGGCAAAGGCTTCCGTTGCTTCCGAAGAGTGGGGAGAGGACTGGCAGGAAGAGTGAAAAGGCAAACACCGCTCCGCGCCATGCGATTTTGGCCGGGTTGATTTAAAACCAGTAGCGAATTCCGAGGCCCAACCCGTTGGAAGCGCTGCGCACCCCGCTGAACGTGCCGCCCGCACCGGAACGGTGATGAATGCCGGCGACAAGATTCCATTGTGGAATACTGGGAAGCGCAAAAGTGAACTCGAAGGAGAGCGCTCCTAAGAATCTGGCCGATTCGCCCTGGTTCTTGACTTCGATTTCCGGAACCGACGTGGCGTAGGACAGGCCCACGCCGCCGGCGAAGCTCGTGTCCAGATATCGGTCCCAGGGAAAGGGCCGCCAGCGGATATAGCCGAACAAATCGAACTCCCAGTTGTCCTGGTCTCCGAAGAATTTGTTGACCTGACCCGCGAATTCGAGATCGAAGTAGTGACGATAGGTGTAAATTCTGCGCGTCAATCCCAGTCCCACCCAATAGGCATCCTCCATGTTGAAGTCGGCCGTGACCAAGTTGCCGAGGGTCTCATCGGTGAGTTGACCGGTGTAAAGCGTAGCGGCCCAATCTCTTTGCGCGTTCGCGCTGCCAAAGGGAATTAAGGCGGTCAGGATCACCGCCAGCGCGTAAATTCCCATCTGCCATCCATTCCTTGGTACCATTCCATTTCACACTTTGTACGGTCGCTGTTGAACAAGATTGACACGGTCTGGAATAGATGACGGCCATTACCGTGACAGCCTACAAGCCGCATCGGTTAGCCGAAAAGCCATGTAGTATGAGGGACCCTATTTCTGGTCTTTCTTAGGGGTTTCAAGAAGGTCCTCGAAAGCCGGCATCAGTTGCTTGGCCTTCCAATCCGCGAGAAAGAAGGGATAGGAACTATCCGAAGAAACGGCCGGATAGGAGGTATCGGTTTCGTTCCGCTTGGCGAAGATCGACAGGCGATGCGCTTTTTGGCCTTCTAATTCCAAGGTGTAAATCGGGTCCTTATAATCGGCCGTGACATGATCCGTAATGTATTTTTCACACGCCAATTGGGAAACCGCGGCCAACAGTTCGTCGACTTTGGCGGACGCGGCGGTGCGGCCGTCGTTCGCCTGCCAGACCATTTTGGCCTTCAGCGGCGGTGAGGTTTCTTTGGCCGTATCACCTTCTTCCTTCTCGCCGGTCTCTGTCTCTGCCAGAGGGGCCTCGTGCCGGACCAGTGTCATGGCTTCCGTGCCCTTTGTCAGCCGGATTTCCTGAATATCGCTGGCAGCGAATGAAAGGACGGACTTGTCCCGCAGATCCTCCACGCCC
>JBAVJU010000369.1:0-18351 GCA_049687935.1 Desulfobacterales bacterium | reverse complement strand
GGTTGAGCCCGTTGAGCCGGTTGAGCCCGTTTAGCCGGTTGAGCCCGTTAAGTTGCTTAAATTGTTTTAATTAAATATAATTTTTATATTTTAAATCGAAAGCTTGTCATCATAAGGATTCAAAAACAGATTCCAACCAGGCCGACAAGCAGCCAGTTCACCTGAATGCAATGCACAGACCAACCGGCTCAGCGGGCTCAACCGACTAAGGAGGCTAGCGTGAAGACAATCGTTGCAGTGGCCGTTTTCACCGTATTGTTAGGGTCTGTTCCGGCGTTTGCCGAGGAGCTGCAGGTCGGAATGCAGGCGTCCGACTGGGCTTTTAAAGACGCGGAAGGCAAGATCTACAGCATGGCGAGTTGGGAGGGGAGAGTGCTTTTGATCAATTACGTCGACCCCGACGTGTCGGATCTGAATGATCACTTCACGGATGCCATGAAAAAGGCCAAGGACGACGGCCGTTTGACGAATGAAAATTACAAAGGCATCGGCATTGCCGACTGCGCGGCCACCTGGAAGCCCAACTTTGCCATTCGGGCCATTGCGGGAGCAAAAGCCAAGAAGTACAACACCACCATCCTTTTCGACTACGACGCTTCACTGCGTAAAGCCTGGGGTCTTCAGAAAGACACGGCCAACGTCGTTCTGCTGGATAAACAGCGCGTCTGCCGGGCTATTATCCGGGGTAGGGTCCCGGATGACCAGGTGGAAAAACTCGTGGAGCTGGCCATTGATCTGCAGGGAAAGTAGGTTGTGCCGGTTTAGCCCGTTGAGCCCGTTGTGCCCGTTAATCCGGTTCGGACGGCTGCATTGCTTGAGTAGAAGGAATCAATTTACAATTCGATAGATCGGCAACGAAGGTGTTTCAATCAGAAAAAAAGAGAAATTACGGCAATAATATCGAGCAGCAAGTTTTCTTAAATGATCTGAATGGATCAACCGGCTACCGGGCCTAACGGGATAGACCGGCTAACCGACCCAACCTAAACACCGACGATCAGGCGGCCGGAGGTACAGGCGCGGCAGGAACCCGAACGGAAGCGGGCCGAATCGGAAAGCGACAGGACATAGAATGCGCCGATGAGATCTGTTTTGGACACGACCCCGACCGGGCGGTCATCTTCTGCGGCCACAAGGACCGCCGCGACCTTGTTCTTGACCATCCGGTTGGTGCAATCGGACAACGTGGTCTCCCGTGACACCCGGATCACGCGCTTCCGCATCGCCTCCTGAACCAGCATCCCGCTCAGTATGCTTCGGTGTTCGATAAAAACCATCCCGGTGTTGGCCTTCAGTCCAAAAACTGTGTAAGCATGTGGTAAAACACGTCCGACATGTAGACCATGCCGATGATTCGTCCGTCTTCTGAAACCGGCAGGCGGCGGATGTGCTTGTTGATCATCAGGTCCGATATGCTCAGGATATGCGTTTCAGGACCGATGGAGACGACCTCCGTGGTCATGATGTCACCTACCTGAATGCCTTTGACCTTCCCAAGCAGGTCTTCGAAGAGATGATCCGGTTCCAGATCCTTATTCTAAGCACTCTGCATCCCCGAATTCCGTTGTTCAGCGCCCCTGAAGTTGTTTTTTCCTCGCTGAATTTAGAAAGCTTTGTACTGACAATCCGCCCGGCGTTCGGATTTTATCTGCGGAGGCGGCATCCTCTCGAACGCCGGACTCGGTGCCAGTCTATACGACCACCGCCGTCGCTTCGATCACCGGGTTGGCCTTGAGGTATTCCAGCCGGTTCAGACCGTTGATGTAGGCCTTGGCGCTGGCGTTGATGATGTCCGGATCGGCGCCTTTACCGAGGGACACCAGGCCGTTTTCGCGCAAGCGGACCGTCACCTCGCCTTGGGCGTCCGTGCCGCCGGTCAGGGCGCCGACGGTGAACCGCAGCAGCTCCGATTCGGTACCGGTCAGCTTGGCGATCGTGTTGAAAGCCGCATCGATGGGACCGTTGCCGTATCCGGCACCCTGGACGCTGCGGCCGTTGATGGCCAGTTTGACGCTCGCCATCGGCAGCACCGTCGTGCCGCAGGTGACGTGGAGGTATTCCAGCTGAAAGATGTCTTTGGTGCGCAGAATGCCTTCGGTGATGATGACTTCCAGGTCTTCGTCGACGACGTGTTTCTTCTTGTCGGCCAGTTCCTTGAATCTCTTGAAAACCAGATCCAGCTCTTCATCCGAGAGGTCATACCCAAGGTCCTTCAAATGGTCTCTCAGAGCGTGGCGGCCGGAGTGCTTGCCCAGGACCAGCTTGTTGGCGCTCAGACCGATGGTTTCGGGTCGCATGATCTCGTAGGTCATGGGGTTTTTCAAAATGCCGTCCTGGTGAATTCCGGCTTCGTGCGAGAACGCGTTGGCTCCCACTATGGCTTTGTTGGGCTGAACGATGATGCCGGTGATCATGCTGACCAGGCGGCTCGTCTGGTAGATGTATTCGGTCCTTATGCCGGTGTTGACCGGCAGGAAATTGCGCCGGGTGCGCAGGGCCATGACCACTTCCTCAAGTGACGTGTTGCCGGCCCGTTCGCCGATGCCGTTTAGCGTCACTTCAGCCTGCCGGGCACCGGCATGGATGGCCGCCAGGGTGTTGGCCGTGGCCAGTCCGAGGTCGTTGTGGCAGTGAATGCTCAGCACGGCCCGGCCGATGTTGGGCGTGTGGCCGATAATGTAGCGAACCAGATCGGAGAACTCTTCCGGTACGGCATAGCCGACCGTGTCGGGGAGGTTGACGGTGGTGGCACCGGCGGCGATAGCGGCCTCGAAAACGCGGCACAGAAAATCACGGTCACTGCGGGAGCCGTCCTCGGCCGAAAATTCGACATTTTCCGTAAACGACTTCGCGTATTTGACCGCATCAACGGCCCGCTCGAGGACTGCATCGCGGGTCATCTTCAGCTTATATTCGAGATGAATGTCGGATGTGGCGATAAAGGTGTGAATACGGGGTTTAGCGGCATGGCGAACAGCCTGCCAGGCACGATCGATATCACTTCGTGATGTACGGGCCAGACCGGCCACCTCGGTTTTCTTCAGTTTGCCGGCGATCAAGGCCACCGCCTCCAAATCGCCCTCAGAGGCTGCCGGAAAACCGGCCTCCAGAACATCCACCCCCAGTTTTTCCAGCTGAATCGCCAGCCGCAGCTTTTCGCCGGCGTTCATGCTGGCACCCGGCGATTGCTCGCCGTCCCTTAATGTGGTGTCGAAAATAATGATTCGGTCTTGAGCGTTCATAGTTGATATCCTTCCCAAAGCACCATTTATGAATCTTATGGCGCTGTCGCGCCGCTTGTGGCGGAGGCATCTCGTGGCGCCGCCGCCACGGCTTTCGGGTCTATTTCTCTGGCAAGCTTGTAGTGAAAGCTGTCGGCCAGCGCATGCCAGCTGGCTTCGATGATGTCTTCGGAGACACCGATGGTGCTCCAAATGTCTTCACGGTCGCGCGATTCAATAAAAACCCGTACCTTGGCCGCTGTTCCGTCTCGGCCATCGATCACGCGGACCTTGAAGTCGACCAGGCGCATGGTGTCAAGATCTGGAAAGAATCGATCCAGCGCTTTGCGCAGGGCATTGTCCAGTGCGCTCACAGGGCCTCGGCCTTCGGCCGCGGTGATTTCCGTGCGGCCGTCCACCGAAATCTTGATCGTGGCATGGGCGCTGCAAGGCAGATCCCTGTCCTTTTCGATGGTGACCCGGAAGGATTCCAATTCAAAATGCGGCCTGAACTGTTGGGTGAATTTTTGAACCAGGATTTTGAACGACCCGTCGGCAACGTCGAACTGATACCCCTGTTCTTCGAGGTCCTTTATGCGCGTGACGATCTCGCGGCTGTCGAAGCCGTTGGCACCCAGATCGAGGCCGAACTCGCGGGCCTTGTATTCGACGTTGCTCTTGCCGGAGAGGTCGGAGACCAGCACCCGTCGCCGGTTGCCGACCAGCGCCGGGTCGATGTGTTCGTAGGCCCGCGGCACCTTCGTGATGGCGCTGACGTGAATGCCGCCTTTGTGGGCGAAGGCGCTGCGGCCCACGAAGGGCCGTGTGTTGATCGGAACCAGGTTGGCGGTGTCGCTGACAAACCGGGACAGTGATTTCAATTTTAAAAGGTTTTCCGGTGACATACAGGGCCGGTTCATTTTCAGGCAAAGGATCGGAATGATCGAGTTGAGGTCGGCATTACCGCAGCGCTCGCCGTAGCCGTTGATGGTGCCTTGCACCATTACGGCCCCCGAATGAACGGCGGTGATGGTGTTGGCCACGGCCAAGCCGCTGTCGTTGTGCGTGTGAATGCCGATTTTGACCGCATTAGCGCTGCCGCCTTCCGACTGGCGCTCGCTCAGGCGTTGCCGGACCGCGCGGGTTGTGGATTCGACCGCGAACGGCAGGCTGCCGCCGTTGGTGTCGCACAAGACGATGGCGTCGGCTCCGTTGTCCAAGGCAGTAAAGAGGGTCTGCAGCGCATAGTCCGGGTCTTCGTCGAAGCCGTCGAAAAAATGCTCGGCATCGTAAATGACCTCGCGGCCGGCGGCCTTTAAAAAGGCGACGGTTTCAGCGATCATGGCCAGGTTTTCATCCCGGCTGATGTTCAACACCTGCTCTACATGCAGGTTCCAGCTCTTGCCGAAAATGGTGACTGCCGATGTGTCGCTGTCGAGCAAAGCCGCCAGGTTCGAATCGTCCCGGGCGGCTATGCCGGGCCTGCGGGTCGCGCCGAAGGCCGTCAGACGGGCCGTCTTGAATGTGGTCGATTTGGCGAGTTCGAAGAACCGCTTGTCACGGGGATTGGAACCGGGCCAGCCGCCTTCGATGTAGTGGACGCCGATATCATCCAGTCTTTTGGCGATCTTGATTTTGTCCTCGGCTGAAAAATTGATGTTTTCTCCCTGGGTGCCGTCTCTCAGGGTGGTGTCGTACAAGAATACCGGTTCCATGACGAACTCTCCGTTTGTTCGGAAGCCATATTGCTTCGCCTTGATTGAATGAAGCCCTTCCCGAAACCCGATCGCCCAAGCGACGGCCACGCCCTTTTGGAGAAGAAAATGGGGCTGGGGACGCCTCTATTTCCGCCTGTTTTCGGGTCGCAGTGACCGCACCGCAGCACCGGTGCGCCACATTTCAGAATTGTGGATGACATCCAGCTCGCGCTGAAGTTTTTCGCGGTAATCCGGGGCGCTGTTGGCCTCGATCACCCTTCGTGTCTCCTTGCCGGAAACGACATTGTCGTAAAGTTCATCGAAAAGGGGCGCCACGGCATCCCGGAAGCGGGGCGACCAGTCCAGAGCTCCCCGTTGGGCCGTGGTGCTGCAGTTGCTGAACATCCAATCCATACCGTTTTCGGCCACCAATCGAATCAGACTCTGCGTCAGTTCCTCCACGGTTTCGTTGAACGCTTCGCTGGGGCTGTGGCCGTGTTTGCGCAACAGGCTGTACTGCGCCTCCATCACTCCCGCCAGGCATCCCATCAGTACCCCGCGTTCACCGGTCAGGTCGCTGTGAACCTCTTTTTCGAAAGTCGTCGGGAAAAGATACCCTGAGCCGATGGCAATTCCCAAGGCCAGTGTCCTTTCTTTGGCCCGGCCGGTGTAATCCTGGTTGACCGCATAGCTGGAATTGATGCCGCTGCCGTCGAGAAAATTGGTGCGGACGGTGCGACCGGAACCCTTGGGCGCGACCAGAATCACATCAACCTCTTTAGGGGCCACGATTCCGGTCTGGTCCTTGTAAACGATCGAAAATCCATGCGAGAAGCAAAGCGCGTCGCCCGGTTTCAGGCATTCCCGGATATTGGGCCACAACGCCGCCTGACCGGCATCTGAAAGCAGAAACTGCACGATTGTGCCTTTGCGGGCCGCTTCTTCAAGAGCAAAGAGCGTTTTTCCGGGAACAAAACCGTCGGCTACCGCGCGGTCCCATGAAGGGCTGTTTTCACGTTGGCCCACGATCACCCGGATACCGTTGTCCCGCAAGTTCAGCGCCTGTCCCGGCCCCTGCACACCATAGCCGAGTACGGCCACGGTCTCGGGCTCAAGGACTTCTCTGGCTTTCTGCAGTGAGAATTCTTCAGAAGTCGTTACTTCTTCCATCGTGCCGCCAAAATCAATCTGTGCCATCTTCTGCCAATTCCTTTCATTGAGAATAAAATCCGGAAAACTTTTTACAACCGACGTTCATTTCCCGCGCAACCACAAAAGACTGGGTACAGCCGAAAACCGATTAATTCGGCTCGCGTTTGAGCGCCAGCGGACCCGTTCGCGCAATTTTCTTGATTCCGATCGGCTTGAGCAAATTGATCAGGGCGCCAATCTTGCCCGCATCACCTGTGACCTCGATGATATAGTGCTCCAGACCGACGTCGACGACCTTGCAGCGGAAGATGTCGACAATCCGCAGAATTTCGGCGCGGTGCCCGGAGGCGGCGTTGACGCAGATCAGGGCCATTTCCCGCTTGACGGCTTCCGGGCCGGTGAGATCGCGGATTTTGATCACGTTGATCAGTTTGTTGAGCTGTTTTTCGATCTGCTCGAGGACCGGTTTGTCGGCCTTTGTTACGATCGTGATGCGTGAGACCTTCGGGTCCATGGTTTCGGCCACCACGAGGCTGTCGATGTTGAAGCCGCGGCCGCTGAACAGACCGACCACCCGTGATAAGACCCCCGGTTCGTTGTCGACCAGCATGGTGAAAATATGTTTTTCTTCGTTCATGTCTTTCCGTTAGGCCCGTTTGCCGGTTTAGCCCGTTGGACCCGTTGAGCCGGTTGAGCCCGTTTAGCCCGTTAGGCCCGTTAGGCCCGTTAAAATACTAAGCTGCATGAACTGCTTTGTCACTCTTTTCCATGAATACTCAACTAACTTCCCTCCACGGAAAGCCAGTCATCAACCGGCTAACCGGCTAAACCGGCTAACCGGCTAAACGGGCTCAACCGGCCAACGGTTTCAGACCAGCAGCATTTCCGTAATCGGCGCACCGGCCGGCACCATCGGGTAGACGCTTTCTTCTTTTTCTACCGCGAAGTCCATAATGACCGGTCTCTGAACGGTCAGGCCTTCTTTCAGGACTGCTTCGACCTCTGCCGGTCGGGTGGCCCGCAGGCCGACGGCGCCGTACGCTTCCGCCAGTTTGACGAAATCAGGCGCATGTTCCATGCAGGTGCAGGCATACCGCTTTTCGTAAAAGAGTTCCTGCCATTGGCGAACCATGCCGAGGTAGCCATTGTTCAGAATAACCACCTTCACGGGCAGGCAATACTGGACGGCCGTGGCCATTTCCTGAATGTTCATCTGGATGCTGCCGTCTCCGGCGACATCGACCACAAGCTTGTCGGGGCAGGCCATTTGGGCTCCGATGGCGGCCGGGAGCCCGAAGCCCATGCAGCCCAGACCGCCGGAAGTGATGAAGTGACTGGGCTGATCGAAATGATAATACTGGGCGGCCCACATTTGATTCTGACCGACTTCGGTGGTGATAATGGCCTTGCCGCGGGTCAATTCATAGAGCTTTTCGACCACGTACTGCGGCTTGATGGTCTCTTTCTGTTCATAGGCCAGGGGATTGGTATTCTTCCATCGCTCGATTTGATCCAACCATGGTCGCCGCCGCCGCTCGATATCTTTCAGGTCGATCTTTTCGAGCAGGCCGTTGAGCTGATGCAGACTGGCCTTGCAGTCGCCCACCACGGGTATGGTCACCGGTATGTTCTTACGGATAGAGGTCGGGTCGATGTCGATGTGGACGATTTTGGCCTGAGATGCGAAGGCGTCGGTCCTGCCGGTGACGCGGTCGTCGAACCTCACGCCGATGGCGATCAAAAGGTCGCAGTTGCCGGTGCTCATGTTGGCCCGGTACGTGCCGTGCATGCCGATCATTCCCAACCACAGGGGGTCGGTGGCCGGGAAGGCTCCGAGGCCCATCAGGGAGGTCGTGACCGGGGTCTTGGTTTTGCGTGCGAACTCCGTGAGGTCGCCGGCGGCATTTGACAGGATAATGCCGCCGCCGGCAAAAATCACCGGCCGTTCGGCAGATTCGATCAATGTGCAGACCTTCTGCAGCTGTTTCATATTGGGGGCATAGGTCGGGTGGTAGGACTTCAGGTTGACCGGCGTCTGGCCGTTGTAGTCTGTGCAGTTCTTGGCGATATCTTTGGGAAGATCGATCAGAACGGGTCCGGGTCGACCGGAGCGGGCGATATGAAAGGCTTCTTTGACCGTTCGGGCCAGGTCTTCGACCTGCTTGACCAGATAGTTGTGCTTGGTGCATGGACGCGTGATCCCCACGATGTCGACTTCTTGAAAAGCGTCGTTGCCGATCAGGTGGGTGGGCACTTGGCCGCTGATGACGACGATGGGGATGGAATCCATGAAGGCCGAGGCGATACCGGTGACCGTGTTGGTGGCACCGGGACCCGAGGTCACCAGACAAACACCGACTCGCTTCCCCGCTCGGGCGTAACCATCCGCAGCGTGAACGGCGCCCTGCTCGTGTCGGACCAGCACATGGCGAATTTCGGTTTTGGCCAGCTCGTCGTAAATATCGATCACCGCCCCGCCGGGGAAGCCGAAAATGGTATCCACACCTTCCTCCTTCAAGACCTTCATCAGTATTTGGGCGCCGGTCATTTCCATGACGGTCGTTCCTTTCGATAGGGCTTTTAATAAACCGATTGTCAAAAAAAAATCCGCTACCAGCCCGGGGCTGATAACGGATTTTTGCGTGTGTGGTAAAGCTACTTCGCCATTATCAACCCCTGTCCCCGCAGCAGAGAAGCATCTCTCCTGCGAGGAGAAGAATAAGGCCAATAAGGTTGTTGATGACGGGTAGCTTCTTCATGACGCTTTCAATTTTCCATATTTTGACGAAACCTAACAGGTGCCGTGGCCGTTGTCAATAGATTTTATGCTTTTGATCACAGTGTCGAAAAGGGTAGATTGTGGACGGAAACTAATGGGGGTTTGAGGCGTGGTCCGACCCGGCGAGGCCTTCCCGGTGCCCGCATTCCGGGTTCAAACAGGCCAGGAAGGCGCCCTCTTTTTTAGTCGTTTTTATGACCATGAAACCGGCGCCGCACCCTGGACAGACTTTGTTCACCGGTTTGTCCCAAGTGGCGAAATCACAGGTTGGAAAACGGTTGCAGCCGTAAAAAATTTTGCCGCGCCGGGAAGTCTTTTCAATCACTTCGCCGTCGCAGCCCTTAACCGGGCAACTCACGCCGGTTGGCTTGCCGGATCCGTTGGGATTCAGCGAGAGCGTTTGTTTGCAGTCGGGATAACCGCTGCAGGCCATGAACTCACCGTAGCGGCCGCGTTTGATCACCATCGGGCGGCCGCATTTATCACAGGTTTTATCGGTGACTTCTTCGGTTGCCGCCTCGACGGGCTGGATTCGGCCTTTTTCATCCCGGATGTAGTCGCGGGAGTAGTTGCAGTCGGGATAACCGCTGCAGGCCAAAAAATGACCGTTCTTACCGACCTTGATGTGCAAGGGTTTGCCACACTGGGGGCAGGAGATTCCGGTGGGGACGCCGACCCCCTTGACGCTGAGCATCTTTTCTCCGGCAATGTCCAACTTCGACTTGAACGGATTATAAAACCGGGTGAGAACCTCAAGAGAGCCGATTTCGGAAGACTCGACCCGGTCCAGGTCGTCCTCCATCCGGGCCGTGAATTCGACGTCGAAGATTTCGGGAAAGTTTTCCACCAGAAGATCATTGACGATAAAACCGAGTTCACTGGGATGAAAGTAGCCCTTGGTCCACTGGACGTAGCCTTTATCACGGATGGTGGACAGGATGGTGGCATAGGTGCTGGGTCGACCGATGCCGTTTTCTTCGAGTTCCTTGACCAGCGATGCTTCGGAAAAGCGGGGCGGTGGCTGCGTAAAATGCTGTTTGGGATCCAGCTTCAAAAGCGCCAATACCATCCCGCGGGCGAGTTCGGGCAGGCTCAATTCCTGTCGGGCGCCGCCTTGTTCGTCGTCGGCCGATAGGTAAAGTTTCATGAAACCCGCAAACTTGATCGTCGAGCCGGTGGCACTGAATCCGTAATCACCGGCCAGAATCGATGCCGAGACGTTGTTGATCAGGGCCGGTTGCATCTGTGATGCAATGAAGCGCTGCCAGATCAAGCGGTAGAGGGCCAGTTGATCAGGTGAGAGGTAGGCGGCGATCTTTTCAGGTGTATTGAAAACCGAGGTCGGACGAATGGCCTCGTGTGCGTCCTGGACTTTCTTTTTGTTTTTGAAAAAACGCGGTTTTTCGAGGGCATGATCCGGGCCGAACTGCTCGCGAATGAGGTTAAGGGCCTCGAGCGCGGCTTCCATGGCGATGCGGGTCGAATCGGTGCGCATGTAGGTGATCAAACCGACCGGTTCACCGGGACCCAGTTCGATCCCTTCGTAGAGCTGCTGGGCAATGAGCATGGTTTTCTTGGCTGAAAAACGAAGCTTGCGTATCGCGTCCTGTTGCAGTTTACTGGTGGTAAAGGGCGGTTGCGGGTTCCGCTTGGTGACTTTCTTCTGAACAGTGTCGACGACATATTGTCGGTCCTCGAGCCCCTGCAGAATTTCCTCAGTCGCCCTCCCGTCTGAGATGGCGATTTTCTTACCCTTTTTCTTCACCAGTTTGGCGGTAAAGGGCGGCGGCGTGTCCCCCTTCAGGTGGGCGGTGATCGACCAGTATTCCTCGGGCTCGAAGGCCTGAATGGCGCGTTCCCTCTCACAGATGATTCGCAGCGCTACGGACTGCACCCGCCCGGCGCTGAGGCCGCCCTTGACCTTGCGCCACAGGAGCGGAGAGATGTGGTAGCCGACCAGACGGTCGAGTATGCGTCGGGCTTGCTGGGCTTCGTATTTGTTGTGATCGAGATCTTGCGGTGTTGCGATCGCTTCCCGGATGGCGTTTTCGGTGAGTTCGTGAAAGAGAACCCGATAAAATTTACGTCCCTTTTTCTTCAGGATTTCGGCGGCGTGCCATGCAATCGCCTCTCCCTCGCGGTCAGGGTCCGGGGCCAGGTACACGTCGCTGGTGTCCCTGGCCGATTGCTTCAGCCCATTGATGACGCGTTGTTTACCGGGAATGCTGTGATAGTCGGGTTTGAAGCCGTTTTCGACGTCGATGCCCATTTCTTTGGCCGGCAGGTCCTTAAGATGGCCGACGGTAGCGGCAATGTTGAAATTTTTGCCGAGATATTTTTTAAGGGTTTTGACTTTTGTCGGCGATTCGACGACGAGCAGGGGTTTGGTCACTGCTGAACCTCGCAAAAATAAAAGGGTTAATGTTGAATTTTGGTCATTTTGATGTGTTTGATACCCGTTATTGGCGTTTGGGAATTTTCCACCGAAACGTAAACGTATCCTCTTCGATCAAACTGGAGGCGGCAGCCAGAGGTGGTGCTGATACCTGACCCAACATTCGTTCTAATGATGACGCCGGAACAAGGCGTCGTCAACTCTAGCAAAAAAATTGCCCGGAGATTGTTCGACGATACCGTTCAGCTCCAGCTGAAGCAGGATGCTGGCCAGTTTGCCGGGTGCCATGGACAATTTGCGCCCCAGATCGTCTATATGGACCGGATAGGGATCCAAGGCGTCGCACACGATGGCTTCTTCAGTTGTGAGAGCGGGCGGCGGCTCCTTCTTTATGGTCGGGTAGTGATCGGTCGGCCGGGCGCCTTCAAAGAGCGGGCCGGTGATTTCCTCAAGGACATCCTGCGCGTTTTCGACCAGCTTGGCACCTTGCTTGATCAGCGTATGGGTGCCGATGCTCTTGAACGATTGGACGCTGCCCGGTACGGCAAACACCTCTCGATTTTGTTCGGCGGCCAGACGGGCCGTGATCAGCGAACCACTATTTTTAGAGGCTTCGACGATCACCGTTCCGAGGGACATCCCGCTGATGATCCGGTTGCGGATCGGAAAGTTATGCGGTTCAGGCCTGGTCAGCATCGGAAACTCGGACACCACCGCTCCGTTCCGGACGATCGTTTGAAACAGTCGGCGGTTTTCGGCCGGATACACTTTTTCCAAACCGCTGCCGAGAACAGCTACCGTGCGCCCGCCGGATTGAAGGGCGCCTTCGTGGGCGGCGGTGTCGATTCCGCGCGCCATGCCGCTGACCACTGTCACACCGCAGGCCGCCAGTTCGGCGCTGAGACGCGTGGCCATCGAGAGCCCGTAACGGGTGGCGATGCGGGATCCCACCACGGCAACGGTCTTGCACTGAGATTCCAGCGTGCCGCGGACGTACAGAAAGGGGGGCGGATCAGGTATCTGAAGCAGCAGTGCCGGATAGTCCGGATCGGTCATGGTAACGATCCGGACGCCCTTTTGCGCGGCAAGGGCCATATCCTGCCGCACCGATGGGTGAAGCCGGTGGGTTTTCATGCGGCGAACCAGTGCCGGGTTCATACCCTCGATAACCTGAAAATCCTGTTCTGCGGCTTGGAAGGCCCTCTCCGGAGAGCCGAAGCGATCGATAAGACGTTTGAAAAGATGGTTGCCGATACCCGGCACACTTTTCAGAAGAAACCAAGGCAAGAGCGCTTCCGCCTCACCGGCATCCTCAATTGGGACGGGCTTCGTCGCGCCCCGGTCGCGGTCGTCATCTTCAAGATGATGCAAACCGGTGCGCGTTGCGATTTTCCGACCTTTTTCCGTCATGGTCACTTCTTCGAACGCTGCCAGGCCAGCAGAATCGGACTGGCCACGTAAATCGAAGAGTAAGTGCCGACGATGATGCCGACCAGAAGCGCGAAGGCGAAGTCATGAATGATACCCCCGCCGAAAAAAAAGAGCGCGGCCACCACGATAAGAGTGGTCCCCGAGGTCAATATGGTCCGGCTGAGGGTCTCGTTGACGCTGCGGTTGATGATGAAGCCAAGAGAGTGCTTGTGGTGCTTACGCAGGTTTTCACGAATGCGATCGAACACGATGATGGTGTCGTTGAGTGAATAGCCGATGATGGTCAGCAGGGCGGCAATGATGGGCAGGGTGAACTCTTTGCCGAAGATCGAAAAAATCCCCACGGTTATGGTGACGTCGTGAATCAGGGCCACGATTGCCCCCATGGCGTATCTGAGCTGCAAAACCCAAAACAGAACCAGTGCGACCACCAGGGCGGCGGCCATCAGAAAAGGGACGCTGACGTGAAACAGCTGGAAGACATACAAGGCCCCCGCCAGGGCGGCCGCCATAATGCCGCTGATCATCCATTTGAACTCGAAGCGTCCGGAGATGTAAATTGTGATGAAGAGCAGCGCATAGAACATCGCCAGCAGGGCTTTTTCCCGCAGGTCTTTTCCGACTTGAGGTCCCACCATCTCGACCCGCCGGATTTCGACCTCGCTGCCGGTGGCAGACTTCAGCTTGTCCTGAAGGTGCGTCGTGAACCCTTCGGAGGTTTCGGTGAGGCCTTGCGTTCGGATCAGAAATTCGTTTTCGTTTTTTTCGCCGAATCGTTGCACCGACGGTTGCTCGATACCGCTGTCGGTCAAGCCCGATTTGACGGCATCTATACCCACCGGGGATGAGAATTTGACCTGAATCACCGTCCCCCCCGCGAAATCGATTCCGTAATCCGGTCCACCCTGAAAGACGAGCGAGGCGATGCTGATCAGGATCATGGCCAGCGATGCGCTATAAGCGACTTTGCGCACCCCGATAAAGTTGATGTTGATATCCGGTTTTATGAACTGCATCAAGGGTCCCTCTCTAAGAGTAAAAAATGAGCACGGGTTCCGTGTGGCGGTTTTGGCTTCGGGTCGACCGGTGTATCGCCTCCATGGAATCAGATGCTCAAGTGCTTCAGACTCCGTCCCACCAACAAGAAGTCGAAAATCTGCCGGGTTAAAATGAGCGCCGTAAACAGGCTGGCGATCACACCCAGACTGAGGGTCACGGCAAACCCCTTCACCGGGCCGGTTCCGAATTGGAAAAGGACCACGGCAGCGATCAGCGTGGTGACGTTGGCGTCCAGAATGGTCAGGGTGGCCCGGTCGTAACCGGCATCCACCGCAGCCCGCAGTGTTTTCCCAAGGTTGAGCTCTTCGCGGATACGTTCGAATATCAGCACGTTGGCATCCACCGCCATGCCGATGGTCAGGATGATGCCGGCGATGCCCGGAAGCGTGAGGGTCGCCTGGAAGGCGGCCAAACCGCCGCCGATCAGCAGAATGTTGAGCAGCAGGGCAATATCGGCGATGACGCCGGCGGCCTTGTAGTAAACGGCCATGAAGAGCACCACGAGAATGCCGCCGATACACATCGATATCAACCCTTGGCGAATCGAATCCGAACCGAGAGAGGGCCCGACGGTCCTTTCTTCCAGAATTCTGACCGGGGCCGGCAGGGCGCCGGCGCGCAGGGCGATGGCCAGGTCATTGGCCTCTTCGGCGCTGAAGCGACCGGTGATGCGGGCTTGGCCGCCGGGTATTTTTTCCTGTATCACGGGGGCCGAGTAGACCCGGTTGTCGAGCACAATCGCCAGGCGTTTCTTCACATTTTCTTCGGTGACCTTCTCGAAGATTTGGGCACCTTTTTTATCGAATGATATCGATACATAAGGCTCGTTGTCGCGACTGTCGATCTGGACGCGGGCATCGGTCAACTGGGCACCGGTCATCAAGGTCCTTTTTTTCAGCAGGAACGGTACCTGGTTGGTTCTCTGACCGGTTTTAGGGTCCAGTTCGTACTGGTACAGAATCTCGTCGTCCCGGGGCACGCTGTCCTTGAGCGCGGCAGTGACATCATTGTCTTCATCCACGAGCTTGAATTCCAGCAGGGCGGTTTTACCGATCAAATCTTTGGCCCGTTCGGTTTCTTTGACGCCGGGCAACTGAACGAGAATACGGTTGTCACCTTGGCGCCGGATGTCCGGTTCGTTGACGCCGAACTGATCGATACGGTTGCGGATGGTTTCGAGGGCCTGCCGGACGGCAAGGTCTTTGATGTGATCGATCTCGGATTGCGGCAGGCGAAGAGTGATCGTGGTGGCCTCTCCCTCGCTTTTGCGAGTCGTTTCGAGCCCACGATACTCTTTGCTCAAGAGGGCATCGAACTTGTCGAGGTTTTCCTTGTCCGGCAGCTTGACCTCGATTTTAGTGCCTCCCGGAATGCTCAGGCCGACTTGACGGATACGCTCTGCTTTCATGAAGGTCCGCAGTTCCTGACCGATCCGTTCGATGTTGTTTTCGACGGCTTTTTCCGTTTCGACTTCGAGCGCCAGATGCATGCCCCCCTGGAGGTCCAGGCCGAGGTTTATCTTCTTGTGCGGCCACACGCCGGGTGCCATCGACGGCAGAAGATAGACGACCGCAA
The DNA here is from genome assembly GCA_049687935.1 of Desulfobacterales bacterium. Lineage (GTDB taxonomy): Bacteria > Desulfobacterota > Desulfobacteria > Desulfobacterales > SG8-13 > JARFQH01. The sequence goes on along the minus strand of JBAVJU010000369.1, from coordinate 3,042 downwards.
TCAAGATGACTGCCAGAACGAATATCCACTTCCAGGAAAAATTCTTCAACAATCCGTTCCTTTCTGTGATGAATGGTCAAAAAAAACCGCTGGGGGCCTGCAACCGAGTGCCTTTGCATCGGTTCGCCAGCAGAAAGCAGCCTATCGTGCAGGCGGCCCCGCCCGGCGAAAAAATCTTTGTCAGAGGTGCACGCTTGAGCATTCTCGATCGTGCGCAGAACGATCCAATCTTCCAACGAACCGAAGCAAAACAGCATTGAGTCCGGATGGCTCCGATCAAGACCCTGTTCGGCAATCACGGCGTCAATCATGCCCACGGCGCGGTCGCAGCGAGGCAGGTCTGCGATACGACCGGTGCGGCTTGTTCGGATGCATCCCCACGGCATTTCTGGTTTTACTCGGTGCCGTGGGAAAGTGCGCATTTTCGAATCGGAAACCGAGCGGTGTTTCCCGGGAATCCGCAGACAAACGCTTTTTCGGATCGACGGGCAGCCGGGGGATCAGGTCTTTTTCTCAACCGGCTCCGGCGTTGCCGTTTGAACCTTGCCGCCGACATTTCCGCGGGCAATCTTGACCCGGACCTTGTCCGCAATCTCGACTGTCAGCGTTGAATCGTCCAATCCCGTAATGCGGCCGTAAATGCCGCCACTGGTAATGATGCGGTCGCCCTTCTTCAGGGTGGCGATCATCTCGCGGTGTTCTTTTGTTTTTTTCTGTTGGGGGCGAATCAGCAGAAAATAGAAGATGACGAACATCAGGATCAGCGGTATAAAGCCGGTGAATCCTGCTGCTCCGTTACCGGCGGCTCCGCCGCCTTGACCCATTGCATAAGCGATTCCAAACAAGATCGAACCTCCTCACTGCGTTGGCACGCAAATTAACCGGTTTCCTGCCGGCACTTGCTTTCGGCAGAACCGTGTATGGTTGAGCCGAGTTCACAGTGAACGCGGCTTCATTTGATTGGTTGTGATGACAAACAGGCAAGAATGCCTCGGATTCGTCATTTTATTTTTTCGCGAGGCCTTATTGTTCTGTAGGGCGCCTTTCTGATACAGTAACCGGGCCGGGGTGTCAACCGCGACGCGCGAGCCTGGGCTGGCATTGAGCCGTCAGGCGACTTTCAGGCTCATTTGAGGGACTTTTTACGGCGTGTTGCGTGCAAGGGGGCGCCGGAGTCGCTTCAGCTGCAGAGAATGGCGCAGTCGCCGGGCGCCATGGTGCTGTCCCCCTCGATGACAATATTGAGGCTTCGCCGCATTTCGAGGTCCAGGATTTCTTTTTTCTTTCTGTTCAGCAGGTACTTTGCAACCTCTGGCGGCACCACGCCTTTGACGCTGGTTACATCCCCTTTCAACGTCTCCAGGCGCAGTTTGCGCAGGAAGCTCAAGACCAGGGTCTCAGTGGAAGGGGTGACCCCCTTGCCCAGGCAGTTTTTGCATGGGACGTAGCTGCTGAATTCAATTGATGGCCGGATGCGTTGTCGCGACATCTGCATAAGGCCGAATCCACTGATGCGGCCGATCTTGATACGGGCCTTGTCCAACTTGATGAATGTTTTCATGGCGCGTTCGATTTCAGCCCGGCGCCTTATGTCCTTCATGTCGATGAAATCGATGACGATCAGGCCGCCGAGGTCCCGCAACCTCAATTGACGGGTAATTTCTTCAGCGGCTTCCAGGTTGGTCTGAAAGGCCGTCTCCTCGATCGATTTTTTCTGGGTCGCTTTGCCGGAGTTGACGTCGATGGCCACCAGGGCCTCGGTTTGCTCGATGACGATGGAACCACCGGACACCAGCGGTACCCGGTTGTCGAAAATCGAGGCGATCTGATTTTCGAGCTGGAATTTTGTAAACAGCGGTCGGTCGCCCTTGTAGAGTTTTACGATTTTCAAATGCTTGGGGGAGATGATCTTGATGAAATTTTTGACCTCATGAAACACCGGCGCATCGTCGATTAAAATTTCCGTGACATCGGCGTTGAAGGAATCACGGATGGAGCGCAATACCAGATTGCGTTCCTTGTAGAGCAGAGCCGGGGCTTGTTCTTGACCGACGCTGGCCTTGATGTTTTCCCAAAGGCGCATCAGGTAGTTGAGATCTTTGCTGAGTTGGGTTTTGTTGCAGTCCGCACCGGCCGTGCGTACGATCACGCCGAAACCTTCCGGCAGTTTGAGGCTGTTGATAATCTCTTTGAGCCGCTGGCGTTCCTCTTCGTCTTCGATCTTGCGGGATATGCCGCGGGAGTCGCTGCCCGGCATCAGCACCAGGTAACGGCCGGGAAGGGAAATAAACGTGCTCAGCATAGCCCCTTTCTGGGCAATCGGGTCCTTGGTGATCTGGACGAGAACCTCCTGGCCCCTTTTCACGATCGCGTTCAGGGACAGATCTCCGTTGGGGCTGTCATGAAAATAATCTCGGTGGATGTCGTTTTTCTGCAGAAACCCGTGTCGCTGGGCGCCGTAGTCGACGAAAACCGCCTGAAGACTGGGCTCGAGGCGGGTGATGATACCTTTGAAGATGTTGCCTTGGGTTATTTCCCGCGAAGCGTTTTCGATGTGAAACTCCTCCAGCTTGCTGTCGGTAACCCTTGCAATCCGGCACTCTTCGTGGTCAACGGCATTGATAAGAATCTTGCTGTTCATTGATGTCTCGTTTTCCTGCATAATCGCTTATTTTACGTCAATTTCCGGATTGTGGGGGGCGGGATGCGGATTGGATATCGGCCTTCCCGTTGCGATGGTTGGGAGCAAAACATGCCGCGACGGGTTTGTGCATGTACCCTCAACACCAGACGCCATAATTGGCGTATCGCCGGAACAGGTTAAAATTTATAAATTGTCAGAGTATGAAATTGCAGCGGACAAGTCAAACGATTTTTGAGGAATAATATACGGCTCTACCTTGATATTTGGCATATAGTGTGGCATGAAACATCACCGGTCGTTTGGCGGATAGGCGCTTCGGTCGATGCATGGCATGTGAGGGCTCACTTAAAAATAACATCACCTTTAGCCGTTTTTGCTGATGCGAGGAAACGATACAT
>JBAVJU010000368.1:0-13494 GCA_049687935.1 Desulfobacterales bacterium | reverse complement strand
CAGCAGTATGGTGTAGAGCACGGTCAGTCCGATCAGGCTGCCGATCAGGTCGGCCGTGGTGAGACTCGAGGCCGAGAGAAAGGTGGGCAGCACGTTGCCGATGCTCCACGGCTGCCGACCGTATTCGGCGACGATCCAACCGGCCCATATCGCTATCCAGGGTAGCGGCAGGCTGATCAGCAGAAGTTTCAGCAACCAGCGTTTTTGCTCGAATACGCGTCTGGCACAGTAATAAAAGGCCAGGGCGATCAGAAACAGGAAGTAAAACCCCAGCCCGACCATCAAGCGAAAATTCCAGAACATTACGGACACGTTCGGGATGGTGTCGCGGGCCGCTTGCTGGATCTGGGCCTCGCTGGCGTCCACGACCCCGGGCGTGTAGCGTTTCAGGAGCAGTCCGTACCCGAGGTCTTCCTGAACCGCCTGGAACTGTCGGGCGGTCTCCGCCGAGCGGTCGCCGTTGCGCATTTTCTCCAGCAGACCGTAAGCCGTGATCCCCTTGCGGATCCGGCCATCGTGTTCGGCGATCAGCTCTTTGATGCCCGGGATCGGTTCGTTCAGCGAACGGGTGACCAGAATGCTGCCCAGCCAGGGGATCTTGACGGCCGCTCGGGTTATCTGGGATTCCTGATCCGGAAAGCCGAACAGAGTGAAGGGGCTGGGGGTCGGATCCGATTCCCAGTGGGCCTCCATGGCCGCCAGTTTGACCTTCTGGACCTGGCCGGTGACGAATCCGCTCTGGTCGCCCAGGACGATGACCGACAGGATCGAGGCCAGCCCGAAACCGGACGCCACGGCAAACGAGCGCCGGGCAAAGGCCAGGTCGCGCCCTTTCAGCAAATACAAGGCACTGATTCCCAGGACGAACAGCGAGGCGGTCACGTAACCGGCGCCCACGGTGTGGACGAACTTAACCTGGGCTACCGGGTTGAAAAACAGCTCGCTAAAGCTGGTCAGTTCCATGCGCATCGTGTCCGGGTTGAAAACGGCGCCGGCGGGATGATTCATCCAGCCGTTGGCCACCAGGATCCACAGTGCCGACAGGTTGGAACCGAGGGCCACCATGAAGGTCGTCGCCAGGTGGGCGCGCCGGCTGAGCCGGTCCCAGCCGAAGAAGAACAGCCCGACGAAGGTGGATTCGAGGAAGAAGGCCATCAGGCCTTCGATCGCGAGCGGAGCGCCGAAGATGTCGCCGACGTAGTGCGAGTAGTAGGACCAGTTCGTGCCGAACTGAAATTCCATGGTCAACCCGGTGGTTACGCCCAGGGCGAAGTTGATGCCGAAGAGTTTGCCCCAGAAACGGGTCATGTCCTTGTAGACCTGTTTGCCGGTCATCACGTAGACCGACTCCATGATGAACAGAATCCAGGACAACCCCAAGGTCAGCGGAACAAAGATGAAATGATACATGGCCGTGAGGGCGAACTGCAAACGGGACAGATCGATGAATATGTCAGTGGGCGGCATGGTCAAAGTTCCTTCGAAAGGGCTCTAATCCGTTTTTCGTTGTTGACCGGCGTTTAATGGTTTAAGACATATAAAAGAAAGGCCGGTCTTTTTTCGTGTTAACTCCCCGAGGGCTCTATAGCCTTTACCATCACGTAATCTAAGCCCTTGGTCATTGTCAACGGTTTTGCAATGATACCGCTTCGCACGGCAAGCGATAAAAACAGTCTGCGCTGGCTCATCAAAAGCGCCCGGCCGGCGCGCCTCTGGGTGCTGCTGTCGGTCGGCCTCGGTACGGCCGGCGGTTTGCTGCTGGTGGCTCAGGCGGGTTTGCTGGCCAACATCATCCAGGGTGTCTTTATCGACCGCTTGCCGCGCAACCTGCTGACACCTCTGTATATTGGTTCGGCCGGCGTGGTCGTCATGCGGGCGGTTCTGGCCTGGGGACGCGAGGCGGCCGGTTTTCAGGCCGGTGCTCGCGTGCGGGAAGAAACACGCAGGGTTCTCATCCAACATATTTTCGACCGGGGTCCGGCCTACACCGCGCACCAGAGGACCGGCGGTTTGGCCAGCACCCTCCTGGAGCAGGTGGAAGCACTGCAGGACTTTTTTGCATTTTACCTGCCGCAGCTGGCTCTGGCTGTGATGATTCCGGTTGCCATCCTTGCTTTCGTCCTGCCCCTCAGCTGGGCGGCCGGTTTGCTGCTGGCCCTTTCCGCGCCCCTGATCCCGTTGTTCATGATCCTGGTGGGCATGGGCGCCGAGAGTATCAGCCAGCGCAACTTCCAGGCCTTGTCGCGTTTGAGTGCCCATTTTTTGGACATCCTTCAGGGGCTCGCCACTTTGAAGCTCTTCGACCGCAGCCGGACGGAACGCACCAGGGTCGCCAGGTTCTCGGCCGACTACCGCCGGGAGACCATGCGGGTGTTGAGGGTGGCGTTTCTTTCTTCCGCGGTGCTCGAGTTTTTCAGTTCCATGTCTATCGCACTGGTAGCGGTGTACCTCGGCATGCATTATCTGGGATACCTTTCGTTCGGCGATTACGGCCGCCCCCTCACCCTGGCCGGTGGATTTTTCATCCTGCTTCTGGCGCCTGACTTTTACCTTCCGCTGCGGGAACTCGGTACCCATTATCACGCGCGGGCAGCGGCGATCGGTGCTTCCGCGGAAATTTTGAAAGTTCTGTCGGGCAAGGCGCTCCCATCTTCGACGGGGACCGTCCGACTGCCGCCGACAACCGCTGTCGGCGTATCATACCGGTCGGTGCACTTTGCCTATGACGCCGGGCGGCAGCCGGTCCTGAACGGCATTGATTTCGAATTGCCGGCCGGTGCCCACGTGGCGCTGGTCGGCGCCAGCGGTGCCGGCAAGACCACGCTCTTAAACCTCTTGATGGGTTTCGTCGTACCGACCGCTGGAAGCATTCGGATCAACGGGATTGTTCTGGACACCCTTGACCCCGAGCACTGGCGTCGCCATCTGGCCTGGATCGGGCAGAACCCGGTGTTGTTCCACGGGACCGTGCGGGAGAACATTCTGCTCGGCCGGCCGGCCGCAGCCGCCCCCGAGTTGGAATCCGCCGCCCGCGCGGCCAGGGTGCTTGAATTCTGCCGCCATCTGCCTGCCGGTCTGGACACCCCGGTGGGTGAGCAGGGGTTCGGATTGTCCAGAGGACAGGCTCAGCGGGTTGCGCTGGCCCGCGCCTTCCTCAAAGACGCACCGCTGCTGTTGTTGGACGAGCCGACCGCCGGCCTGGACACCGAAAACGAACAATTGGTTCTGACCGCCCTCGATGACCTTTCCAGGGGTCGCACGGTGCTCACCATCACCCATCGCCTGGAAAACCTGCGGCGCGCCAATCATATTGTGATCTTGGAAAGCGGCCGCATCGTCGAAAAGGGGACCTATAAGGAATTGTTGGCCTCCGGCGGGGCCTTTTACCGACTGGCGACACGGGGTGCAGGAGGGATGGCCGATGCCTGACCGTAAACGTTCTTTACAGGCATTCGTCCGCCTGCTGGGCCGGCACTGGAAGTGGATGGTTGCGGGGTCGCTTTTCGGCCTGATCGCCGCGACGGCCACTGTCGGCCTCCTGGCCCTTTCCGGCTGGTTTCTGTCGGCAGCCGCTTTTGCCGGTCTGTCGATCACGGCGGCCCAGACATTCAATTATTTCTTCCCCAGTATCGGTGTCAGAACATTTGCTATTTCCCGAACTCTGGCACGCTATGCCGAGCGAGTGGTCTCCCACGATGCCACTTTCCGGATATTGGAAAGCCTGAGGATCTGGTTTTACGAGCGGATCGAGCCACTCGCTCCGGCGCGACTGATGCGCTACCGCAGCGGTGATATCCTCAATCGCGTCTTAGCCGACATCGACGCTTTGGACAACCTTTACCTGCGGGTTTTATCGCCGACCCTGGTGGCCGGGCTCCTGGTTGCAGGGCTGACGGTTTTTCTCTCGCTTTTCGACCCGCTGATTGCCCTGACGACGTTGGGGTGGCTGATTGTCGCCGGTTTCGGAATCCCCGCGGCCGCCGGCATCGCCGGTGCGGCCGCCGGTCGGCGATTGTCCCACCTGATGACGCGGTTGCGCATCCAAATCGTCGAAGGCATCCAGGGATTGCCGGAATTGCTGGTTTTCAATCGCCGCCGGGATTACCTGGGCCAGATGGATCGAAACAACCGCAACCTGCTGAACGTACAGCGGCGCATGAGCCATATCCGGGGGGTGTCCTTCGCCGGGATCACCCTCACCGCCGGTTTGGCCGTCCTTTCGGCCTTGTATCACGGCGCGGCGCTGGTGGGCAGCGGCGTACTTCACGGCGCCAGCCTGGCCATGATCGCCTTGGCCGTCCTAGCTGCCTTCGACGCCCTGATGCCGCTGCCTTCAGCCTATCGAGACCTCGGTCGCACTCGGGAAGCCGCCCGCGAACTGCTGGAAGTGGTCGGCTGCGAGCCGCCGGTGACGTTTCCGGAGACCTCCCTTGCCGCCTTGCATCGCTTCGACGTGAGTTTTAACCGGGTGAGCTTTCGCTACATCGACAATGCGGCCGACGCCGTTCACGACATCCGCTTCCAATTACCGGCCGGCCAGCGCTTCGCCGTTTTGGGGCCGACCGGTGCCGGCAAATCGACCCTGGCGCACCTGATGGTCCGTTTTTGGGATGTGCAGAGCGGCAGTGTTCGGATTGGCGGAGAAGACATTCGTGGTTTGAGTGAGAGCGTCCTGCGACAGAGCGTTTCGCTCGTCTCGCAGCAGGCGCACATGTTCAATGCCAGTGTGCGCGACAACTTGCTGATCGCCCGTCCCGGTGCCACGGAACCCGAGTTGTGGCGGGCGCTCGCGGCCGTGCGGCTCGCGGATTTCGTCAAATCCCTGCCGCAAGGCATCGACACCTGGATCGGCGAATCCGGACGTTTGGTCTCAGGAGGTCAGGCGCGGCGTTTGGCTTTGGCGCGGGCGCTGCTACACGATGCCCCGATCTGGGTATTGGACGAGCCGACCGAAGGGCTCGATCGTGCGACCGAGCGCCGCATCATGGAAACCCTTTTCGAGGTCACCAGCGGTAGAACAGTCTTGTTCATCACCCACCGGCTCGTGGGTCTCGATCGCTTGGAACGGCTATTATTCATGGAAGACGGCCGCATTGTCGAGCAGGGGACCCACGCCGAACTGCTAAAGGGCCGGACGCGCTATGCGGTCCTGCAAGCCGGCATCAAAGCGTGATGGAGAGGGCATTGCATGTCGGACTTCACAGGCCCTTATTCCGTGTGGATATCGAGGATGACCGGGGGAAAATGCGATGAAGGAAAAGTTGAAACATATCAAAATGATCTTAATGGATGTGGATGGGGTGATGACCGGCGGGGAAATTATTTACTCCTCGAGCGGTGAGGAACTCAAGGTTTTCAACATCCACGATGGAATGGGGCTGGCGATGGCGCGCATGGCCGGTCTCAAAACCGGCATCATTACGGGCCGCATGTCGGAAATGGTCCGGCGGCGAGCCGAGGAATTGAAGTGCGATGCGGTTGTTCAAGGCCAGATCAACAAGCTGTCGGCCTATTACGACATCAAGGCCCGTTTCAATCTAACCGACGCGGACATCGCCTTTATCGGCGACGACCTGGTGGATCTCTGCATCCTAAAACGAGCAGGTTTCAGCGCGGCCGTGGCCGATGCCCGGCAAGCGGTCAAGAGCGCCAGCGATTACGTGACGGCTGCCGGCGGCGGCCGGGGGGCCGTGCGCGAGGTGGTGGACTTGATCCTCGAGAGTCAGGACAAGATGGCCACCCTGGTGGCGCAGTTCTCACTATGACCGGCCGGGGTTCAGTCCTCGAAAAGTTCCGTGCTGATGTAACGCTCACCGGTGCTGGCCAGGATGGCAACGATCGTCTTGCCGCGTGCTTCCGGGCGCGCGGCAACTTTCAGGGCGGCCCAAACGGCGGCACCCGACGAGATCCCGCCAAGGATACCTTCGGTTTTGGCCAAGAGTCGGGCAGTTTCGAAGGCGTCCTCGTCTGTCACCTGAACGACATCGTCGAGCAGCGACCGGTCCAGCACTTCCGGTATGAAGCCGGCGCCGATACCCTGGATCTTGTGGGGACCTTTCTGCCCGCCGGAGAGCACCGGTGAACCTGCCGGTTCCACAGCCACCGCTTTGAATGAGGCTTTGCGCGGTTTGATCACCTGCGAGATGCCGGTAATCGTTCCGCCGGTTCCCACCCCGGCCACCAGAAAGTCCACCCGGCCTTCGGTATCGCGCCAGATTTCCTCGGCCGTCGTCTCCCGATGGATGCGCGGGTTGGCCGGGTTGGCAAACTGGTTCGGCATGTAGCTGTCCTTTTCCGATGCCAATATTTCCTCGGCCTTTGCAATCGCCCCTTTCATGCCTTCGGCTCCCGGTGTGAGCACAAACTGCGCGCCATGATGTCTAAGCAGTTTCCGTCGTTCGATGCTCATGGTGTCGGGCATGGTGAGACACAGCCGGTAGTTGCGGGCCGCACAGACGAAAGCCAGCGCGACACCGGTATTGCCGCTGGTCGGCTCGACGATGAGGGTGCGGGGCGTAATCAGGCCCTCCCTTTCGGCGGCCGTAATCATCGCAACGGCAATCCGGTCTTTAATGGTGCCCAGGGGATTGAAAAATTCCAGTTTGGCGAAGATTTTGGCTTCCAGACCTTCGGCCATCCGGTTCAGGCGCACCAGCGGGGTGGAACCGATGGTGCTGCCGATATTCGTGAAGAAATGCATCAGATTCTCCTTACAGGTTCGGTTGGTCGAGCAACCGCCCAGCGACGGGCGTCCGGTGTCACTTGAATTTTTGGCGCTGCGGCTCCATGATAACCTTTGTGTCGGGTGGCACGCTTTGGGTGATCCAGACATTGCCGCCGATGACTGAGCGGGCACCGATGACCGTATCGCCGCCCAGGATCGTCGCCCCGGAGTAAATAATGACGTCGTCTTCGATAGTCGGGTGACGCTTCTTGCCCCTGAATTTTTCTCCGGCGTCTTTGGGGAGCGACAGCGCCCCCAGAGTGACGCCCTGGTAGACCCTGACGTCGCGGCCGATTTCGGTCGTTTCGCCGATGACGATTCCGGTCCCGTGGTCGATGCAGAAGCTTTCGCCGATCCGGGCGCCGGGATGAATGTCGATACCGGTGAGATTGTGCGCGTGTTCGGTCATGATCCGCGGCAGCAACGGCACGCCGAGTTCGTGCAGTTTGTGGGCGACCCGGTAGATGGTGATCGCAAAGATGCCCGGGTAGCTGAAGATGATTTCGTCGGTACTCCGCGCAGCCGGGTCGCCGTCGTAGGCCGCCTGGATGTCGGTGGCCAGAATTTCACGGATCCCCGGGATTTCTTCGAGCAGCGCCAGCGCCACCTCGTGACCGCGGTCGCGGCACTCGCTGCAGGGTTTGTCGTAGCGAAAGCAGTCGTGGCGGATGCTGAGGGTCACCTGTTCGGAGATCAGGTCGAAGAGAACCGAAACGGTCTGTCCCATGTAATATTTGAGATTCACGGGATCGAGCTTTTCACGGTTGAAATATCCCGGGAAAATCACCTCGCGCAGTTTTTCGATGATGTCGATGACCGACTGCTTGGATGGTATTGGTTCGAAGTCGACGTGCGTGAAGCAGCCCGCACCGGTGCAATGCTCGATAATTTTCTCGGCGATAGACGGAAGTCGGTCCCGCAGGCGGGAGTCCGTGGTCGCCTCCATTTTGCAAGTCGCTTCGCGGTGTTCTCTCGGATGGCCCATGGCGCTGCTCCATTAATAATAAGTGGACCGGAAATATCGAGCGGGTGTCCATCGGTTTCATTGAAATAACTTGCCGCTTAACGTATAGCAACCCTTGCTGCTTGTCAAAAACTGTGCTAACGTCGCAACATCCAAAGCAGGGTGTTTATTGTTCAAAATTAGCAGCTTGTGCGCATTTATTTTCCCGGTTGGACTTCGTGAAGTTGGCTTTCAGTATTTTCCAGGAAGCCGGGGAAGGTGCTCATCGGGGTTCGGGCCGCCGGCCGGCGCTCCGGAATAAGACTCTCTCCCGTCGCATGCCGTCCACCAAGGAATTCTGCCGATGAAAAAAAAATACGTTTTGGGTGCGCTCCTCATACTCCTGGGAATCATCATTTCTTTTCCTTTGTTCAGCATGACCTACTATACCATGGTTCGAACCTCCACGCCGGAGTTCTGCGCTACCTGCCATGAGATCAAACCGGCGGTAAGGGCATGGCGCGCTTCGACCCATACCAACAATGCTGCCGGCGTGGTGGTGGACTGCATGGATTGCCATCTGCCGGCACCTCAAGACACCTTGAATTTTCTTTTCGCCAAGACGTACCACGGCATCAAGGACGTCGCGATTCATTTTTTTGCCGGGCCATATGACCGCGAAAAAGCGCGTCAGGCCGCATATGCCGCCTTCGAGAATTCCGAGTGCCAAAAGTGCCACCGTAACCTTCTCTACATGCCCCACAGCCGGGGCGCCATGCGCGCCCACCGGTCGGTGCTTTACGCACGGCCGGGGTATGAGTTGAAGTGCGTGGATTGTCACTACGACCTGGTTCACAACGACAAGACGTCGGTCATGTTCCGCCAGTATCGCGAGATGCCCTACCAGGCCAAGGGTCTTAATCCGGAAAAACTCGGTTACCAATAATGTAAGTTTGCCCCCAAGACGAAAGGAGTCGTGCCAATGAGGAGACCATCATTTTTAGCGGCCGTTGGACTGCTGCTGGTTGGATTGCTTCTGTACGGCGGACTTTCTGCGGTCAACGCCCAGCAGCCGAATTTCCCCTTGGTGAAAGAGTATCGTATCGAGCGCAGTGTTCCCCCGCAGGCGTTGGCCTGTATCGAATGCCACCGGGCCACCACACCGGGCGTATTTGCGGATTGGGCCAAGAGTCGGCATGCCAATGCCAACATCACCTGCCTGGATTGCCACCTGATCCAACCCGGAGATGAAGACATCGCCAAAGGACACGAGAAATACTACGGCCGCTCAGACCTTCCGTACGGTGAAAGCCAATACAAAATGCCGATCGCCTCTATCGTTACCCCCAAGGACTGCTCGCGCTGCCATCCCGACGAGGTCACCCAATACAGCCGCTCCAAACACGCCAATACCATCGAGATCATATGGAAGATCGATCCCTGGCTCAACAAAGGCATGAACTCCGACAACGAGCGTAAAACCGGCTGTTTCAACTGCCACGGCACGATGATCACACTCGATGACAAAGGCAATATCGACCCGGCCACCTGGCCGAACGCCGGTGTGGGGCGGCTCAACGTGGACGGCAGCAAGGGGTCGTGCACCTCGTGTCACACGCGCCACCGCTTTTCCATCGCCGAAGCCCGCATGCCCGAAGCCTGCGACCAGTGCCATCTCGGCCCGGATCACCCGCAGATCGAGATCTACGAAGAATCCAAACACGGCACCCTGTACCATGCGTACAAGGAAGAATACAATTTCAAGGCCGCTGCCGGGACTTGGACCGCCGGAGTGGACTACCGTGCACCGACCTGTGCGGCATGCCACATGTCCGGTTCGGGCAAGGTCATCGGCACCCACGATGTGACCGAGCGGCTGTCCTGGGAGACCCAGGCGCCCCTGACCGTCAGGCCGCAGGATTTCAAGCCCTTCCCGGCCAAATCCGACTGGCAGACGGAGCGCGAGAAAATGAAAAACGTTTGCCGCCAGTGCCACTCAGACGCCTGGATCAATGACTTCTATCATGGCTTCGACAATGCCGTGACAGAGTATAACGATGTTTACTTCAAACCGGCCAAAGCCACTCTGGACGAGTTGTATGAAAAGGGGCTGCTGAGCCAGGAGAAGTACTTCGACGAGCACCTGGAAGTGGAATACTATGAGCTGTGGCATCACGAAGGGCGCCGGGCGCGAATGGGCGCCATGATGATGGCCCCCGACTATGCCTGGTGGCACGGGTTCTATGAATGCAAGCTCCGCTTCAATAATTTCATGGAAGGTGCGGAACACCTGCTCAAGACCGGCCAAAAAGCATACATCTATCCGAATTTCCCCAATGCGACGGGATCGACCAAGCGTCCCGAAAAAATCTTCGGACCGCAACAATAACCATGTCGCCTTATTTCGGCCACCCGTAAAAATCCCGCTGCGGGATAGCTCGCAGCGGGATTTTTAGCCTGGGGGTTTACGGGCACCTTCACCTGCACGGCCGAGTGCACGCGGCTTTGCGACAAATGCTTAAGATCGACACCGTTTCGAAAGGCCGGCAGATGGCATCAATTGAATGGCCATCTGATGTTTTCGTCTCCACCGCCCTAAGTGTTTGGTTCCAACCAAACCTTGTGAATATCGTTGGTCGTCTGTTTCACCGCCAGCAATGCATTCCGCAGGCGCGTGTACATCAAAGCCAGGCCGATAATTTCGGAGAGCAGCATCAGCGAGTCCAGGTCGCGGTCTGAAAGCTCCCAGACCTCGTAATGATAAAGTCTCAATGCCCCGATCACGCGGCCGTGCAGGGTGATGGGAAGCGAGACAATGGCGCGGACGCCCTCCACCACCGCTTCCTGCGGGTACTGCAAGAGATCGGAGTTCGAAGCGTCGGCCACGACGATTGGTTCGCCCTTGACGGTTCGGGCGATGCTCTTGGCCGAAAGCAACGGACCCTTGTTGACATACCCGACGCTGAGTCCAAAGCTGCCCAGGATTTCCAGTTCCTCGGTATCATGGTTAAGGGCAAAAATGCTGCACCCCTTGATTCCCAGTGCGGCAACCAACAGCTGAGATAGGCGGCCGGTCAGCAATTCCAGGTCATCGGCTTCCGCAATCGCACGGGTGACCACTTTAAACACATCGATATCGATTTTTTCTTCAATAGCCATGGAATGCCTCCTTCGCTTAAACGAACCCAAAGAGAATGATACCGGATTCCCGGATGTCGCTGTTCAGCAGACGACGCAGACGGTTGCGTTTCGCAGGGCCGCCGCCACTTTTACGTGAACACTGCCCGTAAAAAAGCGTCCGATTCTTCCGGGTTTGCGATTCAAGACCAGCAGATTGAACTTTTCGCCGGCGTGAAGGTCGATAATTTCTGCGGCGATTTCTTTCTTGCGGGGCTTGAACTTCAATTTGACCCTGTCATTTGAAAATCCGTGCCGGACGAGTTCCTCTTTGACTTCCTGCAGCGACGTCTCCAGTTCGGACACTTTCTGGCTCAGATAATGAATATTCTGCTTCAGTCTTCCGGTGACCGTCTCACTGCTGACCTCTAAGGACGGAAGGGGGGTATAGGCATGGAAGATGGTCACCTCGATATCGTTGCGATGACCGAAGGTGCTGATGACAAAGTCGAGGGCTTTGCGGTCCGAATCCGAAAAATTGTACGGCAGTAGTAATTTTTGTGCGGCCATGCTTCCCTCCTTTCGGTGGCTTGGTTTCGGGAGCGGTTGACGGGCGTTGATCCGGCAAAAGCAGGGAAAACGGTGCGAGGGCGTCCCGGCGACAATAATCGAAACCATTCGAGGACAGCGGCGATTTGCCACCCGCAACGGGAGGAAAGAGTCGAAATAGGAGCTATCAAAAAGGAGGAGGAAAAGGCACAGGTGCTGGTGTAAGAGTGCAGAGGCCAATATGGAACAAGGGAGTCGCGCGCCGGCACATCGGTCATCCGCCCGTTTGAAGAGTGTCACGGTGTGGCGGCCGCTGTCAAGAAAATATTTGGTGAGCCGGCCAGGGGTCTTATCTCAGACGATTTCTCTAACCTCGACGGCTTTGATGCCGTATTTCTTGATCCGCTTCCAGATGGTCACACGGCTGACCCCCAGAATGCGGGCCGCCTCGGACTGGTTGCCGGCCGCCTGGCGGAGCACGCGCACCAGATCTTCGCGTTCCCGCAGTTTCCCCCGATTGCTCCGAGTAACCCGAGGCAGCGATAGGTGGTGCGGCTGAAGGATTTTAGGCGGCAGGTGCCCGCATTCGATCCTCGCGTCCTTGCACAGGACGAAAGCATATTCGATGGCACTGCGCAGCTCCCGGACGTTCCCGGGCCAGGCATAATTCGTGAGCGCTGCCATGGCCGCGGCCGACATCCCCTCGATCTTCTTGCCGCTTTTCAACACGTTGTGGCGGATGAAGTGCTGAACGAGCAGCGGGATGTCGTCGAGGCGCTCGCAGAGCGACGGGATTTGGAGCGGGAAAACGCTGATGCGAAAAAAAAGGTCCTCCCTGAAAATTCCCTGGGCGGTCAAGACCTCCAGGTCCCGGTTCGTGGCGGTGACGATTCGCACGTCTACCCCGATGGGCCGGTGATCGCCCACCCGTTCGATCTCTTTTTCTTCGAGCACGCGCAAGAGCTTGACCTGAATCCGCGGCGGGATGTCGCCGACTTCGTCCAGAAAGATCGTCCCCTCATGAGCGGCTTCAAACCGTCCCACGCGGTGGCGATCCGCGCCGGTGTAAGCGCCTTTGACGTGTCCGAAGAGTTCGCTTTCCAAGAGGTTTTCGTTCAGGGCGGCGCAGTTGACCTTGATAAACGGCTTATCACGGCGGGGCCCAGCTTCGTGGATGGCCTGGGCGACCAGTTCCTTGCCGGTTCCGCTCAGTCCCTGGATCATCACCGGCGCTTCCGTCTGGGCAACATTGTCGATCAGCTCGTAAACCTGCTGCATGGCGGGAGCCTCTCCGACCAGTCCATGGAAACCGTCACTCAGCTGACAGGATTTTCTGAGAGATTCTATTTCCTGCTGCTGCCGGACGATTTCCGACATGTCGGTCAAGGTTTCGACCGCCCCGATGATATGACCGGATTCATTCCGCAGTACCGAACCATTCTTGACGACATGGACGGCGCGACCGTCCTTGTTGGTGATCAGACACCGTTTGGCCTTGACATCGCCGGTGGCATACAGCGTGCACCATTTTTCGGCGATACCCCGTCCGATGATGCGGCAACCGGTGCAGTTCAGGATCCGGCAGGAGTTGCCCACCAGATCTGCGGCCGAATAACCGGTCAGTTTTTCAGCAGCTGGATTCAAAAACAAGATGCGGCCGCCCGGATCGACAACGATCAAACCGTCCTGGAGTGTATTGACAATGGTCTCCCAGTATCGTGCGATTTGCATGAGCATGTTCCTAGTTTTGCAAGAATCGTGCTTCTTCGGTGCTGTGTCCCAAGTGCCCGAGAAACAGCGGCAACAGACGAAGGTTTTATTTCAAATTCATGACAGGCACGGTTCCCGTGCCGATAAAAACGGATTCATTCGTGCCTTCCGGCCTGCGAATGATCGCGCGCCGGGTCCGTGATCGCGGCGCTCTCAAACTGTTAATTTAAGTGTTAACTGTTAATCTGTTAACAGCTAACATAGCATTAACAGGTCGCTCCGGCAAGAGTCGGTCTCATTTTTTTGTCTATAATTTTCGATAGGTTAGAGTTAATCGGGAAGGCCACAGGCTTGGCATGAGGCTTGCTCATTGAAATACGGCGCAGAAGGTACCCGTGTTGATTCAATCGGCACACGACCCAGAGGTTTTAATATACCCGATGGTTTGATG
>JBAVJU010000367.1:0-8253 GCA_049687935.1 Desulfobacterales bacterium | reverse complement strand
CCGGCTTGGTGGAAACCACCTTTTTCCCCGAAGCCTACCGCAAGTTTTGCTGCATGCTCGACCGCCACCGGCCTTATATCCTCACCGGCAAGATCGAAGAAGACTTCGGAGCGATGACCCTGACGGTCGAAAAAGTGGCGCCGATCCGGCAATAAGGCACGCTTCACGATCGACTGGACTTGACAACCCGACCGGCCTCCGATAATTCCGTTTCCATCTTCCGGCTCGTTTCGGGTTTCCCTGTCCTGGATTGCCGACAAAACAAAACCCGAGCTCGTATTTCCAACCCGTTTTCAATTACCGGAGAAAGATTTATTGACAAAAGAGTTTTTGCTCGTCGTTTCAATTTCTGATAGATTGGTGGAGTTGGCCATGTGTGACCGGTTAGTTTCCGTCCATAAATGGCCCTTTATAAAACCGCGGATAGGCACCTGTTAAATGACATGAACTCTTAAACAAATTTCAGGATAGTGCGATATGAAACGAAAAGTCCTCCTCTTTATGGTGGTCGCCCTGTTATGTGTCGGAATATGGACCGACGGGCGGGCCGAACCCTTAGACGGCAGCGAATATGCGGTGACAGAGCCATCGACATTGACCGTTGGCGGACACGGAGAGGTATCGGTGGCCCCGGACCGGGCGGTCCTCAGACTGGGCGCCGTCGCCCAGGCGGCAAAAGCATCCGAGGCGCAGAACCAGGTCAACCAGGTCGTGCAAAACATTATAAGGGGCATCAAATCGTTAGGGGTTGCCGATAAAAACATTGCAACCATCGATTTATCCATTTACCCTGTCTATGATAATCAGCCGCCGGAACCTCAGGGGCAGACGACCCAGCCGGTTATCCGCGGGTATCGTGCCAGCAACATCATCAGAGTTGAAATCGAAAACCTGGAGAGCCTGGGGGGTGTGATCGATGCCGGTCTCAACGCCGGCGCCAATCGAGTCGAGGGGCTTTCATTCGACCTCAAAGATGACCGCGAATCCCGCGCACAGGCCTTGCGCCTGGCCACCGAAGGAGCCGATGCCAAGGCGGATGCCATTGCCCAGGCTATGGGAGTCGAGATCGTCGGCATCAAGCAGATATCCGAGGCGGGCATCAGCCTTGTGCGCCCGCAAATGGACTCCGGCCCCGTTTTCTCCGCGAGGGCCGCGGCAACGCCCGTGCAGGCCGGACAGGTTCGCGTCGAAGCCTCATTAACGGTGAGCTACTATATCACAGACGCCGAGCCCCCAATTCCCGATACCAGCAACATGACCTCAACCAATTTTAAATAAGCAGAAAAAGTCTGCTTGACCGTCGGACGGATTGCGATTAAATGTGGAGCGTCCAACTGTATTATGGAAATAGTTCCGGCCAATTGAGCGGATTAACCATTCGTTGTTTGCCGCTTAACCGGGGAACAACTTTTTTTCGGGCCGCCACCAACTCCCCATTCACAACCGTTCGGTGATCTGCAATGAAAAACCGTCTTCGAATCCTTTGCCTGACAGCCGCCAGCACGGTACTTCTGCTCGCCGCACCGTTTTTGCCCGTCAGAGCGGCTTCCACCGTATCCGTGAAAAACCTTTCGGGAAATGACAGTCTCATAACACTAAGCGTACAAAACATGCCCCTGGGCGAGGTGTTGGAAAAAATCGAAGACGCCACCGATCTCAAATTCACCATTGATGAGCAGTGGAAAAACATACCCGTCAGTGTGACCCTCGATAATGCCCCTCTGGACAAGGCCTTGAAGCGCATCTTAGTGAACTTGAACAATGTGGTCATTTACGGTTCGCATGACCAGGTCAAAATTGTGGTTTTTGGAAAAGCAGAACCCAGCGACCCCTCCGGTCGGCCCGCGGGACCACCTTCTTATAAACAACCGCTGCCCATGCCCCAGCCGCCTCCTTTGCCGGATGAAAATCCGTCGGTCTCCGAGGAACCCGAATCGGAAAGCAGTCCCGCACCTGAAGAATCGGTTGAAGCACCCCCGGCCGATCAAAGTCAGCAGATACAGGAATCAGCCGCTGAAGGTCAAGGTGAAACCAAAGCCGACGGCGCCGAGAGCGGTGAACAGAAAGAGCCAACAGCCGAAGGCGGAGCGCCTCAGGAAGGCCAACCCGCAGGTCAGCAAGCTGAATAGTACCCGACCTGACTCTTAGCCCATCCAAAGTTTCCATCACTCGATGTATCCTTTAATGCACTGCCGCCGGATCGAATTGTTCCGTGAACCATCCCCGCAAAGCAGGCCGCACTCGAGCAACCGGCCGAGAACGGCTGTAATAAAAGCGTCTTGCATGAAGTGGCAACTGAGAGACCGGCCCGATTGTGAGATTTGGGTTGAAAAGGCCGTGGAGCTATAATAATTATTGGTATTCGTGATAAAGATTCCGTTACAGATTTCTTGCTTCTGGAATGCATATAGTGGCATTAAATTTGCATATTTTTCGTTGGAAGGAAAAGGGATTCTCGACGGAAACGGAACAAATCGCGTTTGTAGAAAGGCACCATTACCGATATGGCGGTATTTGAATACGTAGCGCTGGACCAAAGGGGCAAGAACATCTCGGGTATCATCGATGCGGACAGTGTCGCCGCCGCGCGCCAGAAGCTGCGGGGGTCGAACCGATTTCCCGTTCAAATCAAAGAAGCAACCGATGACCAGAGACAAAGGGCATCCAAAGGCCTGTTCAGCCAGAGTCTATTCACCCGTGTACGTCAACGCGACGTCACCCTTATGACACGGCAACTGGCCACCCTGGTCGGGGCGGGATTTCCTTTGGTCTCCGCTCTCGAAGCCCTCCTGCCCCAGATCAAGTCCTACGCGTTCAACAAGGTTCTGGCGCAAATCAAGGATTCCATCGTGGAAGGCAACAGTTTCGCCGGAGCGATCTCGCTCTATCCGGAAACCTTCTCCCCTTTGTACAAGAACATGGTGCGTGCCGGTGAAAGCTCGGGCACGCTCGAAATCGTTTTGGAAAAATTGGCCGATATCATGGAGAAACAGCAGAAGCTGAAAAATCGCATTCAGTCGGCCTTGGCCTACCCGGCGCTCATGACGGTCATGGGAACCCTCATCCTTGTCCTGCTGTTGGTGTATATCGTTCCCTCCATCACCGCCATTTTCGCCGACGTCAACCAGGCGCTGCCGGCACCGACGCTTTTTCTGATCGGCACCAGCAACCTGTTCAAATCGTACTGGTGGGTCCTTCTTATTGTCATTATTTCATCGCTGATATTTTTCCGGCAATTCAAAAAGACAGAAAAGGGGCGCACGCTGATCGACAAGATGCTGCTCACCCTGCCGATGGTCGGTCCGTTGATTCAGAAACTGGCGGTCGCCCGGTTTTCACGCACGCTGGGCTCATTGCTCGCCAACGGTGTGTCCATGCTGCAGGCCATGGACATTGCCAAAAACATTGCCGGCAACGTTATGATATCCGAAGCCGTCGAAATCGCGGCCAGGGAAGTGGGACAAGGACAGGGACTGGCAAAATCGCTCTCAGCGACCCGCGTATTTCCGGATTTGACGATACAGATGATTCAGGTCGGCGAGCAGAGCGCCACCCTGGAATCGATGCTCAACAAAATGGCAGATGTTTTTGACAGCGAGGCGGAATCGAGTATAATGAGCATGACTTCTCTGCTCGCCCCAATCCTGATTCTGATCATGGGTGTCATCGTCGGCTTTATCGTCCTGTCGATCTGCCTGCCGATCTTCGAAATGAGCACGCTGGTGCGATGACACACGACGTGCAGAAAAATTTTTCCTGAAAACGAGCGTTTCAAATTTGAAATTTTAAAACTTGATGGTTTTAGTTTTAGTTACGGGAGGGTGAATGGCTTTAAGAATACCCCGCACGCTACGCGGCAACCGCGGATTTTCGCTGATCGAGTTGATGGTGGTCGTGATCATTTTAGGCATCTTGGCCATGTATATTGGACCGAAACTGATGGGACGCACCGAACAGGCCAAGGAAGTGCAGACCAGGGTTCAGATCGAGGGCCTCGAAACCGCCCTGAAACTTTACAAACTGGACAACGGCGTCTATCCGACCACGGAACAAGGACTTCAGGCCCTGGTTGAAATGCCGGAAACACAAACTGTTTTGCAGAACTGGCGCAAAGGCGGTTACCTCGAAAAAGGCAAAGTCCCGAAAGATTCGTGGGGCAATGAATTCATCTACCTGTCACCCGGGATTCAGGGTGACTATGACATCACTTCTTACGGTGCAGACGGCGTGCCGGGCGGCGAGGACGAGAACAAGGATATCAACAACTGGGAGATCGAGTAACCGCTCGATCCCCTTGTGTCCGCGGGCCTGAATTCATGCACCTTTTCTTGCCGAAACGCAAATCCCGTTGTCCTCGATCCAGCACGCTGCCGATGTCACTTTCCGGCGCCGAGAACGGTTTTACGCTGATCGAGATCGCCGTCGTGATACTGCTCATCAGCATCATGCTGCTGGTTGCCGTCCCGCGACTGCCGGACTCGCCACTGACCGACCAGACCCGCAAAACCAAGCGCTGGGTGATCCTGAAGGTTCAGGACCTGAAGGGTCGCGCCGTTCAGGACCAAAAAACCTACACGCTGCATGTCGGGATCGATTCGAAGCAATTGTGGGTCACGAGCGACGACATGTCGGATGAGAGCAAAGAAAAGGCCGAAAAAAACGCCTTTAAACTCGACGAGGATCTGAAGGTCCTCGATGTCGAATATCCGGGAGACCAGAGCGTAGAATCCGGCCGGGCCGATATCGCTTTCTTCGCGAAGGGGTATTCGGACCGGGCGATCATTCACATGGCCGACAACGACGGGCGATTCTCGTTTCAAATCGAACCGTTTCTATCGAACGTCAAACTGTATAATGCCTATACCGGCTTTGAGGAATAACGCGATGCCGCCCGACCGGTTTTTGACATGTCGGATGAGCGGTCGTCTGCACCGATTTTCGGTCGCCCGTAAAGGCATCCAATTTATCAACGCCTGATTCAATACGTGAGTCGATGCGGAAAAGAATCTCTATGACCGGCATCCCGGCACAAGGCCGACTGCCCCAACGAATCGACCGGCTCAACGGGCCTAACGGGCACAACCGGCTCAACCGTCCGAACGGGCAAGGCGGCTTTACCCTTATCGAGATGATGGTGGCGGTTTCCATTATCGCGATCGTTCTAACGGCCGTCTACCGGCTGCACTCCCAGACGCTGATGATGACCATCGGGGCCCGCTTTTACACGGTGGCACCACTGCTGGCACAAAATAAATTGGTTGACATCGAACTGAGCTCCGCTAAAGAACTGACCCAGGGAACCGGTGACTTCGGCAAAGATTTTCCCGCTTACACTTGGGAGGTCGCCATCGACGACACCAGCAGTGATCAACTCAAGACGGGCTCAGAGAAATTAAAGGGCGCGGTGGAGAAGCTGAAAAGAATCGATATAAAGGTTTTATTCAACCAGGGCGAGATGGTTTACAGCCTCCGCACCTACCGTTTCATGCCGAAGTGACACGACGACCACCCCTAAATAAATATGAAAGGACACGTCCGTCATAACCGATTCGACCAGACGCTCATGATCTCCCCCATTCCATTCATAACCGATGAGCTCCGGCTCCGGCGTTGCCGGCCACAGACACCCAATGAAAACCGGGCCGCAATGCGCGGCTTCACCTTGCTCGAAATCCTCATTGCCATATTTATCTTTGCGGTCGTCATCACGACCGTATTCGGCTCTTTCAATTTCGTGTTCGGAAAGATCGGAATGATCGAAGAGAGCAAGACAACCTATGAAATGGCAAAGGATTGTCTGAACCGCATGTCGATCGATCTCGCGTCGGCTTATTTCCTTCAGTCACCGGCTTACAAGCCGCCAAAGGAAGATGGTGAGCTGGATTTGTACCGCCTGGTGGGGAAGTTATCCGATGCAGGGGGCGAGGATTTCGGCCAACTGCGGTTCACCGCCATGGCCCACCTGCCGCTGCAACAGCGCCAGCGCGACGGCGTGGCAGAAATCATTTATTACGTTACAACCGATCGCAACGACACCAGAGTGCTGCGGCGTTCGGACCGACTCGATTTTTCCGAACCTCGCGACAATCTGACCGGCGATCCGATTTTGTGCGAAAACGTGAAGACCTTGACGTTCACCTATATCGATGCGGAAAACGATGAAAAAGAGACCTGGGATTCTGATTCGGACGATGTCGGCTACGCCACACCGCGAGCGGTTCGCATCCGGCTTGAGATCGGCTCGGATGAAAATTTTCACACATTCGAGACGACGATCCTGTTTCCCCAGTACCGACAAGCTCTCAAATTGGCCGGTTGATGCCTCGACAATGAGTTTTGAGTAGAAATCGAATGTTGCATGAGTTGAACCAAACAAGGCCGATAAACAACAAACGGGGCATGGCTCTTTTGATCACCCTGGCGGTCATCACGCTGCTGGTCGCCACCACCGTGGAGCTCAACCGGCAAGCCCGCGCCACGATATTCTCCAGTGCGGCCGTCCGTGATCGCCACCGGCTGGCGGAAATGGTGGCATCCGGTGTCAATGCGGCCATGGCCATGCTGGTTGAAGACAAAAAAAACACGACCGCCGACTCGATGCAGGAGGATTGGGCCGACCCCGAAAAGGTCAACGGCATGCTGGAAGCCATTCCGTTCGAGGACGGCAAACTGGAGGTTAAGATCAGCGATGAGCGCAGCCGCATCCAGGTCAATGCCCTGGTTAAGTTTCCCGAAGGCCGCGAATTCAACGAAAAACAGCGCCAGCTTTGGGAACGCCTCCTCAGAATGGCCTTCCTGGCATACGAACATCCGGATGAGACCGATCCGGTGAACACGGTCATCAATTCCCTGAAGGACTGGCTCGATGCCGGCGACGACGATGCCATCACCGGCTTGAACGGGGCAGAGTCCGACTATTATCTCGATCTGGACCCGCCCATATCGATCAGAAACGGTCCCCTCACCCATATAAAAGAACTGTTGCAGGTCAAGGGGATCACTCGGGAGCTGTTTTATGGTACAGATGAATTGCCGGGCCTGTCGGGTTTTTTGACGGTCAACGGCATGACCGATGAAGGCGGCAATTTCACTTTCGACGGCAAAATCAACATCAACACCGCGGAGATACCGGTTCTCATGGCGCTGTTGCCGGAGGAAAACCAGGATCTGGCGCTGGCGATCAGCGAATTTCGCCTCGCAAAAACAAGCGACACCTATAACCACGATCTTTCGGGCAGCAACTGGTACAAACAGGTCCCCGGAGCCGGGGATATCGATCTCGACAGCAGCCTCATCACCAATCAGAGCGATTTTTTCAGGATCGAGGCGGCGGCCAGCCTCAACGGGGTCAGTCTCGTGGCTACGGTGATCGTACACAGAGAGACCGAATCCGAAACCGGCCTGAAATACTGCCGCGTCTTGAGTTGGGAACAAACTTGATGGTATAATAGGTTTTTGAATATTTAATTTTTGGGTAATCCTTAGCGCCTCACCTTGAATAACCGGCAGGCGACCACGCCTTGCCGGAAGGAAGACGATGGGCAAAAGAATACTGGGTCTCGACATTCAGAACAAGGCCCTTGCAGCGGTGTTGGTCAACAGCGGCTTAAAAGAAAGCCGGGTGGAGGCCTACACCTATATTCCGTTTCCGGAGGAGGGCGACGCCCCCCTGGCCGCGGCCCTGAACAAGCTGGTCCAGGAGATACCGGTGCAGGACTGCGTGTGTATTGTTTCGATACCCGCCGACCACGTGTCTTTCAGAAATCTTCGGGTACCATTCAAACAGATTAATAAAATCAAGCAAATTTTGCCGTTTGAACTCGAACCGATGCTCCCCTTTCCCATAGATGAGGTCGTTATCGAGTTTCATCCGATAAAACTCGACGGCCAGGGTGAACAAACGGATGTTATCGCAGCCGCCTGCAATGTGTCCGGCCTCAGATCCATCTTGGACCTGTTGGGCATCCATCACATCGATCCGGCGATTGTGACGGTCAGCGGTTACCCGTCGGCACTCTGCCTGGCGCGATTGGGCGACCTCCCCGAAAATGCCCTTATCGTGGATGTCCGCAGCGGCAGCAGTACAATTTTCGCCGTCATTTCGGGACAGCTCTCGATGGTGCGGGCCCTGCCCGCCGACCGGGCTTACGAGTCGCACGCCGACATGCTGGGGCAAAGTATCCAGCGGACCTTATATGCAATGGAGGAGATCGGTGAGCGCCCATTTAGGCCGGAAAAAATCTTTGTCACCGG
>JBAVJU010000366.1:0-9630 GCA_049687935.1 Desulfobacterales bacterium | reverse complement strand
TGTCGTAGGCCTTTGGATCGGTCGCCTGACCTATCTTAGATTTGGGCAGCAGGCCGGTAATGCCCGGCTCGAGAACGACGAAATAACCGAATTTTTCCTTCTTTTCGACAATGCCTGTAACGATGCGTCCAGCAGGGTATTTCTCATGCACCTCGGCCCACGGATCGCCCTCTGTATCGCGGATACTCAGGGAAATTCTTCTGTTTTCACCATCGATCGTCTTGACCATGACCGTCACCGGTTCTCCGGCTGTGACGATATCGGACGGGTTTTGAACCCTTTTCACGAAACTCATTTCACTGATGTGAACCAGCCCCTCGATTCCCGGAGCGATCTCGACGAAAGCCCCGAAAGGGGCACAACGGGTGACCTTGCCGTTGATGATGTCCCCGGGCTGAAACCTGTCAACAACGTCTTCCCATGGATCACCTGTCACCTGTTTGACAGACAGCGCAATCTTCTCACGGGCGGTTCCCTCTTGGGCATCGATGCTGAGGACCTTTACCTGCACCCGATCGCCTGGCCTTAAGGCTTCTTCGGGTTTCTCGACCCGCGACCAGCTCAGTTCCGAGATGTGCACCATGCCCTCCAACCCCGGAATCAATTCCACGAAGGCGCCGTAAGGCATCAGGCGGGTGACGGTGCCGGTGAGCACGGCGCCGGTTGTCAGCGTGGTGAAAAAGGCCTCTCGCGCCTTTTTCTGCTCGCGTTCCAGAAGTTTGCGCCGGGAAAGTACGATGTTGCGTCCCCTGTCTTCGAACTGCGTGATGTTAAAGAGCAAGGTCTCTCCCACATAGTTTTCCGGCGCATCGACGTATTTGACATCCATCTGGCTGATCGGGCAAAATGCCGTGCGCTGCATGACGGCGACGCGAAATCCGCCCTTGCAGGTTTCGGTCACCCGCCCCTCGACCGGAATCCGGTTGCGAAAAGCATCCGTCAACAGTTGCAGGCCGCCGATACCGGACAGGGCCCGGGAAAGCCGGATCTCGCTCTCGTCAGCGGCGATAACAAAAAGCTCGAGCCTGTCTCCGACGCCGTAGGGCAGTTGGCCCTTGTCATCCAGCAGTTCCTTTTTATCCACAACTCCGTCGATCTTTGTTCCGGTGTCGACAAAGACGGTCTCCGAGCCGATGGCGATAATCTTGCCGTTGATCTTATCCCCCACCAGAACGCTCTCACCGATATCCCCGCCATAGGCCTCTAAAAGTGCACCGAAGTCCTCGTTGTCGGTTGCTTTGTCATCCTCGAAACTGTTTCCGTCCTTCATGTGTCTACTCCCGTAATGGTCGCATTTGATGGTCTGAAGTCGTCAAACATGACATAACGAGTAAAAATAAGCACGGTGCCGGTCAAGTAAATTCGTTTTTCTACGCCTGTACCCGGCCGATGGGCTGATTAACCGATTGACAGACCATCGGCAAGTGCTGTAAATCGCGGGAAATCAACAGAAAACCGTACGGGTGCCAAACGGAGGTGCTGATAAGGGATGCGAAAAGACTACTTGATGGAAAGCGATGAAGAAGCCCTTCGTTTGGACATGAAAACCGATCCCCGTTTAGTCGAAAAGCAGGCGCTCTGGTCTGGAATCACCGCCGGCATGCGGGTCGCCGATCTGGGCTGCGGATCGGGCAAAACGACCTTTATCCTCAACCGGCTGTCCCAACCGGGTGCCGAAACCATCGGTGTCGACATCTCTCCCCAGCGCGTCCGGTTTGCACGATCCAAATACAGCGCCACCGGTTTGAGTTTCCGTCAAATGGACATCCGGCAACCGCTTGGAGCACTCGGCCGATTCGATCTGGTCTGGATTCGCTTCGTCCTGGAATACTATCGCACCGAGAGTTTCGAGATCGTGAAAAACATCGCTCAAATTGTTGCGCCCGGCGGCATTCTTTGCTTGATCGACCTCGATCACAATTGCTTGAACCACTACGGGCTGACACCTCGGCTCGAAACCGCCTTGAGAGGCGTCATGAAAGCCCTTGAAAAAGTGGCCGGTTTCGATCCTTATGTCGGACGTAAACTCTATGCCTATCTTTATGATCTCGGGTTCCTCGACATCGCGGTCGACATGATGCCACACCACCTGATTTACGGCAAACTCAAAGAAGCCGATGCCTTTAACTGGACGAAGAAGGTGGAGATCGCCGCCCGGAACTCGGGCTATCCTTTCGATGAATACGAGAGGGGTTTCGAGGAGTTTAGATCGGAGTTCGAACAGGCATTTGTCAACACCCCACGCCGATTCACCTACACACCGGTCATCACCTGCCGGGGCCGCCGTCCGACATGATGCTAATGGACATGCTTTAACAGGCGCTTCAGATAACGGAAATAGGGATCCGAAAATCGGGTGTTCATGATCCACATGTTGTAAATTTTTTCAAAGGGCAGCTGGATGGTCTCGGCAAAAGAAACCGGATTGACCAGAACCGTCAG
Source organism: Desulfobacterales bacterium (assembly GCA_049687935.1). GTDB lineage: Bacteria > Desulfobacterota > Desulfobacteria > Desulfobacterales > SG8-13 > JARFQH01. Next base: position 7,188 of record JBAVJU010000366.1, on the reverse strand, counting down.
TTCCTCGAAAGGATATCTTTCATTTATTTTGAAGATCACTTTTTTGAAAATGTCACCGCTCAATCCCTCCGGGTCCACGACGATGAACTTGATGCAATTGGTCAAGTTCGACAGGTTGAATCCGAAATCGGTAATGTTGACCAGGATAATGGCCTTGAGCTGGCCATCGGCCTTTAGCGCAACAAGATGCTTCTCCTTCTTGAAACCGAGTCGCCGGTATTCCTCTTCGAGTTCCGCTCGGCCGATCCGGTCAGGGTCCAAGCCGAGGGCTTTTAGCATGAGCCCGCCGGAGTCGTATTCATAAAAATCCTGGAACTCAGCGAGATCTTCCGGCTGCGCCGGATTCAATTCCCACGGACCGGCAATCGCCGCGGCCGGTCCGGGCGCCGCGGGAAGATGCACATAGGCAAACGCGTCGATTGAACAACATTTCGGGTCGTCGATCTGCTCGCAAGCACCGCCGAAAACCCGGCTGGGGAATCGATTGTCCGGCCGGTAGTACATCATCACATGTTTTAAATGAATCGCATTGAGGCGGTAGGAGTCGTTGATGAAGTGGCCGATCTGCTTTAAAACGATCAGACCGGCTTTGTTCAGGGCCGATTTCTTGGCGGCGTGATGGTGGATCAACCAGGCATCTTCGTAAAAGCGCACCATGGCCATGTGCCCGAGGATGTTGCCTTTCTCCTGGTAGATAAAATGCCGGGCAATGCTGGGGCTCTGGGTGTAGAGCTTTTCATAGATGTTCCTGATGCGATCTTTGTTGGCTTCGATATATGCGTATTTATCCGGATAAATGAACCCGGATTCAAAAAAGAACCCCCAGAGCGCATCCAGGTCGACCTTGTTGCAAATGTACGAGTAGCGATTGTTGGCTTGGTGCAGAAGGGACAGGAGCTTGACGTTGTTCTCCGTGTCCATGTCGATAATCGCCAGTCCACATTTGACCCAGACACCCTTTTTCCCCTCGTTGCAGACTTTGCGGTAGACGACCTGGGCCTTGCAGTTGACCGCAACATTGTTGGAAAATCGCAATTCCACTTCAGGGATGGTCAAACCGGCCAGGAGTTGGGCGTTTAACGGATCCTCTTCGACCGAAAAACCGGAACCCGACAGATCGACGACTTTGAGCGACAACTGCTTTTTAGACAAGGGGTGAGTAAAGTAAATATCCGGTGACGGGTTGATTTCCAGGCGCTCGCTGCGAAATTCTTTTTGCCTGTAACGATGAATTTCCCGACTGATCGGCTCCAGCACATATTGCCTGTTGGCGTTGCACCGGCTGTGACGAAGTATTTTACACTCGCCCGAGTAATACGTGTCGGCACCGCCGGAGAGAATGACGCTGACCGAGCTTTCGGGATTGATCCACTCGAAGGTCTGGCGAGCACCGGCCTCCAATTCCACCCGAAAGGTGACGGCGTTGAAATCGAGTAGGCGGCCGCAGAAAAGCGAACTGCTTTGAACCAGTTGTACATCGACGTTTCGGCCGGTGTACCGACGCATTTTCCGGTTGCTGATTTGATGACAGGTCTCCGGCAGGCGCAGGCTGATGCCGGTTTGATTCATAGAAATGATATCCGCCTCGGCCCGAATCAGCTTCTGGCCGTCTGGGATCAGGAGTGAATCGAAAACGAAAGGTTTGAGCCTGCTGATGAGCCGGTCTTCCTGGGGCCACAGCAGGTCGAGCCGCTCCCCTTGGCATGGCAGAGGCTTTAGCTCTAAGGTGAGCGTTCGGTCAAAGCGGCTATGGCTGAATTTTAAACGGATGGTGCGATTTGAAAAATTGATGAAATTGAGCTTATTGACCAGAAACGATCTGGTCAGAGTGACCCGGGTTGTGTCACTCGTCTTTGTGATCACCGTACCGACGAGCTGGGGGCTCGCGCCTTTTTCCCTCTGCTCAGCCCTCTTATTTCTGGATGGGCTGCCGGTTCTGTTTTTAGGAGCTGGGCTGGCCGATGCCAGATCGATAAGCGTGTCTTCTTTTCGAGCAGGTTCCATCTTCGTCCCCATCACCAAAGAGATTCGTTAGCCTCACCCAACTATGGCGCAGACGCTCTCTGGCGCGCGCCGTCAGGGATTGGAGCGGCGTATTTGGCGTATAACAAATACCGATTGATATCGGGTTACTTGCAGAGACGAAGCTTCCTTTCTAAGCCTAAGCGCCATAAATACTATCACATTGAGTTGCTTTATTCAACGCCGCATATTAAAAAATGGTAATAATTTTATAAAGATGTACAAGCCGGAAAATTGCATTGACAAAATTTCGATTTATATTGGGGCTGCCAAAGAAATATTTCGAATATAACCCGAAGAAAGTCGCGAAAGGATGCCATTACCATGAACAACCAAATCAAAACAACTGTGCTGCTGGCCGTCCTGACGGCCTTCATCATTTGGATCGGACAATTGCTGGGCGGTCGTCAAGGGATGGTGATCGCACTCGTGTTGGCGGCCGGAATGAATTTCTTCAGCTATTGGTACTCGGACAAGCTGGTCTTAAAGATGTACCGTGCCAGAGAGGCCACGCCGCAGCAGGCACCTGAAATCTTCGACATGGTCGGCAAACTCACACAATCCGCCGGTCTGCCGATGCCGAAAATCTTCATCATACCCTCTGAGGCACCCAATGCCTTTGCCACGGGCCGCAACCCCGAAAATGCCGTCGTGGCGGTCACCGACGGTCTTTTAAACCTCATGAACCGGCAGGAGATCATGGGCGTCCTGGCCCACGAGCTGGCGCATGTCAAAAACCGCGACATTCTGATCGGTTCGATTGCAGCGACCCTGGCCGGAGCGATCATGCTGCTGGCCAGCATGGCGCGCTGGTCCATGATCTTCGGTGGTGGCCGTGATGATGACAACAGCGGTGGATCGGGAATAGTCGGCTTGCTCCTCATGTCTATCCTGGCCCCTATGGCGGCCATGATTATCCAGATGGCCATATCACGGTCACGGGAATACCAGGCCGACGCTTCCGGTGCAGCTCTCACCGGCAACCCGGAAGGATTGGCCAGCGCCTTGGAAAAACTCGGCGCCACCTCAGGTCGCTTGCCCATGAATGCGAGTCCGTCAACGGCTCACATGTTGATCGTCAACCCGCTGTCCGGCCGGAACCTCATGCACCTCTTCTCGACCCACCCCCCGCTTGAAGAGCGGATAGCCCGTCTGCGCGGCACCTCGGCCGGAACGCCTGCGGCGTCTCATCGAAAAGGCACCGCACGAGACGGGGCACGATCTTTCTGGGATCAATTGTCCAAGTAAGCGCTATTTCTTACCGAGGCTTTCAGGGGCTGAAAGCCCGGTCGAATTTTTCCAGCCGGGTGTCACTGCTTGTGGGGTCAGCCGTTTGCGGTGTCGTCGGATGGCTGGATCTCTTTGGCGCAGGATTGCGACGAGCGGCAGAGGGTACAGCGATCATCGCTGCACAGTTGACAGGAATAACAATTCTTGCAGGGGTGTTTTTTCGGACGATCTGAGCGCACCTCCGGTATAAATACTTTACCTTTAACACCTGGAATGACAATAAACGGCAAGGTGATTACCTCATGCTTGGGTCTATTCACCCATAAATTGTCTTATCCATTGTCGCCCGCTGCTCGATATTTCAAGCATGGGTACATGACAATGACCATCGGCAGTGTTGGTTTGGGTTTCATGAAAATTAAGCATCGTCGTCCGCGTTTCAATGCAGTCGGTGCCCAAGCGGGCGGTCACCGGTCCTTTACGGCGGCCGGCCCGGACCAATCGATTAATTCGCCGATAACGGCACATTCCAGGCCGAAGGGCAGGTATCCGGCATATCCCAGAACCGGCATTTCAAAAATCATGAATCGCTGGACGTAGGGAATGCTGTAAGTCCAATGGGCCAGGCTGCCGGCATTCCACATTTCCCAGAACCAGCCGCAGATAAGCGCTGCCAGTGCACTCGAGACAACCGTCCGCCAGTCTCCCGCGGTCACTTCGGTCAATAAATTCGGCTCCTGAAACAGGGTCTGCAGTGACAGGATGATCAAGAGCGGGGCGATCCAAAGCAGCGAGAAAAAAGCGTCGGGCCACACACCGATACCGGTCAGGCCTGCCCCGGCGAGAATCAGCACGCCGACGGCCAGCAGGCGCGGCCGGCGACAGCGCACTTTTATAAACTGCCGGAAACCGTTCTGCAGCCAGGACAGTGGCCGGATCAGCTCCCTCGTCGAGAGGACGGCCGGAAGAACGGTGGCGAAAGGCAGGGTGGCATACCAGAAATACTCCCAGGCATCGAAGCGCGATCCCGCGTAGTGCCAATTCTGTACAAATCGGTTCAGATACTCGAAAAACCACCAGAATACGGCACTGGCAGGGAAAAGTGTCAGAAAGAAAAGGGGACGGGAAGTCATCAGGCAGCGGCCGGTGCGGCGGATGCTCAACGCATTGACCACCAGAATGTAGCACAGCCACAGAGGGGCGAAAGTGTGGGGTTGAAATCTGGCAAACCACTCAAACCGGGTCCAGGCCAGCACCCACATGGCCACACCGGCCACCACCCCCGCCCAGCCCCACCCGGGAAAAACAGACGCTGCAAACGCACCAGGCGGTTTACGGTGTTCGGATCGAACCGCCCGCACCAGGAGCGGCCCGACAATTACGGCGATAAAGGCCGCATAGGCGCTGAAAATCGTCCACGAAAAGGGCGCATGCTCGATGGTGCGGGATAGGGGTGGAAACTCGAAGTATCCGGGCAGGGAATATCCCGCCAGCCAGACACCCAACGGCGGTAGTCCGACGAACATGACCGTCATGAGCCCGAATTTGATGATAAAACGCTTCACTTCAGGGTTCAGGATACTCCCTGGAGCAAGGCTTCCGGCAGTTCGCAGGTATCGCCGGCCGCCGCCGCTTTCCTGACCTCCACATAGTGAGCGGCGGCCAGGGCGGCGGTGGCGCCGTCCGCGGCCGCAATAACGATCTGACGGGCGTATTTTTCTCTCAAGTCCCCGATAACGTATATGCCGGGGGTGTTGGTCTCGCACTTGTCGTCGGTGACAACATAACCATCGGCATTCATTTTGGTGCCGGCCGGCACCAACTGGTTGTTCGGATCGAAGCCGATAAATATAAAAACCCCGTCGGTAACCAGTTCCTTTTTTTGACCGCTGTTGACATCCTTCAGCTCAATGGCGGTGACCCCGTCCGCGTCGGCCTTGATGGCGGTGGCGACCGTATTCCAAATGACCTCCATTTTACACTCGGCTTTGACCCGCTGTTGGAGAATCATTCCGGCCCGCAGTTGGTCCCGTCGGTGAACGAGGTAGACCTGGCGGCACAGCTTGGCCAAATAGAGCCCTTCTTCGGCCGCGGTGTCACCGCCCCCGACGACGACAACGGTCTTGTTTCTGAAAAAAAAGCCGTCACAAACGGCACAATAAGACACGCCTTTACCGTAATAATCATCTTCGCCCGGAATATTCAGTTTGCGGGGAGTGCCGCCGGTGGCCAGAATGACGGCGTGGGCCGTCAGCACGTCGCCGTTGTCGAGGTGGACCCGGTGATGATCGAGCCCCGGCAAAAGGGCCTTGACCTCACCGGTGATCATCTCCAGACCATAGGATTTGGCGTGCTGGGCAAATTTTTCGGACAGCTCCCCGCCGCCGATGTGTTCGTAGCTGGGGTAGTTTTCCACTTCGGCCGACATCGCCACCTGCCCCCCCGGGAGACCCTTTTCGATCAGGACGGTCTTCAAAGCCGCCCGCATCGCATATATTCCGGCCGACATTCCTCCCGGCCCACCGCCGATAATGATGAGATCATAGACGTTCTCTTCTGGCATATTCAACCTCCTTCTAAGGATGACACGACCTGAAAACCGGCTTTTTATGTACCGTGCTCAATGCATACGGTTTTACGATATCAGGATAAAGAAATATTACAACCGAAAATCGGGTGTGGGAAGTGTAACAGCGGGATTGACATCCCCTCCGACTTCTGGAATTGTTAACAGGGTATAGAAGCTGACGCGCGACGGCATCGCTGCGGGAACCATTTGGAGCGTATTATATGATTCCGATGTCCTATCCTCACATGCTGGCTCCTCTTGACCTTGGGTTTGTCACCCTTAAAAATCGGGTCGTAATGGGATCGATGCATACCGGCCTCGAGGAAGCACTCGATGGCTTTGAGCGACTGGCGGCATTTTATGCCGAACGGGCGTCCGGCGGGGCGGGTTTGATCGTTACCGGCGGCATCGCCCCCAATGAAGCCGGATGTGTGGCGCAAAACGCCGCCAAACTCACCACCGAAGAAGAGATGCACGATCACCGGATTGTCACCCGGGCGGTCCATGAGGCGGGGGGTAAAATTGCCATGCAGATCCTGCACACCGGCCGCTATGCCTTCCACCCGAAGCTGGTCGCTCCTTCCGCTATCCAGGCTCCGGTCAACCTCTTCAAACCCCACGCCCTCTCGGAGGCCGAAGTCGAACACCAAATTCAGGATTTCGTCGCCTGTGCCGAACTGACTGAAAAAGCCGGCTACGACGGGGTCGAGATCATGGGATCGGAAGGCTACCTGATCAACCAATTCATCGCACCGGCCACCAACAAGCGCACGGACCGATGGGGAGGCTCTTTCGAAAACCGCATCCGTTTCGCCATCGAAATCGTCCGGCAAGTTCGAACCGCCGTAAGATCGGATTTTATGATTATATACCGTCTGTCGATGCTGGACCTGATGCCGGGGGGGAGTTCATGGGCTGAGGTGGTGGCGCTGGCCCGCGCGATCGAGACCGCCGGGGCTAACTTGATCAACACCGGTATCGGTTGGCACGAAGCCCGCGTACCGACCATTGCCACCATGGTGCCGAGAGCCGCCTTCACCTGGGTGACGGCCAAATTGAAGGGAAAGGTTTCGGTTCCGCTGATCACCAGCAACCGGATCAACACGCCTGAGCTGGTGGAAGCGGTGCTGGCCCGCGGCGACGCCGATATGGTTTCCATGGCGCGGCCGTTTCTGGCGGACCCCGAATTTGTTAACAAGGCCGCTGCGGGACGTGCGGATGAAATCAATACCTGCATCGCCTGCAATCAGGCCTGCCTGGATCATATCTTCCTTGGCAAGATGACCTCCTGCCTGGTGAACCCCCGGGCCTGCCACGAAACCAAGATCGTCTACCGGCCGGCCCACCGCAGAAAGCGCATCGCGGTG
>JBAVJU010000365.1:0-1545 GCA_049687935.1 Desulfobacterales bacterium | reverse complement strand
AGCGGCTTTTTCTCGATGGGGTCTACATGAACCGACACCGGCCTCCCGTAGACCAGGCTTTTCAACACGCCGTCGTCGTTGATCCGTGCCCGACACCGGCCGCGATCGCCGGGGGCCAGCAGGCAATTTTGGGCGCACAGCCGGCAACGGACATAAAGGTGCTCGTGCCGATAAAAGGGCCCCTGGACCACTTCCCCGGGAAGATGGCAGGCGAGACAGTCAACGTCCTTTGCGTTGGCCGAAACCCAGTAGCGGGCCGGGGGCGCAGTCGTTTGTCCATGAGACGGGATGGATCGGGGAGACGAGTCGGCATGACCGGATTCGGCCGCGTTTAACAGCAGCCACGCAGAGGAGGCGCACAGCCCCAAACGGGCAGACGCCTGAATGGTCTCTTGGAGAAACTGCCTGCGGGACAACAGGGTGGGATTATGACCGAATAGGGGCGGCATGGGGAGCCATCCAAATAAAAATTCGTGTAGAATAGGAGTATAGCGAAACTGCAGTTGCTGTCAAGGATCGGCTTTTGAACAGACAGGCTGGGGGCATGCTGTATTCCCCGTCACCGTTTGAAATCCAAAGGCGTCGGGCCTGACGACATGGCGAAGTGTGTGGCTCAATTCACGCACCGGCCGCTTAAGGGTTCACGATAAAATAAGTTCGCAATTTTGGGCGTTGAAGTACCCGCCTGGCAAGGCGCGAAAACGGAGTATTCTCTTTTTGACAAATAATGATTTTTCATTGACAGGACATAACAAAGAAGTTAGTTTTGACCTGAATTATGGTCAACCAACAAAAGGACTAAATAAATGAAAACCCTTTCTTTGTCTGAAGCAAAAATGAAGCTAAGCGAGATCGTGGATTCGGTTCAATCCACCGATGAAGAGATTGTCATTACTCGAAACGGCAGACCCGCCGCGGTTCTCATCAGCCCCGATGAATTCGAAAGCTGGAAAGAGACGTTGGCCATAAAAGCCGACCAGGATCTCATGGGGGAAATCAGGACGGGCCTTAAGACGCTAAAGAAGCGAAGTCGCCTTTACACGCTGGAAGAATTGGTTGAGTGAGCCGTGGCCCGCCGAAAGTCGAAAACACCCAAACTTCGGGTTCCTGACAAAGTCGCAGAACTGATTCGAAAATCCCACCCGGAACTGAAACGCAAGATGCGGGCTGCCCTGGAACGCATTCAGGCCGACCCGCATGCTGGAAAGCAACTGAAAGACGAGTTCACGGGCCTCCGCAGTTACCGCACAGGTCGTTTTCGGATCATTTATCGAAGTTCGTCGCCTAACATCATCGACATTATCGCCGTCGGCCCGCGCCGAATTATCTACAAAGAAACCTATCGGCTTGTCAAAAAAGAACGTCAGAATAAGCCTTGTTGAACGCGCTGCTGTCCAATCTGTCCTTTCAAAAATGACGATTTTACGGGGTAGGCGGAAGGAAGAGGTTGTTCCGCTTGAGTTTGACTCCGGTTTTCGTTTTATAAGTGCGAGCGGTCACGTCGGCTCTTGACAACTCAACCCGGATGCGGTTTATTATAGCCCC
>JBAVJU010000364.1:0-6306 GCA_049687935.1 Desulfobacterales bacterium | reverse complement strand
CCCTGCCCGCCGACCGGGCTTACGAGTCGCACGCCGACATGCTGGGGCAAAGTATCCAGCGGACCTTATATGCAATGGAGGAGATCGGTGAGCGCCCATTTAGGCCGGAAAAAATCTTTGTCACCGGCCCGGCGTTGGGTGAAAACGGTTTTGAAGCGTCGCTGGCGCGGTTGCTGAACGTAGAGACGGAACGCACCGACCTGGTCAGGGACACACAGGCCAGGATAAGGGTGGTCCCGGCTGATTCCTGGAAACCGCACCAAATGAACAATGCCCTCGCCCTGGCACTGATAGAGGTCATCGGTATCAAGGGACTGAATTTTCGAAAAGGCCCCTTCGCCATCAAAAAACGCTGGGCCGAATACAAAAAGAACATTATGGTTTCCGGCGGTTTGGCAGCCGGTCTGCTGCTGGTGTGGCTGCTGACCGTTTCAATCGACTACTACTATAAAAACAAACAGCTGGACATGCTCAACAGCCGCATCACCTCCATCTTCCAGTCGACTTTTCCGGATGTAAAGAAAATCGTCAATCCCGTGCAGCAGATGCGGGTTAGCATCGAGGAGGTGCGCAAGGTCTCCCTGAATTCAACAAGCGGGCAGGGAAATATGCTGACCATCGACATATTGAATGAAATCAGCAAAAGCATCCCGGACGACATCGACGTAAAATTCACCCGCACCGTCATCGGGGAAAACAATGTGGTCATCAACGGTGACTCCGACACGTTTAATTCCGTCGATGCCATTAAGAACGGTCTCGAGAAAAGTAAGGCCTTCAAGACGGTCACGATCGTGTCGACCACCAAAGAGGAATCGAGCAATCGGATTAAGTTCCGGTTGAAAATAGGGTATTAACTGGGTGATGAAAAAAATAATGAAATTGCTGCCGTTTACGATCACCAAACGCGAGAAATACGCCGTCTGGATTGCCGGCGCCCTGATCGCCGTCGTGATCCTGATGCAGGTCATCATTTTTCCTTTGGTTGACAAGAGACAGCAGTTGAACCGGCAGATCGAGGTTCAAACCCAGACCCTAAAAGAAATGCTGGTTCTAAAAGCAGACTACGAAGGCACCAAGAAAGTTGCCGACTCCGAAAGAGGCAGAATCGCTGACAGGAGCAGTGGATTCACGCTGTTTTCCTTCCTCGACACCCTAGCCGGACAAGTCGGGCTCAAGGACCGCATCGCTTACATGAAGCCGTCGAAAACGACCCTCGAAAACACGCCGTATGCCCTGTCGGTCGTGGAAACCAAGCTTCAGAACATCACCATGAAGCAGTTGACCTCTTACCTTTACAGAATAGAGACGTCGAACAATCTGGTACGGGTAAAAGGGCTGTCGATATCCAAAACCGGCAAGCAGGCCGGAACCGTAGATGCAGTCTTGCTGGCAGAGACGTTCGACACCCGGTGACTCAATCGAGGCTCGCGGTGCACCGGCGGCTGAGACGGATATTCCGAATGCGCAGCCGCATGAAGACACAACGGGCGAGGCGTTCGAACACAACCTGTAACAAAACAGCAAACAGGCGACCCTTAGAAAAATGAGACCAACGACGATCCATCTGAAACTCATCGGCTGCTGGATGCTCGTGCTGCTGATCTTAGCCGCAGGCATCACCTCGACCCGCGCGAACGCGGCTGCCAACACAGGCGATTCGCAGGACCGCTTCGTGACCATCGACTTCAACAACGTCGACATCAACGTTTTCATAAAGTTCATCAGCGAACTGACCGGCAAAAACTTCATCGTCGACCAGCGCGTCAGGGGCAACGTCACCATCATTTCACCGACCAAGATATCCGTTGCAGAGGCTTACAAGGTGTTCGAGTCGGTGTTGGAGGTCAATGGTTTCAGCACCGTTCAGGCGGGGAAGGCGACCAAGATACTTCCCTCCCCGGAAGCCCGCACGAGTGATATTCCGACCCGCACCAGCACCAAGCCGGTAACGCCCCAAGACCAGCTCGTCACCCAATTGATCCCCCTGACTTACGCCGATGCCGATGAAATCAAGAGACTGTTCACCCCCATGGTGTCCAAGACCAGTCTTATCGTTGCCTACGCACCGACCAACACGTTGATCGTTACCGACGTGCTGTCGAATATCCAACGGTTGATTAAAATTCTGAAAGAAATCGACGTGGCCGATGTCGGCCGACAAATTTCGGTCATCCCCCTTCAGCACGCCGACAGTACCAAAATGGTCGAAACCCTGACGGCCTTATTCCAGACCAGGGGTGCGACCAAGCAGAGAGCAGCCGCTAGCCGTGACGACACCAAATTTGTCGCCGACGAACGCACCAATACGGTGATCGTACTGGCCAGTGAAGTGGAAATGGCCCGGGTCAGGCAGTTGATCGACTTTATCGATCGCGAAACACCGCGGGGTAAGGAAAAAATTCGGGTCTACTACCTCGAATATGCCAACGCGGAGGACATCGCCAAGGTGCTGCAGAATCTGCCGAGCAAGGAAGGCACCTCGGTCAAGGAAAAGGCTGCAGCCGGCGCGGCCGGCGCACCGCTGCTCTCGGGAAAGGTGAACATCACGGCCGACAAGGCCACCAACAGCCTCGTGATCACCGCCAGCAGCGATGATTACACAGTGGTGGAGGAAGTCATCAAGAAACTCGACATCCCGCGGCCGATGGTTTACATCGAAGCCGTGGTCATGGAAGTCAACGCTCAAAAGGACTTCAGCCTGGGAACGGAATGGACCGCGGCCGGCAGTACCACTATCGGCAACAGAGAAGCCGCCGTGGGCGGCGGGTTTTTGACACCGACATCGGCCATTCCGGCCTTGACCCAGGGCGTACTGCCGCAGGGGTTCTCATTCGGTGTCTTTACCGAAGCCATCGATATTGCGGGAATAAAGTTCAACAACCTGACCGCCCTGGTGCAGGCGTTCAAGCAGGACAGAGACGTCAATATCCTGCAGACGCCCCAGATTCTGACCACCGAAAACGAGGAAGCCAAAATCAACGTCGGCCGGAACATTCCATTCCAGACGCAATCATCCACCACCGACAATCAAACTTTCAACTCTTTCGAATACCGCGATGTCGGCACGATTTTAAAAATCACGCCGCACATCAGCATCGAGAGGCTCGTCCGGCTCACCATCGGCCTAGAGGTCAGCGCCCTGGAATCGACGACGGATTTCCGCCCTACCACGCTCAAGCGCACGATCGACACCACCGTTATCGTGGACGACAAGAGCACCATCGTCATCGGCGGACTGATTGAAGACACCAACGCCGTTTCCGTATACAAGGTTCCCCTGCTGGGCGATATTCCGGTACTCGGGTGGCTTTTTAAAGTTCAGAAAAGCTCGCAGCAGAAGACCAACCTTTACATCTTTCTGACCCCGCACGTCATCAACAACCCATCCGAAGCCGCTGACGTATACGGTCAAAAGAAAACAACGATGGACAGCCTGCGCGGAGGCCAAGGCGAAGAAAGCCAAATCCAAGAAGGAAATATTAAATTGTTTGGTATTCCCAGAAGAATACCCACAAGCGACATAAAATAAGAAGACCAAAGAAAGCCGATGGAGAACAGACTATTCCACATCCTGGAAAACAGCTTCGGGATTTCCGAGGCGCGCTTCGAAGAGGCCCTGCTCTTCAAGAAAGAAAAGGGCGGGCGCCTCGGCGACATCCTTGTCACCCGAAATATCCTCTCGGAAAGACAGCTGCTCGAAGCGATGAGTTTTCTCTACGACCTGCCGGTCTGGTTCGATCTGCCGCTCGACAACATCGACTTCGCCTTCACCCGCAGCATCCCGATCCAGTTTCTGAAGAAATACCTCATGGTCCCACTGGTCATCAACGTCCAGGAGAGCCAAAACGATGCCAAGCTGCCGTCGGAGGAGAGAGGTCTCGAAGAGGCGCTGACACCGCATTCCAAGTATGTTATCGCCATGAACGACCCGTCCAGTTTTCAGCCGCTCGACGATCTGGTGCGCACACTCGGGCTGAAAGAATACGACGTGGTGCTCTCGACCAAAGAAGCCATCCTGTCCGCCGTCAACATCTCCTACGACCTCAGCCAGAGCACGGCCGAGGAGCTTGTCCAGGGGCTGGAAGAGGATGGAAGCAACATCATCAGTGAACTCGAAGACACCGCCGATCTGCTGGATGACACCAGCGATGCGCCCATCATAAAGCTGGTAAACCATATTCTTTCCCAATCGATCAAGGCCCGCGCCAGCGACATTCACATCGAGCCCTACCAGGACAGCTTCAAAGTCCGCTATCGCATCGACGGCATCCTCTACGATCTGTTGACCCCGCCCAAGTGGATTCAAGCGGCCTTGATCTCACGCATCAAGGTCATGGCCAAGTTGAACATTGCCGAGAAGCGGTTGCCCCAGGACGGCCGGTTGGACATCAAAATCGGCGCCCAGGACATCGATGTGCGGGTATCCACCATTCCGACGCAGTTTGGAGAGCGTGTGGTGCTCCGGCTTCTGAACAAAACCAGCGCGGTCTTCGATCTCCCGGAAATCGGACTGTCTCCCGACCGCCTGGCGTTGCTGAAAGAGTTGGTCCAGAGCCCGAACGGGATCATCCTGAACACCGGGCCGACCGGAAGCGGCAAGACCACCACGCTTTACGCGATTCTGACCACGATCAACAAGCCGGACATCAACATCATAACGATCGAGGATCCGGTCGAGTACCAAATAAAGGGCATCAGCCAGATCCAGGTTAACCCCAAGATCGATCTGACCTTTGCCCGGGGGTTGCGCTCCATTGTCCGCCAGGACCCGGATGTCATTCTCATCGGCGAAATCCGGGACAAGGAAACCGCCGACATTGCGGTGCAATCGGCGCTTACCGGCCACCTGGTCTTCTCCACTCTCCATACCAACGATTCGGCCAGCGCGATTACCCGATTGGTGGATATCGGTGTCGAGCCATTCCTGATTTCGTCCTCTCTGATTGCGGTTATCGCCCAGCGGCTGCTCCGCACGCTCTGCAGCGATTGCAAGGAAGCCTACAAACCCAACGATCTGGCATTTAAGAGCATCGGCATGGACCCGGAGCGCTTCAGTGACCGGCGGATATATCGGGCCAGGGGATGCGAAAACTGTTTTCATACAGGGTACAAGGGCCGCAATGCGATATTCGAAATCATGGTGCTGAATGAAGAATTAAGATCCTTGATCCTGAAAAGCTATGATTCAAACGTTATTAAAAAAAGAGCGCTGGAAATGAATATGTTGTCGTTGCGCCAGGACGGCATTCAGAAGCTGCTGAACGGGGTCACCACCATCGAGGAAGTCTTTAGAGTCACCATGAAATAAGTCACCCGCCCACAAAATCACAATTCATTAGCTTTGTTTTCATGTCCTGTCTCCTTTGCCGTTTCCGGTCGCCGCCTTTCGGCGATGGGATGCTTTTCTCTCCGGCGCCCGAGTGGCGGCCGGAAATCTGAATCCCCGCCAATGGCGGCGACCGGCAGGTTCAGCGAGGGTTGCGCATCAGCAGTTGCGCCTGCTCCTCGGTAATGGTACCGTCCGCAATCCCCTTTTCAACCAGGCGGGTCATGAGCGCCCGGCGCTGGGAGCGGAATTCCATCCGATCGACAATCTCCTTTTCCTGCTGCGGTGTCAGATAACCGGTCTCGGCAAGCTGGTTTACAAGATCTTTCATCTTTGCCTGCATCGTTGTACGGAAAGCTTCCCGATCGATCCGGTATTCAGATAGAAGGTCAGGCAAACGGTCGTCGTGAAGTTTTAACTTAATGGTTTCGACCGGCTGCCCCGTCATTTCGGAAAGGGTCCGCACAGCCAAATTCTTGCGCAGGAAGCGGTTCAGGAGTTTGGCCCCACCATCCCCATGGCGACCATGGTGCGGTTTAAACCGGGATGACGGCTCCGGCGGACCGGCTGCGAACACGGTGCCTGAAAGCGCAAGGGCGAAAACAAGAAGAATGATGACTGAAATCGTCGCTGTCTTTTTCATGGCAAATTTCCTTTCGTATTGAATTGTTGTTGGTTGCAACAGGCTGATTCAGCCTCGTTGGATCCTATGATAGGGATCAATTGTGGAGGAAATATGAAGCAAACGTGTGAAGATTGTAGAGATTAAAAGAATTGTGAGGAAAATGTGGAGAAAGGATGGGAATGTGATGAGGACAACTGGAATGTTTGCTCCGCTCCTCAATATGGTTTAAAATCATGTGCAAATAAATCAGGGGATAAAAAAACCGCAACAATTTTTACCAGGGGCGACAGCGGTGCACCTTAAACTGGCCTATAAAATTTTCGTGGCGTTTTTGCTGACCTCTTTTATGGTG
>JBAVJU010000363.1:0-2024 GCA_049687935.1 Desulfobacterales bacterium | reverse complement strand
GCATTGCGATCCTTGTAGCACCGATACGGCAATCCGGCGGTTGCCAAAAAGCCGATAAATTCATCCAATGCGGCCCGGATATCACTTCGGGAAAGACGGGAAAAGGGATGATTCGGGTTTGACTTGGACACCGCCGCTATGGCCGCCCAGGGATTTCGCCAGCGTCGGCCTTTCTCGATCGGGTGAACCCCCAGCAGGTCGATCAAACCGCTGGCATAAATAATTTCGGCGGATAGCCCGACCTGGACGGTGGCAACATGGCGTCGGGCAGCGAAAAGGGCCGCGGCCATTCCGGCCATTCCAGCCCCGATCACCATCAGCTGACAATGGATGGTTTCCGATTGAGCCATGATTTTCCTGTGTGCCGTGACACCGTCGAGTTCAGGACCCTTCTTCGAGCTCAAGACCGAGAAGCCCGCAGTGCATGGCCTCCTGCAGTTCAGCCTGAATGAGCGAACTGCCCCACATCAGGGGTTTTTGTCCTCGCCAGCGCGCATCGAGAAAGGTTTTCAGGTCTTCGATGCCGTGCCGGGCATCCAGCAGCCCTTGATCATACAGATAAGCCGTGACACGCGCACTGCAAAAGGCTCCCTGGCAGGGACCTTTCCCGATCCGGCTGCGCAAGCCGATCGATTTGAGGTCCGTCCGGGCGCCCTGATTGCGGATGCTTTGTACGATGCTGTCGACCACGCTCTGCGGTATCATTTCGCAGTCACACAGGATAACGTCGTCGGGGTTGCGATTCTGCAACCAAAACCGCGGCGCTAGACCCGGCTCGGTCCAGCGCCCGTCGGATGTCACCGGCAGAGGTTCGGTTTGCGTCCGACAGGGACGCGGTGTGCCGAATCGACGGCAGATGAAATCGGCCGTCTTTTCGGCCATCAAACGGTATGTGGTCAGTTTTCCGCCGGTAATGGTGGCAAAATTGTCAACGCCTTCCGCTGTGTGATCGATCAGAGCAAATCCGCGGCTGACGCTGCGATCATCTTCTGCGGCCGGTGCATCGAGCAACGGCCTTATGCCGGAATAAGCGCGAATGAAGCGGGTGTTTTCTAACGCGGGAATCAGCATGGCGCCTTCGGAAATGATCCGATCCACCTCTTCCACGGTGGGGCGATAATCGGTCAGTGATTCGATGCGCACGGAGGTCGTGCCAAGGATGGAAACTGTCCCGCCCGGTACGAGAATATCACCATCGGCTGGACGACGCAGTCGGTTGATGATCCGTTGGGCCATCCGACTCTGCGTCACCAGCAGGCTGCCCTTGGAGTAGACCATGCGGAGCCGAATACCGGCCAGGGCCGCCACTTCTCCGGCCCAGGCCCCGGAGGCGTTGACGACGAAATCGGTTTCGATTGTGGTGTTCCGGCCGGTTTTGATATCGGTCAGGAGAACCGTTTGAACGCGATGGTGGCGGCAGTCGAACTGAATTGCCTGGCTGTGGGGCAGAAACACTGCACCGTGCTGCCGGGCATGCGAGATGTTTTCCAGGCTGAGTTTAAAGGGGTCGACAGCGGCATCGTTTACCTTGAAGGCCGCAATGATCTTTTCCGATAAAGCCGGTTCAGCGGCACGGGCTTCCGAAGCTTCCACCGCTTCAGATTCTATGCCTAAGCGTGCGCACAAACCGGCAAAATCAGCCACGTAGTTCTCGTCATCACCTTCCACAGCAACAAAAAGTCCGCCGGTATCTTCGATGCACTGCGGTGCCAGTTTTTTGAGCAGCCGGTTTTCCCTTTGGCATTCCACGGCCGACGAGGGATCGGATACAATGTAGCGGGCGCCGGAATGGAGCAAACCGTGATTGCCACCGGACGCGCCGGCGTTGAAATCCTTTCTTTCGGCCAGGATGCACGGAATGCCGCGCAGCGACAGGTCACGGGCAAGACCAGTCCCCGTCACGCCGGCACCGATGATGAGCACGCCGGTTTTCAACAGATGTGGTTTTGACTGAGTCATTGAGGTCACGATAAATTGACGGCCGGTAAAATCCTTTTATTTTCACTTGTGAAAATACAGCCAGG
>JBAVJU010000362.1:0-2580 GCA_049687935.1 Desulfobacterales bacterium | reverse complement strand
GCGATCAGATCCAGCAGTTCACCTATGTGTTCGACCAGGTCACCAGCGTCTTGAGCCGGTTGGAATCGCGCAGTTTTTTTCCGAAAATCATCGGGGAAAGCCTGCCGATGCGCGCGTTGATGAGCCTGATCATGAAAGTGTCGCCCACCGACTCGACCGTGCTGATTCTCGGTGAAAGCGGAACCGGCAAGGAATTGGTCGCCACCAGCATTTACGATCAGGGCCTGCGCAAAGACAAACCGTTCATCAAGCTCAACTGTGCCGCCATTCCGGAGGAGCTCCTGGAGAGCGAATTATTCGGTCACGAGAAAGGGGCCTTCACCGGGGCCACCGCTTTCAAGCCCGGCAAGTTCGACATGGCCGACGGCGGCACCATCTTCCTGGACGAAATCGGCGATATGCCGCTCAATTTACAGTCAAAAATCCTGAGAATCATTCAGGAACGTGAATTCTACCGGGTCGGCGGGAGCAAGACCATCAAAGTCAACGTGCGCTTCATTGCCTCCACCAACAAAAACCTCGAGTCAATGGTCAAAGAGGGCCGCTTTCGAGAAGACCTGTATTACCGGCTCAACGTGTTCACCCTCCACCTGCCGCCGCTTCGCGACCGCCGCGAGGACATTCCGGCCCTGGTGGAACATTTCCTTGGTAAATCCGCCGGCGAGATCGGTATCACGTCTGCGGCGCTTCAACTGCTGATGGCCTATTCCTGGCCCGGAAACGTGCGGGAACTGCAGAACGTAATCGAAAGGGCCTCTGTCATCTGCGAAGACGGACATATCGAGCCGTCTCACCTGCCGGTTCACATCTCCGGCGCCTTTGAAAAAAGCAGTGCCCCCAACACGCCGAGCCTGCCGTCCGGCATGTCGCTGGACAATCGCCTGGCAGAAATTGAAAAAAACATGATCATGGAGGCTCTGCGCCAAACCGGAGGGGTGCAGGTGCGCGCGACCGAACTGCTGGGGATCAATCAGCGCAGTCTGTGGCACCGGATCAAGAAACACAACATCGATGTAAAAAGCATCAAAACTGGAAAATAACGACAAATCTACCCACAAATTATGTAGATTTTTGCTGTCAGGCCTTCAACCCGAAAAAAGACGGCCAATCCGGCAGTTTCTTAACCCTCTTAAATTTATTGTAATTTATTCATAAAAATTAACTTTACGCTTTCTCCACAATCTGGCATACTATCTGCAGTACAAATGCAGTGCATTTAAGGCCTGAAAGCCGTATGAAATCGTCATTGGAGAATAAAGAAACGTTTTTAAGGTGCTTTATTTTAATAACTCGACAGTCCAATATCCTTCTCAAAGTCCCCCTTTCGCAAAGGGGGATTAAGGGGATTTCAGAATGATCGAGTCAAAAAGGAGCGATTTATGATGCCGTTAAAAAAGCAACTGACCAACGAAGAGGGTTTTACGCTGGTCGAGATTATCGCGGTTCTGATTATTTTAGGTATCCTGGCCGCGGTCGCCGTCCCGCGCTACATCAACCTCGAGGAAAATGCCAAGAGGCGCGCCATCGATGCGGCGGTTTCCGAGCTGAACGGACGGGAAAATCTCACCTGGGCCGATGTAAAAATAGCGCCGTGTCAAGACCCCAACTGCCCGACCGATGCGACCATTGACGCCCTGGTCAGAACTCCCCCACCAGCCGGCAAATACGACACGGATCTCGGTTCGGACTACGTCTGGCAAGGAGGCGTCGGCGCAACCGGGGGAACACTGGTATTCAAGGCCGGAAATCCGATCACCTTGGTACGGACTCCAGCACTCTATGATCGTCCCGGCAGTTGGGCCATCACCGGTCCATGAGGCGATATCGGGGATAGACCGTCGACGGCATGAATCGATTTTGCAGGACTTGAACACAATGCAGCAACAAATTACCGTTCCGCCATTGTGTTCAATGTTGTGACCGGTAAAGGTGATAGCGGCGCAAAAGACGGCGACTTGGCGTTTCGATCGTTAGCCTTAGCAGGACCGAAGCGAGTCTGCCAGAAAAAGATACGCTGTATGGATGAATAAAAGGGAACCAGGGGAACTGACTGACACGACAACCTGATGCTGACATCTGCTGATCTGGAGTGGAGATGAAGAGACTGATAGACGTGTCGGAAGAAAAGGGATTTACGCTGATCGAACTGATGGCCATGTTGGTCATCATTGGTGTTATGGTGTCAGTCGTAGTCAAAAAATACAACACTATCAGCATTTCTGCAGAGCTGCGCGCCATCGATGTCGGAATAAGCGAATTGAACTCCAGGGAAACCCTGACCTGGGCCAACCTCATTATAAACCAGGGAAATTACCCCGGCGACGACGCCATCTGGGCGACGATGACTGCCTCCACCTACATGGACATCGGTTCCAGCTATCACTGGGACAGCGGGCCGGACAAAGACACAGGGGGGCAGCTCTCCTTCGGCAGCCAGACCATTTCACTGATCCGGGAAGCGTCCACGCTGCAGGTCGCTGAAAGATGGCGCAAGTCCGAAACGTGATAAAGGATTATGATGAGTCTGCCGGTTCCTGCCTGTTTGGACTCACCCACTTAACCGGTACGCTTTTTCCCGCC
>JBAVJU010000361.1:0-22612 GCA_049687935.1 Desulfobacterales bacterium | reverse complement strand
TCCTGTTCTGCAAACCGGGTGAAGTCGATGCTCGATCGCCGCAAGCGCGGCGGCGTGCCGGTCTTCATCCGGCCCAGCTGAAATCCGAGCTGCTTGAGGTCGACGGCCAGACCATAAGCGGCAAACTCACCGGCCCGCCCGGCCTTGATCGACTTGAAACCGATGTGCACCAGGCCGCTCAGAAAAGTACCGGTCGCCAGAACCACGGCGTCGGCCTGGTAGCCGAAACCGGTGGCCTCTTCGACCCCGGCCACCCTGTCACCGGAAACGACCAGCCGCTCCACCATGGCCTGCTTCAGATCGATGTTGGGTTCCTTTTCGATGACATGCTTCATCACCATGTGGTAGCGGTTCTTGTCGTTCTGGGTTCGGGAGGAGTGGACCGCCGGTCCTTTCTTGGTATTCAGGGTCTTGTACTGGATGGCCGACTTGTCCGTGGTCTTGGCCATTTCACCGCCCAGGGCATCGATCTCCTTAACGAGCTGCCCCTTGGCCATACCCCCGATGGACGGGCTGCATGGCATGGCCGCCACCTTGTCCAGGTCGATGGCCGTCAGGAGCACACGGCACCCCATTCGGGCGGCAACCAGCGCGGCCTCGCAACCCGCGTGCCCGGCCCCGACGACAATGACGTCATATTTATTCGAGACACATTTCATTGATCGATGCCAGCAAGTCTTTCAACTTTGCATTTTTTCCTCAAATCGATATAGTCTTTCTCAATACAGGCCTTCGGCCGCAATAACACCACATATTCGCTTCTTGCGCAGAAGTTACGATCTAAGTCGCTAAATGACCCCGTTTAAAAGATATAACGATTACAACACGTATCTGAGAAATGTTTACGGGTGCCGCGTTCAGAAAATAAGCGTCGATGCGGGACTCACCTGCCCCAACCGCGACGGGACGCTGTCAACCGCCGGCTGCATCTACTGCAATGCGAGAGGATCGGGAACCGGTGCCCATGCCGGCGGTCACTCCATCACCGAACAACTGCTCGCAGGCAAAACGGCTCTTTCCCGCCGATACAAGGCCAAAAAGTTCATCGCCTATTTTCAGTCGTTTTCAAACACCTACGCCCCGGTGTCGAAGCTCAGGCGACTCTACGACGAGGCCTTGGCCGTCGATGATGTCGTCGGCCTCTCCATCGGGACCCGCCCGGACTGTGTCGCCGCGCCGGTGCTCGACCTGCTGGCCGGTTATGCCGCAGATCACCTGGTCTGGATCGAGTACGGTCTGCAGTCCGCTCACGACACCACGCTGGCTCTCATAAACCGGGGCCATGATGTCGCCTGTTTTCAGGAAGCCGTCAACTCCACGCAGGCACGGGGCCTGAAGGTGTGTGCCCATGTCATATTGGGTCTGCCGCAGGAGAACCGCGCCCAGATGCTGGCCACGGCCAGATTCCTGGCCGGTCTGCCGGTCGCGGGCGTCAAGCTGCACCTGCTGTATGTCGTCCGCGGCACACCGCTCGAAAGGCTTTACCGCGCGGGCACTTATCGCTGTCTCTCGCAGGCAGCGTATGTCGAGCTGGTCTGCGATTTCTTGGAATACCTGCCTGATCACGTTGTCATTCAGCGCCTGACTGGAGATCCACACCCCGCGGAGCTCGTCGCGCCAAAATGGTCCCTTCGCAAGCGAGAAACCCTCGACATGATGAAGACAACTTTAGAGCAGCGGGACACCTGGCAGGGGAAACGCCTCGGCTGCAGCCGGACCTGAGCGCTCTCAGGGCTCACTATTATTGTTGTGGCCCCTTAAGTGGGTGCGTACCCCTGGGCAATCGGATACCGCCGCCCGTACCCGAAAGCCTTTGAGGTGACCTTGAGGCCCGGCGCCGCCTGATATCGTTTATACTCGTTCCGGTTGACCTTGGCAACGATCTCGCCCACCAGCTGCCGGTCGAATCCCATCTCCACCAATTCGGAAATGCTGAGGTCGTCTTCGATGTAGCCCTTCAGGATCGGATCGAGCACGGCATAGGGGGGCAGGTCGTCGTCGTCGCGTTGGTCGGGCTTGAGTTCCGCCGACGGCGCCTTCGAAATGATGCGGTCCGGAATAACAAGCTGGTCCCGGTTGATGAACTGCGCCAGGTCGTAAACCATCGTCTTGGGCACATCGGATATGACCGCCAGCCCGCCGCTCATGTCACCGTAAAGGGTGCAATAGCCGACGGCCAGCTCGGATTTGTTTCCGGTTGAGAGCAGCAGACACCCCCTTTCGTTGGAGATCGCCATCAAAACCGTCCCCCGGATGCGGGCCTGGATGTTTTGTTCGGTAATGCCCGGTTCTCGATTATCAGAGGCGGGCATCAGGTCCTTGAGAAATTCACTGAAGATGGCGTCGATCGGGATCGTTTCGAGGGTGACACCCAGATTGCGGGCCAGCCGGCGCGTGTCCTCGAAGTTGTCCCCGGAAGTGTAGGCGGACGGCATGAAGACGGTGATCACATTGTCGGGGCCGAGAGCATGGACCGCGATTGCGGCCGTCAAGGCCGAGTCGATTCCGCCGCTCAGACCGATCACGGCCCTTGAAAAACCGCACTTGGTGACGTAGTCGCGGGTGCCCATTACCAGCGCCTTGAAAACGGCTTCGGTTTCAGAGGCAGCGACCTCCCGCATCACGGCCGATTCTGCAGTCGTGTCCCAAACGATCAGGTCCTCGGCGAAATCCCTGGCCCGGGCCACCATCCGGCCCTGCCGGTCGAAAACCGCGCTGAGGCCGTCGAAGATCAGGCTGTCGTTGCCGCCGACCTGGTTCACATAAACCAGCGGCACGCCGTACTTCTTGGCGACAGCGGCGTGCATGGTTTTCCTGAAGCCGATTTTACCCTTGTGAAAAGGCGAGGCGGAGATGTTGACGATCAACTCCGCCCCATCCTTGACCATGGCATCCACCGGATCGAAATGATAGATCCGACGCTTGAAGATGTCCTTGTCGTTCCAGAGGTCCTCACATATCGTCAGCCCGATCCTCATTCCCTTGTAGTAAAAACTGCGACTCTCGCGGCCCGGCTCGAAGTAGCGGCTCTCGTCGAACACATCATAGGTCGGAAGAAGACGCTTTTGAACCTGATGTCGAATTTGACCGTCTTCGAAGAGAACGGCGGAATTGTACACCCGCTTGCCTTCATCCGCCGGATTGTGATCGACGAAGCCGCAGATGACGCCGATGCCGCGGATGGTGTCGAGCATGCGGTTGAGGCTGGCGATATTGGCGTCGACAAAATCTTTCTTCTCGACCAGGTCCTGCGGCGGGTATCCGGAAATGACCAGCTCCGAAAAAATGACCAGGTCGCAGGACTGCGCAATGGCCTGATCGACACACTCCCGGATGCGCTCGACGTTATACGAGAAATCTCCGATTATCGGATTGACCTGTGCCAAAGCGATTTTCATCTCGTTTCAACCCCCCCATAAAATTGAATCAGGTACCGACGAACACTAACAAGCAATTCAATCACGGTCAACGGCCAACGAACCGGCGCGGCCGTCGCTTGCAGCAAAGGGCCGTTTACGGTATAAACGTCACTCAGGGAAATACCTCGACCGGGTTGGGAAAGGAACTTGCGGTGCAACAAGACAACGATCACGACCACTGCAGCGTCAGGCGTGTCGATGAATTCGACCTGTCCTTTAAGGTCTTTCACGAGTTGATGGCCCGCAAGGTCAACGAGATCCTCCTGGTTTCCACCCCTTATGACGCCTTCATCATGGAAGAAGAAGGCCGGTTGGCGGAGCGCATCATTCACGAATACCGGGGATTGAACCTGTCGCGGCCCCCGCATCTGACCTGGGTTTCAACGGCTTATGAGGCCATGGCGGCCCTTTCGTGCAAACGCTTCGATCTGGTTCTCACCATGCCCCGCCTGGACGACATGGACGCCTTCGGCCTCAGCCGGCGCATCAAGGAAATCGACGCCGACCTGCCGGTTTTTCTTTTGGCCCACCGCACCAACCGCCATCTCTTCGATCCGGAATACCGCAGAAACCACCCGATCGACAAGATCTTCGTCTGGTCCGGCAACACCGATCTGCTGCTGGCCTTGATCAAAAGTGTCGAAGATCGGATGAACATCGACTTCGACACCCAGCGCGCCAAGGTCAGGGTCCTGATCATGGTGGAGGATTCCCCGATCTATTACTCTTCAATCCTGCCGCTGCTCTACAAGGAAATCGTGCTTCAAACCCAGGCGGTTATGGAGGACTCGCTCAACGACGAGCATCGCATCCTCAGAATGCGGGCGCGACCCAAGATCCTGCTGGCGGAAAATTTTGAAGAAGCCGAAGCCCTCTACCATCGGTTCAAGCCCTATCTGTTGTCTATCTTTTCGGACGTGCGCTTCCCCCGCAATGGTAAGGTGGACGAAGCCGCCGGTCTTTCCTTGTTAAAAATGGTCAGGACCGAAACGCCGGACATACCGCTATTGATGCTCAGCTCGGAAGAAAAAAACCGCCAGAAAGCCGATACGATTCCCGCGGTTTTTCTGAACAAGAACGCGCCGACACTTCACACCGAAATTCGCGAATTTTTCAAGCACTACCTCGGATTCGGCGACTTCATCTTTCGGCTGCCCGACGGCACCGAGGTCGGCCGGGCATCGAACCTGCGCGAAATGCAGAGAATTTTACCCACCATTCCGGACGCCTCGATCTTTTATCACGCCTGCCGCAACCACTTTTCCAGCTGGCTGATGGCGCGTTCGGAAATCATGCTGGCCACCAAGCTCAAACCGGTCAAGGCAACCGAGTTTGACACCGTCGCCCACCTGAGGAAATTTTTAATCTATTCGGTCGCGGAACGGCGCAAGGGACGGCAGAAGGGCATTATTGCCCAGTTCGATCCCGATCACTACGACCCGGATGCCGAATTCGTCAAGATCGGCAAGGGATCGCTCGGCGGCAAGGCCCGCGGTCTGGCGTTCATGTCGATCCAGCTCAAGGAAAACGGCGCGTTCCGGAAACGGTTCGGGGACATCGACATTCACGTCCCCCAGACGCTGGTCATCTCCACGGAAGCCTTCGACGAATTCATGACCGAGAACAATCTCAAAGAGGTAACGGCCGGTGAACTGAGTGATATCCAGATTTCGGAGCGCTTTCTTGCGGCCCGTTTGCCTAAGTGGTTGCGGCGCAACCTTGAAATGGTGCTCTCCAATCTCGACTATCCTTTGGCGGTGCGGTCATCGAGCCTGCTGGAAGACGCCCAGTTTCAGCCCTTCGCCGGGATCTACCGCACCTACATGCTGCCCAACCGGCACCCCGATCTGAATCTGCGGCTGGCGCGCCTTGTTCAGGCCATCAAGTTGGTATATGCGTCCACGTACATGGCCGCTCCGCGTGCTTACGCCAAGAGTACGATGCACCGCACGGAAGATGAAAAAATGGCGGTGATCATTCAACATCTGACCGGCTCCCTAAATGGCAGCACCTATTACCCGGCGATTTCAGGCGTGGCCCAGTC
This sequence comes from Desulfobacterales bacterium, assembly GCA_049687935.1. GTDB lineage: Bacteria > Desulfobacterota > Desulfobacteria > Desulfobacterales > SG8-13 > JARFQH01. The sequence continues at coordinate 17,149 of JBAVJU010000361.1, read as the reverse complement.
GTACAATTTTTATCCCGTCTCCGACATGAAACCCGAAGAGGGTATTGCGCATATCGCCATGGGCCTCGGGAAAACGGTGGTGGAAGGCGGCAAGTCGCTGCGCTTCTCACCCCGCTACCCGCAGCTGCTGCCCCAATTTTCGACGGTGGAGGACATCCTGAACAATGCGCAGCGCTTCTTTTACGCCCTTAACCTGCAGTATTTTCCAAACGATTTCGGTACGCCGCAAAGCTTCACCGATGATGTGACCCTGGTCAAGATCGAGGTCGATGCCGCCGGCGATCATCCGGCCGTGCGCCGCCTGTGCAGCGTGTACAATCCCCAGGATCACCGCATTCGGGATGTCTACTCCCCCCAGGGGCATCCGATCGTGACGTTCGCCGGTATCCTGAAGTATCAGTCGTTTCCTCTGCCGGAAATTCTAACGGAGATCCTCGAAATCGGCCGCAGGGGAATGGGCTGTCCGGTGGAAATAGAGTTCGCCGTCGATCTGCCTTTCAACGCGGAGGACAAAAAGGAATTCGCGTTGCTGCAGATTCGCCCGATGGCCATCAGCCGGCCCGACCGCGCGGTCGACATCACCGAAGCGGATATGGCAACCGCGTTTTGCTACTCGAGCATGGCCCTGGGCCACGGCTGGGACCGCAGCATCAGCGACATCATCTTTGTGTGCCCCGACACGTTCAATCCGTCGCAGACCGTCGCAATCGCCAAAGAAATCGGTCTTCTCAACGGACGGCTGGTCGCCGCCAACCGAAAATATCTTCTGGCCGGGCCGGGACGCTGGGGCTCGGCCGACCGCTGGTTGGGCATTCCGGCCACCTGGAGCGAAATATCGGGTGTCGGCGCGATAGTCGAGACAAGAGCCGAAGATCTGAACGCCGACCCGTCTCAGGGGTCGCACTTTTTTCACAACATCACCTCGCTGGGAATCAGCTACCTCAACCTGGTCGGAAACGGGAAAGATTTCATCGACTGGCGCTGGCTCGAGGCTCTGCCGGTGGCCGGGGCAACAGCACATGTGAAGCACGTGAACCTCGAGCGGCCGATCACCATCAAGATCGACGGCAAGACCTCGCAGGCTGTTCTGATGAAGCCGGCTGCGCCGCAGAGTGAACCCGACTGAAACGGCTGAGGGCGGGACTCAACGGACTTAACTGACCTAACGGACTCAACTGACCCAACTACCACCCGAAAGGGCGTCATTTATGGCCGCAGAAAATGATATCGTCCTGATCTATTTTGAAGATCAGCCTTTGAGTTACGCACGGATCGAGGAAATCCTCCCGGATGCTAAACCGAACTGGTATCATGTTCGGTTGCTGCTGCTACAGTTCCCGCTTCAGGTGGTGACGTGGATATTGAGAGATGTCTATATCAACGGCGATGAATTCACCATGGACGGCAAACGGATACGGTTGGAGCGGATCGTAGCGCCGCAGCCAGCCCAAACGCCGCCTGAACCCAAAGATGAAAAAACGGTGAGGAAGCGTCCTCTCGAGGGCAAAGTGATATCGCTGAAGGATTTGAAAAAAAGTTGATGCGACACTCTGCCCTCTTCGCGCCACGAGTCCCGCTGCGGGACGGGCGGTAAAATCATGTCCCGTCAATCGGGTAAATGAGCAAGATGGCACCGTAGAAAGAGTGATCTGACATGCGCATCGGCCCACTGAATCTGGCAAGCTCCGCGATCCTGGCGCCACTGGCCGGTATTACCGATCTGCCCTTCCGCCTGCTGGTCAAACAATCCGGGTGCGCACTGGTTTATTCCGAAATGATCAGCGCCAATGCCCTGGTGCGCGAATCGACCAAGACCATCAAGATGCTCGACAGTTCGGCGGAAGAAAAGCCACTGAGTGTTCAGATCTTCGGCACCGAGCCGGCGATCATGGCCGAAGCCGCCCGAATGGTCGCCTCTTCGGGGGCGGATCTGCTGGACATCAACTGCGGGTGTGCCGTGAAAAAAATCGCTAAGACCGGCTCGGGTGTCGCCTTGATGCGGCAGCCGAAGACGGCCGAGGCCCTCTTCCGAACGGTTCGTCGGACCATCGAGATCCCCTTGACGATTAAAATCCGCTCCGGCTGGGATGACAGTGGTCGACAGGCGATCGAATTTGCCCGTATGGCGGAGGCGTGCGGTATCGATGCGATTGCCATACACCCGCGGACGGCGACCCAGGGTTTTCGCGGACAGTCCGACTGGTCGATCATCGCAGCCGTCAAGGAGGCCGTTTCGATCCCCGTCATTGGAAACGGAGATATCCTCTGTGCCCGGGACGCGGTGCAGATGGAAGCCGAAACGGGGTGTGACGGAATCATGATCGGCAGGGCCGCCATCGGCAACCCGTGGATTTTCAGCCGCTATCTGGCGCTGAAGACCGGGCAACCGGAACCGATTGTGGATCTTGCGGTGAGGATTGAAACGATGATCCGGTATGTCCGGGCGATGGTGGACTACTGGGGTGAGAGCCGCGCCTGCCGCATGCTGCGCAGCCGTCTCGGCTGGTTCGTCAAGGGCCTCCCCCATGCCGGCGCCTTCAGGGAAGCCACCAAATCGATCACCGCCGAGGATGAGGCGCTGGCGGTGATTGATACCTTCTGCGCGACACTCGAAAAGAGATCGATACCACAACATGAAATCGGGGTTACGGACGGCTAGAACGTCGCCGCTGCCCAAGATTCAGGCACGACACGACAGCAGGCGCTCGCCGGTCTGCAAGACCGATGAAAAAAGAATCCAACCGTTCACTTTTTCAAGCGCAGACCTTGGCCCGCTTGAAATCCGCTGCCTGAAACCGACACCGCCCGGGCGGTGTCTTCGGCGACCGATTTCACCTCGATTTCTCCGACTTTGGGCCCGGGCGGAAAATAGCGGTGTCCGCCGTACCCCTCGATGGCTTGCCGGCTATCGTAGACCTCGAAAATATCACCGGCCTGCACGTTCGATCGGCTGCCGGCTGCCATCAGAATGTCAGTGGCGTCGGCCGCGACGATGTAACTCTTCCATGCCTGCAGTTCGATGGCCTCACAGATGTTGTCTTTCACGTCATCGATGATCTCGGCCAGAGACGGTTCGATAAAATAGGGGTCGATCCGGTTTTTCGCGCGGATCAGCTCGGCATCGGGCTCCTCAATCTCTAGTTTGTGTGACAGTGTTCGGTCGAATATCTTGGTGGCGGTGGACGTGTCGTAGAGTTCGATCAGAGCTTCAACCTGTACGTAGTAATGGTTGTTCCTGAAAAACCAGAACCCCTTGGTTTTTTCGTCGACATTGATGCTGGTGATCTTGCCTGCCAGAACGGCATTGAAGCCGAAACGTCGTCCGGTCATGGCCAAACTGAAGTTGTCGATCGCACCGGAGGCCATCAGCGGCAACTTGACAAGGGCTTCAGGGAAATCTCCGCCGCCGGGTTTAATGAGAAGGATGTCGCTGCACTCCTCCTGTATAGCCTGCAGGAGATTGCCCTGAAAGAGGTCTATGGTCGCGGGGTCGCCGAAAATACTCTCCATCCGAAAAGGAACGACGCCGATTTTCTTTTTCAGTCGTTTATCGTAGGCGCTGGCAGGCTCTTTGACCGCAGACGGCAGGCTCGGGCCTCCTCCCGACCATTTGGAACATCCGCCGGCGACGATCAGCAGCAGGACCAACACCGTCCAGGCTATATTCCACTTCCACCGATCCTGCCCTTCTCGAACCGTCATCTACGCGCTCCTCCGTTAAACCCCGGACTGTGTCGAAAAATGCCGTTTAAAATGCGCTTTTTGTAATGGATTCGATGAGTGTTGTCAATCGCAAGACAAACGCCGGATGGGGTGATTCTTGACAGCGGGTCTTCTTTCTGATAACAAATCAATATTATTATTAATTCTTCACAGAGGGAGCTATAGATGGCCTCGATCGACGAACAGATCCTCAAGGCAGCCAAAGAGATCGTGGTTAAATTCATCGAAACCGGCCGCCTCTCGCCGAGCGGTTTCGACGAAACCTTCAAGAGCGTGTACCGAACGGTCGAAAAGACCGTCATACGGAAGAAACCGCAGGTCCTCGAACCACCGAAACCTGTCAAGTAGTTTTATATCCGGCAGCGTTATTCGACCACCCACACCGTGCAATTCTGGGCGTAATTGGCGATACAGCCGAATTCGTGATTTCTTCTGTTCGCCTAGTGGACTTCGGCCCAATTCTCTCCCCATGCCAGGTTGACCTTCAGCGGCACCTTGAGTTCCCAGACGCCTTCCATAATCGACCGGATCAACTCTTTCACCGGTTCGAGCTCATCGGGCGGCACCTCGAACACCAGTTCGTCGTGAACCGACAGGAGCATGGCGGTCTTATGCTGCTTCTCCCGCAGCGCCGCATCGATCCGAATCATCGCGATTTTGATCAAATCGGCGGCCGAGCCTTGAATAGGGGTATTGACGGCGGTCCGCTCTGCAAACTGACGAACGGTTGCATTGGGGCTCCGGATGTCCGGCAGCAGCCGGATGCGGCCCAGCAGCGTGCTGGTCCGCATGCTGGCGCCCGCCTCTTTGATGGTGCGTTGTACAAAACGGTGCACCCCCTCATAACGGGCAAAGTAGTTGTCGATATAGACCTTTGCCATTTTCTGGCTGATGTCGAGCTGCCGCGACAAGCCGAAAGGGCTCATCCCGTAGACGATGCCGAAGTTGATCGCCTTGGCCTGGCGGCGCAGTTCGGGGGTCACCGCATCCGTCGCCACCTGAAACACCTCGGCCGCCGTGCGCGTGTGAATGTCCTCGCCGTCTTTGAAAGCTTGAATCAGCCGTTTGTCGTCCGAACAATGCGCCAATAGGCGCAGCTCGACTTGGGAGTAATCGGCCGACATCAGAGTCCAGCCGGAACAGGGGACAAAAGCACGGCGGATTTCGCGCCCCTCTTCCGTGCGAACCGGGATGTTCTGCAGGTTAGGGTCGGAGCTGCTCAACCGCCCGGTTGCGGTAACCGTCTGATTGAAGGAAGTGTGGATGCGTCCGGTCCGTGGATTGATCAACTGAATCAGTGCATCGGCATACGTCGATTTGAGCTTCGAGAGGGTCCGGTGTTCGAGCACCAGGGCCGGAAGTTCGTGCACCCGGGCGAGGGTGGTCAGGACGTCGACATCGGTTGAATAGCCGGTCCTCTTTTTGGTCTTCTTCTGCACCGGCAGGTTGAGTTTTTCAAAAAGGATGAATCCCATCTGCTGAGAGGAATTGATGTTGAAGGGCTCTCCAGCCAGCGCGTAAATGGCGTTCTCAAGCTGTTCGAGCCGTTGTTCGAAAGACTTGGACAGCTCCCGCAGCTTGTCCGGATTAACGGTCAGGCCCTTCTTTTCCATGCGCACCAAAACGGGCACCAGCGGCATTTCGATTTTGTGGAACAATTCGGTCAGCCCGATATCGGCAAGCTCGCGTTCCAGCACTTCTTTGGCCATCAAGGTGATATCGGCGTCTTCGCAGGCGTAGGGCACGGCCTTTTCCAGTGACACCTCGGCAAAGCTGGTCATGCCCTTGCCGAGGACCTCGGCAAAAGTGGTTGTCTTGTGATCCAGAAAATCGAGGGCGATCTGATCCAGGTTGTGGGCCCGCTTGGAAGGATTGATCAGGTAGGAGGCCAGCATGGTGTCGAAAAACACGCCGCCGAGCGCAATGCCGTAACCGTCGAGAACGAGCCAATCATACTTGATGTTCTGGCCGATCTTCTTGATGCCCGGATCTTCCAGCAGCGGCTTCAGGGTCTGCAGGACCGCCTCGCGGTCGAGTTGGTTCGATGCGTCCGGACAGGAGTGACCACAAGGGATATAGTAGGCCTGGTCGTCTCGCATGGCAAATGAGAGCCCGACCAACTCGGCTTTCAACGGATCTCGGGAAGTCGTCTCGGTGTCGATGGCAACGGTGCCGGCCTCCTGCACGGCCTTCACCAATTCCAGAAGTGCGGCTTGATCCAGCACCGCCCGGTAGTCCTTTTTACGGGGTCGTCGGGTCCGCGCAAAGGTTTGCTGCAGTTGATTGAACTCGAGCTGTTGAAACAACCGCGAGAGTTCTGCGGCATCGGGCCCCGCCAATCGGAAGTGATCCGGTTCGAAGGCCACGGGTGCATGCACATCTATTCTGACTAGATCACGACTCAAAAAGGCCTGTTCACGGAATCGGATCAGGTTCTCCTTCTGTTTTTTCTTGGTGAGCTTCTCGATGTTGTCGAACAGGGCTTCCATGTCGCCGTAGGTCTTGATCAACTCCAAAGCGCTCTTCGGTCCGATTCCAGGTACGCCGGGTATGTTGTCGGATGTGTCCCCACTGAGCCCCATGACGTCGACCATCTGAGAGGGTGTCACATCGAATTTTTGGCGCACCACGGCCGTGTCGATGACCTCGTCCTTCATGGGGTCCCAGATGGTGGTGTTGTCGGTGACCAGCTGTACGAAATCTTTGTCGCCGGTCACCATCACCACAGTGTAGCCGGCTGCCTCGGCCAGCCGTGCGAGAGTGCCGATCAAATCGTCGGCCTCATAGCCCTGCTTCTCGATGACCGGCAGATTGAACCCCCTTGTGACCTCTTTGATGAACGGAATCTGCATGGCCAGGTCCTCGGGCATCGGCGGACGATTGGCCTTGTAGTCCCGGTACATGTCGTGCCGGAAGGTCGGACCCTTGGCATCGAAAAGCATCGCGGCGTGAAGCGGCGAACGGTCCTGCATGAGTTTCAACAGCATGCGCGTAAACCCAAAAACGGCGTTTGTGGGCAAGCCTTTTGAGTTCGACAACCCGCGAATGGCGTGATAGGCACGGTGGATATAAGCGCTGCCGTCGATGAGATAGAGTGTGGGTTTTGGCTGCATGGCTCTGAGAATCCTCCCGGTTTGCGGCTTGCGCCTCGCGTGCGAATCGTTTCGCCCGTGAAGGGGCTGTCGTCCCGAAGCACTTTCATACCACCCATTATGTCAAACGACAAGGCAGGGGGGCTGAAACGAGCCATTCCCGGTGACAATAAGAACCCGATGGACTGCGCCGGGTAACCGGATGCGGCGCGCTGTCGAGCCCATCTTGACGATACCGACAGGCATGTCGATATTGATAAGGGTCTCCACAACGCTGACAGGTGAAACGGCCAGTTTCGATAAAAAAAGTTGGGGGAAACCGGAAAGTTATGACAAAGTCATCCGCCAAAAGAAACGCTTACCGGCGACGGCGCGAGAAAGAGTCGGTCTGCCACTGTTGTGGAGCGACCTTTCTCTTCTGCTGGCGATGCCGTTGCGGGTTCCGAATCTGTCAAACGTGCATGCAGGCGAACTTTTGGGGGATGTCGTGCAACGGCATCACGTGGCAGTGCCCGGACTGCGGCGATCAGAACGGCTTTGGAAATCAGTGACCATCCAAAATATCCTCGACCTGCAGCAGATGGTCGATGTGAAAGTCGGCGGCCAGCCTCCGGTTGGCGTACGCCACGAAGGCAACCCCGGCAGCCCTGGCAGCGGCCGCATCCAGTTCGGAGTCCCCGATGAAAACGGCCTGGTCGGGTGTCAGGGCAAAGTGGTCGAGAACCTTGTTGAGTTGATCCGGATGCGGTTTGGGGTTGGCAACATCGAGGGCGGTCACCACGAGGTCGAAAGCGTCCTCCAGGCCGTGCCTGCGCAGCACGCGGTTCATCGTGTCCGTGCGGTTGGTTGCAACCGCCGTGTGGTAGCGGGGTTTCAGACGCCGCAGCAGCGGCTTCAAGCCCGGCTCTATTTCCATGAATTGCAGGAAGGGCAGATAGCTCATTTGCTTGCGAAAGTCCCTGGCTTCGGCCAGCTCGGCCGCATCGTCAAAAAGGTAGGCCAGGGCCTGGTCGACCGTGTGCATGTGGGTGTAGGCAAACTGCTCCGGTGTCATATCGGGCTTTCCGAAATGACGCAGGATATGATCGTAGTAAGCCGTGTTGGCCGCGACCGTGTCGAACATGACGCCGTCGCAGTCGAAGACCACCGCCCTCACCACTTTGTGACGCACTTCCTTCGGCATCGACGTTTTCCGTATCCTTCCGCCGGTAGAAAAAGGATCCCGACCATTGATACCCGGCGGGTCAGTTCTCAATTCGCTTTCGGGGCTTCCGCGCCGCTTATTTTGCCGTAGACCTGAATGCTGATCTTGGGCTTGACGCGGCTGTCGGTCACCAGGAATATCGTATCGTAATAGCGGCCCGTTTCCTGTTTCAAGTTTTCCACCGTCAGCAGATAAGCCCCGCCTGGCGACTGTTTCTCCGAGGTGAGCTCGTAGCGGATGTCGCGCCCGATCTGGGCTTTCGTTTCGAGGATTTTGAACGGATAGCTCGTCTCCGGCACGATCCGGACCGTTTCTTTGACGGCTTCACCGACTTTTCCGTAGAGACGAACATTGTTGGGCGTTATGGTCGCAAAATTCTTGACCGATCCGCCGATGTTCAGCAGCATCACGGGCTTTTTGGGGTCAGTGGTGGTGACCCGGATGGTCTTGCGCATCGCCTTGCCGCCGTAGCCGTTGGTATCGACTTTGATCGTTATCTTTCCCTCACCGCCGGGAGGGATTTGTCTCGTGTAGGAGACTGCCGTGCACCCTCAGCCGGGTTTGACCTCCTTGATGTCGAGTTCGGCCGTCCCGGTATTTTTCACGACGAAATCATGCTGGATCTCCATCCCGTCAGCCGCAGGCTCAAACTGGTACTCGGTTTCGGGAAAAACGGCCTCCGGAAAAAGGTCGCGGGTTTTGGTGATTTCGATGCGATCGTTTTTCACCCCGTCCCCCGCCGTTTTTGCCGTCACGGTGGGTTGGGCGCTCCCGAGTCCGGCGTAACCGATCCGGCTGGCATCAACCCCCTGGGCCACGAGCCAGTTGAAGACGGCCAACGCCCGGTTGCGGGAGAGTTTCATGTCGGTGTCCGCGGCACCGGACGCGGCGGTATGGCCCTCGACGACGATCCGTAAATTCGGATCCGACTGAAGCTCTTTGAGCAGCGGTTCCAGGGACGGAAGGGACGCCTTTTTCAGAATGGCGGAGCCCTGCCCGAAGGTGATCCCCTCGAGAACGGTTCGCTCCGAATTTTGGCTAGCGGCAAAAGTGCCGGCCGGCATCAGGCCGGAAAACAGACCGAACCAGATGCCGAGGGCAAGGCCCAAGACGGTATGTCGCATTGAAAACCTCCTTGTATGTGCAGCGTGATTTATGCTTTGGGGCTCACATCATGAAAAACGGATCGACATCGACAGCCACAGCCACACCGCGCCGGTTGAAAAGCGCCGGATTTTCCGTCATCACCTGCCGCACGAACCGGTGAAGCGTCCCGGTTCGTCGGCTTTTAAGCAGGATCTGCCACCGGTATTTACCGGCGATTCGCGCCAAAGCCGCTTCGATCGGCCCCATCACCTCGACCGACTTTCGCAAGACGTCGTCCTGTTGCCCCAGACGGCGGCACGCCTCTCCGAGCGAACGGGCAAGCGTTTCGGTTTGCCGTTTATCGCGACCCGCTATTTTCAGCTGTATTATCCTTGAAAACGGTGGATATTTCAAGGCCCGGCGAAAAACGATTTCCTGCCGGTAAAATTCCCTGAAATCCTGATTTTGAGCGGCCTGGATGCTGTAGTGTTCGGGATTATAGGTCTGCAGAATCACCTTGCCGGGCTTATCACCCCGCCCCGCCCGGCCGGCCACCTGGGCCAGCAACTGAAAAGTTCGTTCTCCGGCGCGAAAATCCGGAAAACTCATGGAAAGATCCGCACACAAAATACCCACCAGGGTGATGAGCGGAAAATCATGTCCCTTGGCCACCATCTGGGTGCCGATCAGAATATCGATTTGTCGGTGCCGCAACTCTTTTAATATGCGCACGATCGAACCCCGGCGCGAAGTGGTATCGCGGTCCATCCGGGCCAGGCGGGCGGCGGGAAAAAGCTCGGCCACGGAAGACTCGACTTTCTCCGTACCCAACCCCAGGTTTTTGATGTGAGCCGATCCGCACTTGTCGCACACGGTGGCTGCCGGCCGCATAAATCCGCAATAATGGCATTTGAACGCGTTGGCCTGCCGGTGCAGCGTCAGTGAAATATCACAGTTTTTACATTTAATCGATTCGCCGCAGTCCCGGCAGACCGGAAAACTGGCAAAACCGCGCCGGTTCAGAAAAAGCAGCACTTGTTCACCGCGCGCCAGGGAGTCGCTCATGGCCTGGTGCAGTTCGGCGGTGATAAAGCGTCCGCTGCCGCGCAGGTCTCTGGTTTTTCGCAGATCGACCACGGTGATCTCCGGCAGCGACCGCTCTTCAACACGTTTGCCCAGGCTCAATTCGACATATTTTTTCTGAGAGGCATTATAAAAGGACTGGATCGACGGCGTCGCGGATCCCAACAGCACCACGCCTTTATCCAGCTTGGCCCGCACCACGGCCAGATCGCAGGCGTTGTAGCGCAGGCTGCCTTCCTGTTTGTAGGAGGTGTCGTGTTCTTCGTCGACGACAATCAGGCCGACACGCTGGAAAGGTGCAAATACAGCCGAACGGGCGCCAATGGCGATCTGAACCTCCCCGCGACGAATGCGCAGCCACTGATCGTATCGCTGGCCGGCTGTCAGACCGCTGTGCAGCACGGCCACCCGATCGCCGAAACGGGCCCTGAATCGACGCTCGATCTGGGAAATCAGCGCGATCTCGGGTATGAGAATCAAGACCGGGTACCCCCGGCCGATGACCGCAGCGGCCAGCTGCAGGTAAACCTCGGTCTTGCCGCTGCCGGTAACACCGGCCAGCAAAAAGGCCGCGAATCCCTGCCCCAGGCAATCGGTCACTTTATTCACGACCGCGTGCTGGTCGCTGTTCAGGACCAAGGGAATGTCGGGAGAAACAGCGTCGCCGAAAGGGTCGCGGTAAACCGGCCTGCTCGTGAGGCTCAAATAACCGCTTTCAGCCATGGCGTTGATGGTTGTCCGCGTGGTCCGCAAATCGATCTGCAGGTTTCTGATCGATATGTCACCGGCGGCCGTCACGCACTCCCAAATTTTCTTTCGCTGACCGGTCAGCGCTCCGGGGTCGGGAGCAGCCGGCGCGGGGGCAACGAACACCTCGTTCCGGGGTCGAATCCGATCCCCCCTCAGTTCACGACCGATCGACACCCAACCGCGCCTTTGAAGAGCATCGAACAGCGCATACGGCACCCGACTTTTCAAAGCCAAACCGATGTCAGTCAGGCGCAGGTTCCCGTTTGCGACCAGTTTCAAAACCTGAGCTTCGATTTCCGATGTCTTCGTCTGCAATGCCCTTCGCCCGGCATCCGTGATCGACAGCGTGGCGAAATCGTAACTGTTCAGTCCGCCGGGCAGGGCACACTTGATCACCTCGCCGATGGGATGGATGTAATAATCGGCAATCCAGCGAAAAAAGGGAACCACCGTTTCCGGAAACAGAGTCGTGTCGTCAAGAAGATCCAGAACCGACTTTATTTCTATCTGCTGCGGCGGCCGATGAAATCCGAGCACGTAACCGGTGACGCGGCGCCGCCCGAAGGGAACCAGGACCCGCATGCCGGGGGTCGCCAATCCGATAAGGCCGTCCGGCAGACTGTAGGTGAAGGTCTGATAGACCGGCAGGGCAGCCGCCACTTCGATGGTATCCAACCTGTCGGGCGTTAAGTCCGGCATCTTTCCTCATTTATGGACCTATTGAACAGAATATTTGATAACCATCCCGCACTATAGTATAATACAAGGTAAAATTGAATTGGACAGGTTTACGGCAATCACAAGGATAGAGGAGGAATATATGCATAAATTGATCAAACAATCCACGGTTCTTTTAATCGCACTTTCACTGGTCCTTATTCCGCTCGGCACTCAGGTGCTGGCCCAGGCCGAAGTCGATGAAGCCAATCCCAGCGCCGGCTCCATGACTTATGATCTGTTTGTCATGCGGCCCCTCGGCGCCGTAGCCACTATTGCCGGTTCGGCCGTGTTCGTCCTCTCCCTGCCCTTTACCGCTATCTCCAAAACCATTCCGACGGCATCCGAAAAACTGGTCAAGGACCCCTTTCACTTCACGATGACCCGGCCGTTGGGTACGTGGTAATCGCGTCGACCGCTGATCTGTTTTCTTGACATCCTGGCGTTTTCCCTATATTCCAATGCCCCGAGCGATATGAAATGGGAGGGATACCGGACTCCGGCATCCCTCCCCTCTGCCTGCCTCCAAGGGTTCACGAAAAAATAAATTTGCGATTTTGACGTTGAAGTGCCCCGCCGGTAAGGTGCAAAAACAATTGAATATATTGATATTAAATGTTTTTTCACCAGCAGCCGGACGGGATGCATCGGCCTCCAAAATGTGACGTTGTCGATAAGTGAGCCCTTACAAAACGCACAACATCTTCTACTGAAACATATTTTCACTTCTTGCGCAAAAGTAACGATCCAAGACCCTGAGGAGGCGCCATGCCGGTCCATGAGGTGAACCATCCACTCATCAAACACAAACTGGGGCTCATGCGGGAGCAAAAGATCACGACCAAAGATTTTCGGGACCTTGCATCCGAGTTGGGCAACCTGCTGACCTATGAAGCCACCAAGGACTTGCAAACCGAAAAAGAAATCATTCAGGGTTGGGCCGGTCCGGTGGAAGTGGAAAGGATCAAGGGCAAAAAGATCACCGTGGTTCCGATCCTAAGGGCCGGGCTCGGCATGATGAGCGGCGTACTCAATCTGATTCCCTCTGCCAGGGTGAGCGTCCTCGGACTCTACCGCAACGAAGACACGCTAAAACCGGTCAAGTATTACGTCAAGCTGACCGGTGCAATCGACGAACGGATTGCGCTGATTCTCGATCCCATGCTGGCCACCGGCGGCACCGTGGTCGAGACCATTACCGTGTTGAAAGCCGCCGGTTGCAAAATCATCAAGGGTCTTTTTCTCGTTGCTGCTCCCGAAGGGATCGAGCGCGTGGAGAAATTTCATCCCGATGTCGACCTCTATGTGGCCGCTATTGATGAAAAACTGAACGATATCGGCTATATCCTGCCGGGCCTCGGCGACGCCGGAGACAAGATCTTCGGGACGAAATAAACTGAAAGATGGTGATCGGTCTGATCCTGGCACCGGTGGCTGTTCACATGGCCATCGGTAAAACCGGTGACGGATCGGCCGTTCTGGTGCCGGAGAAAACCGCCCTGATCGTATCCATGACCAGCCTCGTGGCCACTGTCCTCATCTCTCTGCTGGGTCGGGGGCTGCTGAGGCTGATCCCGATTCTCATCGGTGTCGGTATCGGTTATCTTGTCTCGATCCCTTTCGGGTTGATCGACCTGTCGCCGGTCGTCAAAGCCGCCTGGGTAGCCGTACCGAACTTTGTCTTCCCGCGCTGGAACATCGAAGCCGTCATTTTCATCGTTCCGGTGGCGATTGCGCCGGCCATCGAACACTTCGGAGACATTCTGGCCATCGGCAGTGTCACCGGCAAGGACTACCTGGACGACCCCGGCATTCACCGCACCCTGCTCGGCGACGGTTTGGCCACGAGCATGGCCTCTTTTCTGGGTGGCCCACCGAATACGACGTATTCCGAGGTGACCGGTGCCGTCACCCTCACCCGCATGTACAACCCGCTCATCATGTCATGGGCGGCGGTCTTCGCTATCCTGCTGGCGTTTGTCGGAAAATTGGGAGCCTTGCTTCAGACGATCCCGGCGCCGGTCATGGGCGGCATCATGCTGCTGCTTTTCGGCGCCATCACGGTCGTTGGCCTGAACACCCTCGTGAGGGCCGGTGAGGACCTGACCGAAGCGCGGAACATGATCATTGTCGCCGTCATCCTGGTGTTCGGTATCGGGGGGATGTCGCTTTTTACCCTGGGAGGGATCGGGCTGGCCGGAATCATCGGTGTTGTCTTGAATCTGGTGCTGCCCCGACGCAAACCGGAATGATCATTTATTTCTGCGGGACCCGCTTATTCGGCGGAGCCCGCAGAAATAAATGACAGTTACAGATGGATATCAGGGCCTTGGTCTAGTGCCCATCCGTGGTTTCATAACGGGCACTGATAAGTTTCCGATGCAGAAATGTGCAATTTTTCGCAAGTTCAAGGAAATCGGCGGCATTGCGCGGAGGCATACTTTTGTATGCCGCACAAGCAATTCCGCCGATTGACGCCGAAATTGCGGAAAAGGGCCATTTCTGGACGGAAACTAGTCTATTTTGAGGACCTTGGCCCCCCGGATCTTGCCTTTCTTTAATTCCCACAACGCCGTGTTGGCTTCTTCGAGTCGGTATTCCTGCACATCGGGTTTGAAGGGAATCTCGGCGGCTACCTGCAGGAATTCGCTGACATCCCGCCGCGCCACGTTGGCCACGCTCTTGATCTCCTTTTCCATCCAGAGATGCTGCGGATAGTCGAGCGCAAGAAGTGCGTCCTTGTCGGCGTCTTCCTTTCGAATGGCGTTGATCACGAGCCTGCCGCCCGTTTCCAGATTCTTGAGCGCCGCCACGACCGGTTTCCAGGCCGGTGTGGTGTCGATGATGCTGTGGAGTTTTTCCGGTGCCGTCTCTTCACTGCCACCGGCCCAGACGGCGCCGAGTTCGACCGCAAACGCCCGCTCTTGCGGACTTCTGGCAAAGACGAAGACCTTTGCTTGCGGATACTTGTAGCGAACGGTTTTTAAAACCAGATGACCCGAAGCGCCGAAACCGGTCAGCCCGAGGTTTTGGCCGTTTTTAAGACCGGTCAAGCGCAACGAACGCCAGCCGATGGCCCCCGCACACAGCAATGGTGCCGCTTCGCCGTCGGTGAAGACCTCGGGAATGGGATGGGCGAAGTCTTCCGCAACTTTCGTGAACTGGGCGTATCCGCCGTCCACATCACGACCGGTGGCTTTGAAGGCCTTGCAAAGATTTTCTTCACCGGTCCGGCAGTGCCGACACTGTCCGCAGGCGTCATGAATCCATGCGATGCCGACTCGATCGCCGACCCGAAACCTTCCCGCTCCCGGACCGTTTTGTATGACCCGGCCCACCACCTGATGTCCCAATATCACCGGAAAAGCGGGTGGAGGCGTGCGCCCCTCGATTTCATCCAACTCGGTGTGACACACGCCGCAGGCGGACACCCTAACCAGCACTTCCTTGTCGCCCGGCAGCGGCTCGGCCATCTCGACCGGCGCCAACGGTGTCCTGTTCTCCGCAAGGTTGCAGAGCTGTTTCAAGATCATGGCTTTCACGAGACCATCCTCTCAAAAATTTCCGGAACGCCCAAACCCACAAACTCAGTGCCCATCCGCAGTTTCATTAATGTCACGGATCAGTTTCCGACAGGCTCAACAGACACAACCGGCAAACCGGCTAAACCATGTAAAAGCGCCAGGCACAGAAATAATCCTCCGGATGCGAATCCGGCGGACAGGCGATGCACTCGGTCGTGATGCGGGGGTCGATCGCGCGGGCAAAATACGTGTATTCCACCAGTCCGCCGGATTTGCAGGGATAATCGTCAAGGCCCTTGCGCTTGCGCGCCGCCTGCACCCGGCAGGCAACCATGCGGAAAACGAAACTGCCGGCGCCCTCGTCGACAAAGGACTGGGTGTTGATTCGGGCGTAGAGACGGTATTGCAGCGCTTTCTTCAGTCCCTCCAAGCCGGGCCGATCGGAAAGATCGAGGAACCGTTTGATCGACCAGGCCTCAAACGGCGAAAAATGGGCCCAACAAGAGTCGTTGCAGCGCTTGGCATCATTCATGCCGTGCTCGAATTCCACGGCCTGGAACCAGACCCCGTCGTTGGCCAACCAGTTCACCGCCACGCTGTCCAATAGCACAAGCAAAGACGCTTTCGTCATCTTCAACAGAGGCTCGGGCACACCGTCTTCCAGTTTAAACCCCAACTGCTCGGACAAGCGCTGGAGTTGAATGTCCCTGCTCCGTTCGGATGCCGCACCAAGGGCCGCATGGGCCGCTTCCATTCCCATCTGGTGGCGCACCTCGGTGAACCACAGCCCGTAATGGATGACGATGCGATGAAACATGTCCAAGAGCAGGCGCGCTAATTCCTTCTGCGGCAGGTCTTCGATTTCATCCGGCAATGATGTCATGATCGTTTCCGATGTGGTCGGTTCGGTTTGTCATCGCTGCGTAACATATCCATGCCAGCTTCTTCCCTCTGCGAGAGCTACGGTGATCAAAAACCCGGCTTTATCAGGCAGCTGTGAGCCGTAAAAACGCTGGATCTTCATGGGCAAACCGGCCAACGGGCAAACCGTTAATCCTACCGGTATTTCTCCGGCAGCACCGCCTTGTCGCTCCAGTCCGCCGGAAGCTTCTGGTCCGGCTGTTCCCCCATCTTTTCTTTGCGCTTTCTGAGGCCGGGACGCCCGAATTCCGGATGACCTTCCTTCAGGGTCCGGCCGTTGATGACGGCCTCACTGCGCAGCCTTTTGCCTGCGGTGCGTTCGATCTGGCGTCCGAGCCAGAGCACCCGATCGACGTCGTAGCCGTGGGCGATGCCCATCTCGTCGATCTGAACCAGCATGTCTTCCAGGCAGGTCAACCCCACATAGCGGGGATCCTTGTAGTAGTAGTCACCGGTACCCGGTACCGGGCAATCATCCAGGAAGTTGGCCGGTTGCCCGCCCATACCGCCGAGGGTCGCCTCGAAATGGGTGATGCCGGCCTGCAGGGCGGCCAGCACCGACGCGGATGCCACGCGTTTGGTTTCGTGAAAATGGGCGATGTGGACGGAGGTGTCCGGAATTTCGTCCAGAATCATGGAGAAGTAGCGGTAGACTTCCGGAGCCGAGGCACTGCCGTCGTGATCGGCATGCTCGATATCGGATGCACCGATAGACAGCCAGCGCTTGGTAAACTCGACGGCGTCCTTCAAGTCGGTGGCCCCGGCAATCGGGCTGCCCCAGATGGTGCTGACCGTGCCGCACATTTTCAGACCCGCGTCCCGGCACTTTTTTATGGCGCGTTCGGCTTCCTTCCAGTACTCGGGCAGGGATGTGCCGGAGTTGGCAAAATGGTGCTGTTCCTCCGTGGACACCATCATCAGACAGCGGTCCGGGCCGACCCCTTTCTCCTTCAGTCGAATCGCCTGGTCCACGGCCCCCTCGCGGATGGTGACGGCCGTCACGCAGATGTCATCCGGATTGATGCCGCGCTTGGCGCATCGTCTATTGA
>JBAVJU010000360.1:0-15603 GCA_049687935.1 Desulfobacterales bacterium | reverse complement strand
GAGTTTGAAGAAAAGCTTGCGCTGGCCTTGAGTGGTCCCTATTTTCACCAACCGCCAATTGTCCATGATGAATTTCAGAATGTAGGCCTTGATCCAGAACGAGGCGTAGTAGGAAAACTTGACGTTTTTGTATGGATCGAACTTTCGCACCGCCTGCATCAAGCCGATGTTGCCCTCCTGGATTAAATCGAGCAGATTCTGCATCCAGACTCGTTGAAACTCCAGGGCGATTTTAACCACCAGTCTCAAATTGGAAGTCACCAGCGCGAGTGCGGCCTCACGATCACCGTATTTTTGGACACGAATGCCGAACTCCTTTTCCTCATCGCGGGTCAGCAGACGGTAGCGGCTGATTTCGGTCAAATACCGCTGCAGGGGATCATACTTGATCAGCGCCTTGTCATGAGAGTGGGCGGTTGCAGACGGTTTCTGCCTGTTGTCGATAGGTTCGAGAGGTTTCTTCAAGTCTTCCGGATCAGTTTTCGACCGAGTCTTTTTTGGCTTGCTCATATAAATCGCCTGAAAACGATGATATCAGGTTTGACGGCACCGTTTTCTCATTCTCGCCACCCGGCAGTTTGCTCCAGGTGAGATTTTTTCAATGCGACAGCGTCCGGCATTTTTCGAGGGCCGCGACGGTGCTCGACCGGGTGGTACGACCATTCTTTTTCTTGTAGACTTCACCGATTTCTTGTGTTAACCACCCTCTGGACTTGTGCGCCTGTAGCTCAGTTGGATAGAGCAACGGACTTCTAATCCGTAGGTCGCAGGTTCGAATCCTGCCAGGCGTACCATCAATAGTCAAGCGGGGTAATGACGTAAATTTAAATTCTTAACAGGTATCAAATCGGACGGCAAGGAATATTTTTTGGGAATCGCCGAAATGGATATACTGAAAAACCTCTTGGTGTTATGCGCCCCGCTTTTGGCTGCCGTCATTCTCGGCAACCTTTTCCTGCTCGAGGTGAAAAAGGCCCGCTCCACCCGTGCTCCCTGGTACACCCCTTACCTCACTCTTCCCGGCCTCATGGCGCTGGCGGCATTTTGCTCACCCATCCTGATTTGGCTGATCAAAAAATAAGCCTTGACGATATCGCTGCGCCTCCGACCCGGTGTCGTGCCCCCTGGTTGCGAAATCATCTCCCCGACGCACCCCCTCAAACGTCCCGCAAAAAAATTCGCATCACACTTTGCGCAACTATGAGGTCAAAAGCGCTTGCCCCTAACGTGGTCCAATTTGCACATGATGTGGAAAGGCAGTTGAATGAAAAAATCCAGCATAAAGCCGAATAACATCAACATAAGCAGCAAGGGGACTTTTAAGACCCGAAATGTGATCCTCGCGTTCATCATCGACATAACCTGCAGTCTGGGTTTGAATTTGTCTTTTTTTCGTGTTAACGTATTGAATTAAAAAAATAAAGAGGAATCATGCACCTGTCAGAATTACCCTGTCAACAACTGGCCGGCCAGCGGCTCATGGTCGGTTTCGACGGTACCACCTTCAATGACGACTTGCGGTTTCTGATCGGCACGCTCAATATCGGCGGCGTGATTCTTTTCACCCGCAACATCGTTTCACCCGACCAGCTGCGCGAGCTGTGCACTGAAATTCAGCGCTGTGGTCGGCAGTCAGGCCTCGCGCCTCTGCTGATCGCTATCGACCAGGAAGGGGGTGAAGTGGCCCGTCTCAAAAAACCCTTCACCCAGCTCCCCGGTGCCTCGCAAATGAGAGACGAAGAGGACGTCACCCATTTTGCCCGCATGACAGCCGCCGATCTCCGGAACGCCGGCGTCAACATGAACATGGCCCCGGTGCTCGATGTGGCTCCGAAGGAAATCTCCAGCGTCATGGCCTCGAGGAGCTTCGGGGCCGATCCTTTCCGGGTGGCCGCGCTGGGCTGCTGGATGATCGACCAACTTCAGCGGCGCAACATTATGGCCGTGGCCAAACACTTCCCCGGCATCGGCCGCACGGTTCTCGACTCCCATGATGACATGCCCACTCTCAGTGTTAATCTTGAGGAACTCAGACAGGTTGACCTGGTTCCTTTCGCCGCGGCCGTTGACCATCGGACGGCCGGGATGATGCTGTCGCACATCTTTTACGATCGCATCGATTCCGAGTGGCCGGCCAGTCTCTCGCCGGCGATCGTCAGGGACATACTGCGGCGGGACATGGGGTATGACGGTCTTGTTCTGACAGACGATCTGGACATGGGCGCCATCAAGCGGCACTACGACATCCGGACCGTCGTGCGGCAAATCCTCGTTGCCGGGGTCGACGTGGCGCTGATCTGTCACAAGGGTCCGGACATTGAAAGCGCACACGCGGAGATGATTCGTCAAATGTCGGATTCGGCCGACTTGCGACGGAGAGGCATGGCCTCAGTTGCACGACTGTTGAAACTGAAACACCAATATCTGGGGTATCGATGGTTCCCTGATTGATAGTAACCTAAACCTATCGGTTCCAGTCTTAGCAGTGCCCCTCGCCGCAAGCATCCAGTTTGATCGAAGAGCCCAGCTCAAAGAGTTTGGCGGGAATAGACATCATCGTCGAAGTCGGACCGGGCTCCATTTGCCAAATGGTGATATCCCGCGGCGGCAATCATGGCGGCGTTGTCACCGCAGAGGTCGTGACCGGGCAGATAGACGGATATTCCCTTTTTTCGAGCGTCCACAGTCACCTTTTCCCGCAAACGTTTGTTGGCCGCCACACCTCCGACAAGGGCAATCCGGTTGCAATTTTTGTAGATTGCGGCCGCGATGACTTTATCGGCCAGCACCTCCACCACCGCTTCCTGAAACCCGGCGGCAATGTCGGGTATTCGGGCGGCCAGATCCCCGGGGTGGTCGCGAACGTAACGGCCGACTGCCGTCTTGAGCCCGCTGAAACTGAAATCGTAGCCCGAACGGTCCAAATAGGACCGCGGAAATGGGATTCGTGTCGGGTCACCCTCTTGTGCCAGTTTCGAGATGATGCCGCCGCCCGGATAGCCGAGGCCGAGCATTTTCGCCACCTTGTCGAAGGCTTCTCCGGCGGCGTCGTCACGGGTCTGCCCCATGAGGTCGAATTGCGTGTGGGAGGTGACGTGATAAATGCTGGTGTGACCCCCGGAGGCCAGCAGGGTCGTGAAGGGAAAGGCCGGTGGATCGGACTCCAGAAATACGGAATTGATGTGACCTTCCAGGTGGCTGACACCGATCCAAGGTAGTCCGCGGACCATTGCAAAGGCCTTGGCAAATGAAAACCCGACCAGAAGCGACCCGATCAAGCCGGGCCCTTGAGTGACCGCCACGGCTTCGAGTCCCGCCTGTGAGATGCCACCCTCACTGAGCGCCTGACGAACCACCGGCACAATGGCCTCGATATGCTTGCGGGAGGCCAATTCGGGGACAACCCCACCGAAAGGACGGTGAACGGCCACCTGGGAGGAAACCACTGAAGACAGAATCCGTCGGCCGTCCGCAACCACTGCCGCCGCGGTCTCGTCGCAAGAGGTTTCAATTCCGAGAACGATCATTTTGTTTATTTTTCTTCGGAACCCTCCCGGCACCGTTCGGACCGATCCCTCAGGTGGGACAGAGCCCGCCGTTCTTTTGACCCCGGGCGATCCAATCCAGCACCCGCAGGCAAATACGCCTGATTCCGCCTGCCGGGATTGTCTTCTTTTCGTCTTTCATCAGGGCTCCGGCTCACATCCACTGGCAGCGGTTGTTCTGCTGCCGGCATTCGGCCACTTCGCCGATGACAAAGGCTTTCTCATTCAAGGCGGAAAGCCGCGACACAACCTCGATCGTCGAAGCGTCGGGGACAACGGCCACCAGGCCGATGCCGTTGTTGAAGGTCCTCAGCATCTCCTCGTCGGAAATCTTGCCCGCCTCCTGCAGGAAATCGAAAATCGGAGGAACCTCCCAGCTGCGTTTCTGCAGCAGAACCTGGCAGGCCCTCGGAATGATGCGCAGAAGGTTATCCTCGATTCCACCGCCGGTGATATGCGCCAGACCGTGAATCGGCAGGTCGCGGGTCAGGTGACGAATGGTTTCGGAATAGATCTTTGTCGGCTTGATCAGTTCGTCCCCCAGCCGGCCGCCCAGTGCTTCGATGTGAGATGAGCACTTGAGTTTCAATCGGTCGAAACAAATTTTTCTGACCAGTGAATAGCCGTTGCTGTGCAATCCGCTGGAGGCAACCCCTACGATCTTGTCTCCCACGTGGATGCCGGAACCATCGATGATCTTGGCATTGTCGACAATCCCGACGGCAAAACCCGCCAGATCGTATTCGCCGGGTTGATAGATCCCCGGCATTTCCGCGGTTTCACCGCCGATGAGCGCACACCGGGCCTGTTTGCACCCCTCGGCGATTCCCTGGATGACCGCCGTGGCCCTGTCGTTGTCGAGCTCGCCCATGGCAAGGTAATCCAGGAAAAATAGCGGCCGGGCACCCTGAACCGCAATATCGTTGACGCTCATGGCCACCAGGTCAATGCCGACCGTGTCGTGCTTATCCATCATGAAGGCGATTTTCACCTTGGTGCCGACGCCGTCGGTGGAACTGACCAACACCGGATTGTCCACGTTGGCCACGTTCAAGGAGAACAGGGCGCCGAAACCGCCGATGTCCCCCATTACTCCGGACCGCGGGGTTTGTTTGGCAATATCCTTGATCTTCTCGATCAATCGCGCCGCCTTTTTGATATCGACACCGGCTTCGGCGTAGGTCAGGGAATTAGACATGAGGCTCTCCAGGGTAAAGTGAGAAAGTGTTAAGAATTTGAATGTTTAGAAGGAATCTCCTGAAAAGTCAAAACAATTTTTTTGACATCTCATCCGGGATAATGTAGAAAATTGCCGTAATCAAGACGTAAACCCCCTTTCCGACCAACCGGCGAGACCTTGAGGCCATGCACGCCGTGTACGACGTCATAATTATAAAAGTCCGGGATACAGGAAGTCAAGGGATTGGACGGTCTGCCGTCGTTAGCGCGAAAGACTGCCGGTCCCGCCCGCCGGCGCGCCGTTTCCGGTTCGAACTGCCGCTTTGACCCCACCCTGCCAGCTTTAGGGTTCGCGAAAAAATAAGTTCGCAATTTTTGAGCGAGCCCTTAATAACCATTCAAGGACGAAAGGTTAGCGCAATGAGCAAATTTGCCAGACTGGACCGCCTGCCGCCATACGTCTTTGCCCAAGTCAATGCCATTAAAATGGAGGCCCGGCGCAAAGGCGAGGACATCATCGATCTGGGTATGGGGAACCCCGATCTGGGTACCCCGCAGCACATCGTCGACAAACTCTTGGAAGCGGCCCAAAAACCGCACAATCATCGCTACTCGGCCTCGATGGGCATCACCAAGCTGAGAATGGCCATCGCCGACTGGTACAAGCGGCGCTACGACGTGGACATCGATCATGAAACCGAGGCCATCGTCACCATAGGGGTCAAGGAGGGCATCTCACATTTGATCCTGGTCACCATCCGGCCCGGTGACGTGGTATTCGCGCCCAATCCCACCTATCCTATCCATCCCTACTCGACCATCATTGCCGGTGGGGACGTCCGCGGCATACCACTGGGTCCGGACCAGGATTTTTTTCACAACCTCCTGCACGCGACCCGCCAGACCTGGCCGCGTCCCAAAGTTCTCATTATCAGCTATCCGCACAATCCGACCACCGAAATCGTCGATCTGGCGTTCTTCGAAAAAATCGTTGCCTTCGCCAAAGAGCACGACATCATGGTCATTCACGACTTCGCTTATGCCGACCTGACCTTCGACGGCTACAAGGCCCCCAGTTTCCTGCAGGTCGAGGGGGCCAAGGATGTCGGCGTGGAATTCTTCTCGCTCTCCAAGAGTTACAGCATGCCGGGGTGGCGGGTCGGTTTCTGCGTCGGCAACCGCGAGACCGTCGCCGCCCTGCGACGCATCAAGAGCTACCTCGACTACGGTATCTACCAGCCGATCCAAATCGCCTCGATCATTGCGCTCAACGGCCCTCAAGACTGTGTGGAGGAAATCAGGCAAACCTACAAGGAAAGACGCGATGCCTTGATCAGCGGCCTCGAACGCATCGGCTGGTCCATCAACTGCCCCAAAGGCACCATGTTCGTCTGGGGTAAGATACCGGAACAATACGTCAAAATGGGCTCGGTCGAGTTTTCCAAGTTCATGATACAGGAAACCAAGGTGGCGGTTTCACCCGGTCTCGGGTTCGGAGAATACGGCGATGACTACGTGCGCTTTGCCTTGATCGAAAACAAAATGCGCATCAATCAGGCGGTCAGGGGGATTCGGAATATAATGTAAATAAAAAGCGAATGGGTGTCGGCAGTCGCCAGCACCCATTTGCTTTTTATGATTGACTTTCGTATCGGTCACGATAATAAATAGCGGTTATTGTACTGAATTTGAGAATCGGAATATGAAAAACATCAATATCGGATTGCTCGGGTGCGGCACGGTGGGTACGGGCGTGGCGCGGATGCTCTTGAACGGCGGGGACCTGATCAAATCGCGGGTCGGCGCAACGCTGACCCTCAAACGGGTTGCCGACATCGACACAGCCAAAGACCGGGGGATCCGTTTCGCCCCGGGCGTCCTGATCGAAGATGCCTGGGCAGTGGTCAACGACCCGAGCATCGACATCGTCGTCGAGATGATCGGCGGCGATACCATCGCCAAAGAGTTCATCCTGAGCGCGATCGAAAACGGCAAGCAGATTGTCACCGCCAACAAGGCGCTGCTGGCCTCGCAGGGCAATGCCCTGTTCAGAGCCGCCGGGGAAAAGGGGGTCGATCTCGCCTTCGAGGCCAGCGTAGGCGGGTGCATGCCCATCATCAAAACCATCCGGGAATCTCTGGTGGGCAACCGGATTCAGGCCATGATCGGGATTTTGAACGGCACCTGTAATTATATTTTGTCCAAGATAACCGATGACGGCAGTCCTTTCGCGTCGGCTCTGGCCGAGGCCCAGTCCAAGGGTTATGCCGAAGCGAACCCGGCACTGGACGTCGAGGGACATGACACAGCGCATAAAATAGCCATTCTCTCCGCACTGGCCTACGGTATGGAAATCAACCTGGCGGATGTCTACACCGAAGGCATATCGCATATCACCCCGATGGATATCGAATTTGCCGGTCAGTTCGGCTACCGGATCAAACTGCTGGCCATCAGCAAATTCAAGGGCCAAACGGTCGAGGCCCGCGTCCACCCGACCATGATTCCTTTCGACAACATGCTCTCCAATGTCAACGGTACGCTGAACGCGATCGCGATTTCCGCCGATGCAGTGGAGGACATTCTGCTTTCCGGACGCGGGGCGGGAATGATGCCGACGGCCAGCGCAGTCGTCGGCGACCTGGTGGACATCAGCCGAAATCTGCTGTCGGGCACCGTCGGAAGAGTCCCCCTGCTCTCCTTTCAGAGGGACGCCATCAAAAAAATCCCGGTCATGCCGATCAGCGAAATCGTCACGCACTATTACCTGCGTTTCTCGGCCCTCGACCGTCCGGGCGTGCTGTCGACAATTTCGGGCATCCTCGGTTCCTGCGGCATCAGCATAAAAAACGCCTACCAAAAGGGCCGTAAAATCAACGGCTCGGTCCCGCTGGTGATGCTGACGCATGCGGCCAATGAGGCCGCGATCACCAAGGCGCTGAACGAAATCGCCTCTTTGGATGTGGTGAGTGCCAGGCCGGTTCTGATCAGAATCGAGGATGAGAACACCGATGACTGAAAACAGGCTCCTGACAAACCCGCATTAGACAAACCCGCATCGAAAGCGAGCATGCCATGCACATCGTCTGCACAGATCTTGAGGGCATTTTCATCCCTGAAATCTGGATCAACGTTGCCGAAAAAACCGGCATTCAAGACCTCAACCTCACCACCCGCGATGTCCCCGATTACAATGTGCTGATGCGAAAGCGCCTGACCATCCTGAAGGAAAACAGACTCAAACTCAAAGACATCACGGATGTGATCGCGACGATGGCGCCGCTGGCAGGAGCCGAGGACTTTTTGAACTGGCTGAGGGCCCGCACCCAGGTAATTGTCGTATCCGACACGTACGTCGAGTTTGCCCGTCCGTTGATGGAAAAGCTCGGTTGGCCGACACTCTTCTGCCATCACTTGAGCGTTGCCGCCGACGGCACCATCGAGGACTACAACCTGCGTCAGCCGGACAGCAAATACCGGGCGGTGCTGGCATTGAAAAATCTGAACTATACCGTCATATCGATCGGCGACTCCTACAACGACATCACGATGCTCAAAGAAGCCGACCACGGATTCCTGTTTCGTCCGCCGGAAAACGTCAGAAAAGAGTTTCCGCAATTTCCGGTCTCGAACACTTACGATGACCTGAAGAGACTGGTAGCCTCAGCCCTTAACGGGTCGCAGTAACACAATTCGTCCGCCGGCGACTCCCCGGGAGGACTAAGGGCTCATAAAAACAGGTGTTGAGTCGCATTGTTGGGCGTTGCGGCACACGGCCGGCAAGGCGTGAAAACGCACGAACATCAGGATATACAAATGATCTCCAACCGGACGACCAGTCGGGTTCGCTACGGCGACACGGATCGCATGGGGTATGCCTATTATGCAAACTATTTGAGATGGTTTGAAATCGGTCGATCCGAACTGTTCCGTGCCCTCGGGATGACCTACCGGGAAATCGAAGAAAAAGGCGTTTTTTTACCGGTCTCGGAGGCCTACTGCAAATATCTCTTTCCGGTGCGCTACGATGACCCGCTGGTGATTGAAACGACGCTCGACACTGCGGTGAAAGGCGCCATGAAATTCGACTACCGCCTGTTGAGCGAGGACCTCGCAAAAGTCTTCGCCGAGGGGTACACCAAACACCCCTGCGTCACCCCCGACGGCCGCGTCATGCGCCCGCCCAAGTTTCTGCGGGATTTCATCACACGGCATACTGCGGAGGCCGGATAGACGTTTGACGTCCCGGGACGGTTTAAAAGATTGCTCCCTCTCCGCGTCAAATGCTGAATACGCTTGACCGGCAATGCAGCACATCTTGACAATTTGTTCCCTGGTTTCCGCAACTCTCGAAAAGCGTCACGTTTATGGGGCGGAAACCGGGTGGCGCCTCAGCTTTGGAAAGGCACCATGGGCTTCGACCCTTCAGAGATCGAATTCATCCGGCCCCATCCCGAGGGCCTCGTCCTGAAGATTTTCGTTCTGCCGCGCTCATCGAAGAATACGCTGGCCGGTCGGCATGGCGACGCCCTCAAAATCAAACTGACCGCACCGCCGGTAGAAGGTGCCGCCAATAAAATGTGCATCACGTTTTTGGCACGGTGCCTCGGTCTTCCCAAATCATCGCTGGAAATCGTATCCGGGCATGCCGGCCGTACAAAGCTGATCCTTGTAAGACCCAAAAACGGTAAGCTCAGCGATCCCACTATGAAGGACCTTAAAAAACGGATCGGGGCCTTATCCGAAGGTTGATGTCAATATATTCTTATCAACCTCTTGACAGATACCCAAGCCGCCGCTATATTCCGCCTTTAAAATTGATGCGGGGTGGAGCAGTCTGGTAGCTCGTCGGGCTCATAACCCGAAGGTCGTTGGTTCGAATCCAGCCCCCGCTACCACAATAAAATAGGGGGTTTAGGTGAAGATCTAAACCCTCTTTTTTTTGCTCTTAAATTTGTGAACCCAACCCTATACCCAACAAAGAAATTGTAAATTTATGTAAGTTCACATAAATATGGATAAATTACCAGATCTGAAAAAATGCTCCTCAATACACCCAAAATTACCGTCAAAACACAACCAATCCTTAATTCATCAGGTCCCCTCCCCTCCCAGAGCCATATGCCTAATTGAATATACATTGCCCTTATTGATATTTGAGTCCACAAAATACGAAAGCAATAACAATGGAGATTAAGTGTCGATAGGATATGACCCGAATTGCCGGTTTTGCCCCGGAAACATCAAAGACAAGATAGTTGAAGAATGGAATTTGGTCCTCGCATTTGAGGATAGATACCCCGTCTCTGACGGGCATCTTTTGATCGTTCCCAAGAGGCACACCCCCGATTGGTTCTCCATGTCTGAAAAGGAGCGGTGGGAAGCCGATGCCTTGATCTGGGTTTTGAGAAACAGACAATTGGAATCGGACAAGAGCATAACGGGCTTTAATATTGGTATGAACTGCGGTGCTTCAGCCGGTCAGACTATATTCCATGCCCACATTCACCTGATTCCAAGGCGGGATGGAGACACCCCAAATCCGACTGGCGGTGTCCGAGGGGTTATACCGGATAAGATGTGTTACTGTTAATGCCATCCAGATTGGAGATCAGGTATCGTTGTTTGCATAAATTTGATTGTTGCCATCGAAGGGGCTCCAAAGTTTTGAACAAACGTATTAAGCGAGCACTCGAATTGCGCCGTAAAGGGCTCTCTTTCGTCAAGATAGGCCAAGACCTGGGAATTGGTTCCGAGCGAGCCAGGCAGATAGTCAGAAAATACCCGCGTCATCTAAAATTTATAGAAGATCCTTTTGCGTTGAAAATAAAGGATACGGCCGCATCGTCAATATGGCCAGCACCCTGGGCTCGCTGAACGACATGAGCAGCCCGGACAGTCCTTACGGCGCAGTGCTCTCTCCTGCCTACCGCCTGTCCAAAACCCTGCTGAACGGCGTTACGGTCTTGTTGGCCAATGCGCTGCGCGGTACGAACATCCTGGTCAATTCGGCCTGCCCGGGGTGGGTACGCACCGGCATGGGCGGCGCCCAGGCCCCGCTCACACCGGAACAGGGCGCCGACACACCGTTCTGGCTGGCTACCCTGCCCGACGGCGGCCCTACCGGCGGCTTCTTCCGGGAACGGCAACCGATCCCGTGGTGATGCCGGCGCAAGCCTCCATCGGACACTGTCATCAAGAAGATCAGCGCCGGCGAATCGGTCGAGGAAGTCATGCTGCACGTCAACATTTGCCAAACGTGTCAAAAATGACCATTTTTTTAGATTACTCATGACTATTCCCGGGCTTTATAAAGCCGATGTTCGGAAAGATACTTTAAATCGTTAGATGACAATTCCGGTTTGACAACCCATAGCGCCCCTGCTATTTCAGCACGGGTGCTCGCACTTAGCGCTCACTCAAAAATAACGTCACATTTTGAACGCCGATACATCCCGTCCGGCTGCCGGTGCGAAAACTCGGAATATACAGATATTCCTGCGTTTTCGCGCCTTGCCGGTCGAGCGGCTCAACGCCCAAAATTGCGCACTTATTTTTTCTTGAACCCTTAGAGCTTTCTTAGCGATGAAAGATCCAACCCCAACTGAATAGGAGGAATTATGAAACACACGAAAATGATTTTGGTCTTTATCATGGTTGCCGCTTTGCTTGGTTTGTCGGCCTGTTCCGATCAGGGGACCACAGGTGGGCAGGGACAGAAGCCATCGGCCGCCAAAGGCACGGGGATGCCGTCGGCCGACGATACCCCGGCGGAAAAAGCAGAGGCTGTTGAAATCAGCGGGGTCTTGGAGCAGAGCGCATCCGGGATCATGCTGAATTCGGAAAGCGGAAAGTATCTGGTCAGCGGTCAGGATCTGACCGAAATGGTTGGAAAAACCGTGACGATCAAGGGGGCGGTCGAGGAAACCGGTGGCCAGATGAAGATCGCGGTCGAGGCCGTCACCGCCGCCCAATAATGTTAACAGTAGGGAACGGGAAAAACGGCTGCAAAGCCCTTTTCCCCGTGGACCTCTGAGTTGATTTCAAACAGGCCGTGCAAAACGGAGGGTTGGAGTCTTGTTCGGCTGCCACTGACGGGATTTCCCACGCTCGCTTTTTACCCGCCAGCGTTATTCCCTGAGACCCTGCGCTGGGCGGGGACCCACTTTTAATCAGCAGGTCTTGGAACTGGCGCAGCGGATCTTCTCGCTACCCGTACAACCGTTTTAGTTCGCCGGCACGCTGACGATTCCGGGTTACATCGATTTATGCCGTAAACAATCGAGGGTAAACGCCATGGTCATTCGGCCGTCTCAAAGAACCGATGCCCATACCATGTCCCGTATCTACGTGAAGACCTGGCGGGATACCTACCTGAGCGTGATACCATTTGGCTATTTATTCGGTATGTCGGAATTCCGGCAGGAAAAGGCATTTATCAATGAAATCGGCAGCAAACAGACCGTCAGTTTTGTGGCTGAAGAAGCCGGCAGGGTTGTCGGCTTTATTACGGGTGGTACCGAAAGAAATGGAGACGATATCTGCAACGGTGAAATCTACACCCTGTATGTGCTGAAACTATTTCAGCGGCGGGGCATTGGTGGAAAACTTGTTTCGGCATTGGCGACGCGGTTAAACCAAGACGGCATCTATTCAATGCTGGTTCGGGTCCTCAAACTCAATCCCTGCAGGCGGTTTTATCAAAAAATCAATGGTACCGTCATCAAGGCCGAGCGTCTGTCCTTTGCCGGGGAAATCATGGATGTGGAAGTCTATGGCTGGCTGGATACGACCCTCATCGACCTTTAAACTGTCTTGGATTCGATTAATTATCCAGTGCCAGTCTCATTCGCCTGCAACCGGCAAGCGACAAGGAATCGTCTAGCGCCCCATGAACCCGAAAACAAGCCACCATAACCGAATCATCGATCTCATGAAAAATTTCGCCCTGCATGTGCTGGGGGCGTGCCGCGATCTGGCGCCCATCGTGCTGGTCATCGTGGTCTTCCAACTCCTGGTGCTGCGCCGGCCCTTTCCCCAGGGATTCGATGTGGTCATCGGCTTGGTCATGGTCGTCCTGGGATTGGCGCTGTTCGTGCTGGGACTGGAGATCGGCCTATTTCCTATCGGTGAGGCCATGGCCGAAGCTTTCGCCCTCAAGGGTAACCTGTTCTGGCTGCTGCTGTTCGGCTTCGGACTGGGTTTTTCCACCACCGTGGCCGAACCGGCGCTCATTGCCATCACCGAAGAGGCCGCCGAAGTGGCGGCCGGAGGCGGCGTCATCGCCGCCGACGAATCCGCTATGACGAACTATGCCCTCGGCCTGCGTCTGACCGTCGCCGTTTCCGTGGGAGTGGCCATCGTCATCGGGCTGATCCGCATTCTCAAGGGGTGGCCGGTTCACTACCTGATCATCGGCGGTTACGTGGGGGTGGTCATCATGACCACCTTTGCCCCGCCTGAGATCGTCGGTATCGCCTACGATTCCGGCGGCGTCACGACTTCCACCGTCACCGTGCCTCTGGTGACCGCCCTGGGCGTAGGGCTGGCTTCAGCAATCCGCGGCCGCAACCCGCTCTTGGACGGCTTTGGGCTCATTGCATTTGCATCCCTGCTGCCGTTGATCTTTGTCATGGCCTACGGCATGGTGATGCTCAACTGAAAGCCGGTTTTATGGAACTGCTGACAAATTTCACCCGCACGCTCTCCCTGACGGTCATCGACGTTTTGCCGGTCGCCGTCCTGTTGGTGTTTTTCCAGCTCGCGGTGCTGCGCCGCCCCATCCCGAACTGGAAACGCATGGCTCTCGGCTTCGGTTTCGTCCTCATGGGCTTGACCTTATTTCTCGACGGCCTCGAAAGCGCACTTTTCCCCGTCGGTCGGGCCATGGCCCGGCAGCTCTCATCGCCCGATTTTGTCCTCGGAGGCGCAGCGGCGCCGGCGGGCGCGGCCTGGTATGCCTACGTCTGGGTGTATGTGTTCGGGGCGCTGGTCGGTTTCGCCACGACAGTTGCGGAACCGGCCCTGATTGCCGTCAGCTTTAAGGCCCAGGAGGTTTCCAGGGGCGGACTCAACCAGTGGGCCCTCAGATTAGCCGTGGCCGCCGGGGTCGCGATCGGCCTTGCCGTCGGCACCTTTCGCATCGTGACCGGTACACCTCTCTACCTCTACATCATCGCCGGATACATGGTGGTGGTGATCCAAACCCTGTTCGCACCGCGGGAGATCATTCCCCTGGCCTATGATTCGGGAGGGGTGACCACCTCGACGGTGACCGTACCGCTGGTGGCGGCACTCGGTCTAGGACTTTCAGAAACGGTGCCGGGGCGCAATCCTGCCCTGGACGGTTTCGGTTTAATCGCCTTTGCCAGCGTCTTCCCCATCATGACCGTAATGGGCTATGCCCAGCTCGCACGCCTGCTGTCGAAACGCAAACTGCGCGCATCCAAGGAGGAATGAGATGAATTTCAAACTGATCATCGCCATGGTAAAGACCGGGGATACCGACCGCATCGTCGCGGCCGCCACGGCGGCCGGCGGCACCGGGGCCACCATCATCCCGGCCCGCGGCACGGGCATCCACGAGGCCAAAACCTTTTTCGGTTTGAGCCTCGAAGCCCAGACCGATGTCGTGCTGTTCGTCGTTTTCGAAGCGTTGGTGGATGCGGTGATGGGCGCCATTTACGAATCCGGCCGCTTCAAGGAGCCAGGCACCGGTATCGCCGTTTCGGTGGGCATCGAAAAAGCCCTGGGGCTCGAGAGCCAGGTCGGGCATTTTCGACGGATGACCCGGAAAACTTGACGACGTTTCCAAAAAGCCGCTGATAGCGTTCTCGGTGAAGATGTACACCGCCGAAGGCGCAGCCGCGTTTAAGAACTGTTCTCAGCTTCATTCGTTCGAAATTTGACCCTTGAACCCAGAATCCCGACCGGGAAACTGATCACGTTGGTGATTATGTACCCGCTAATTTCAGCTTTGTGCTATAATCATCACAGCTCTGTGGCTGCAGATTAAAATCAAAAGGAGAATCGTCATGCGGGGCGCATTGCTCATCGGTTTGACCATCGTGTTGTTGATTATAGGAATCCTGGTCATGAAAAACATGGGAGTCGACAATTCGACCGGCACCACAATGACGCAAGCGGTTAAGCACACAAAAAGAGCTGAAAGCGCAGCTGATAAGGCCAACGAAAGAATAGAAAACCTAAGTCAGAAGGTGTCCGGGGCTAAGTAACCACTCTTTTTGGATGGACGTTACGGAGAACTGGTTGCCGCGGATGGTAAAAAGGCCCAGAACATGGGCATCATCAACTTGCCTTTTAATGTCGATACCCATCTGAGAACCAAATTTCGGTTCCAGTTCGCATGGCGCTGGCCCTCATCTGTATTGCTATCCTGGTGGCGATGACCTATTTCTTTGACCTGTAAAATTCAGCCACAAGCTTCAAAACCAAACCGTCTAAAACAGATCACTACTACTCCAATATCCCGCCCCAAGACATGATGCAGAACCCCCGTGGTCACAAAATACGGTGGATTCGAGCCTACACTTTAATTGGCGTAACCGCTCCCATAGGTCTCACATTCCACCAGTTGCCGGCGCCAACCCCACTTGATCACCGTCTTTGAGAACCGAATTCTTTTCAACTTGTTTTCCATTAACGAAAACAATTTTAATGTCCTCCGGAGACCGATCGAGCCGCTTGATCAAGGCCGTTACCGTCTCCCCATTTTTCAGTTCGTAAGGTGTGCTGTCTTTGTAGTCGCAGCTGTCTGCATCGGCCAGGGTTGAAAAACATTTAACCGTTACTTTCATTTTATGGCTCCTTTGTTTTTATTTTTCAATTTACAATATGCATTTGTTGAATCGATTCAAGC
>JBAVJU010000359.1:0-1643 GCA_049687935.1 Desulfobacterales bacterium | reverse complement strand
CATCCAGACGGCGATACAGTTCGGCAAAGGCTTTCATGATTCAGTTTCGCCCTCGGCAGTGTCTTCTTCACCGCGGAAAACCGTGGGAATCACTTCTGCTTGACAGCCGCCTTCATTCAGCCAGCGGGCCATTTCGGCTGCGTAGCCGTGGGTGACGACGATTTTCTCCGCAGCGGTCGCCGCGATGGTCTCAACCAATCCGTCCCAGTCGCTGTGATCCGAAAGCACGAAACCCCGATCGACCGATCGGCGGCGGCGGTTGCCCCTGATGCGCATCCAGCCCGATGCAAACGCCCGGGCCCGGTCCGGGAACTTGCGCAGCCAACTTGGGTTGTCGGCCGACGGCGGGGCGATAACCAGGGCGCCCTTTAGAATCTGTTTGTCATCAAGAGCGCTGACATACTGGGTGGGCGGAAGCGGAATTCCGGTTTCGCGGTAGCACGAATTGAATTTTTCGACGGCACCGTGGGTCAGAATCGGTCCGATGGTCGTGTCGAGACCGGCCATAATCCGCTGGGCCTTTCCCAGCGCGTATGCGAACAGGATGCTGGTGCGGCCCTGATCCCGGTTCGACTGCCACCACGCATTGATGTCCGCCATTACCCTTTCCGGGTCCGGCCACCGGAAAATCGGCAACCCGAAAGTCGATTCGCTGATAAACACGTGGCAGCGAAGCGGCTCCAGCGGGCTGCAGGTCGGATCGGGCTCGCGCTTGTAATCCCCGGATACCACCCAAACCCGGCCGTCTTTTTCAATTCTCACCTGGGCCGATCCCCGGATGTGCCCGGCCGGATGCAAGGAAAGCGCGACGCCGTTTACGGTCTTGACTTCCCCGTAATCCAGCGTCTCGATGGGGACATCGCTGCCCAGCCTTGCCTGCAGAACGCCTTTTCCGTCTGCCGCGCACAAATAACGGCGGCAGCCCCAACGGGCATGATCTGCGTGCGCGTGAGTGATGACGGCCTTGTCGACCGGCTGCCAGGGGTCGATGTAAAAGCCACCCTCGCCGCAATACAGGCCTTTCGGACTCAGTTGAAGGATGTCGTTAAATGAACTCATCAATAGATATTGAGTCCGCTGATGTTGTCTTTTAAAAACGCTGCCGACCGCTGCAGGCCTTTCAGTTCCGCCGCGTCCAGGCGTGGCAGAAGTGCGTCCACCACGCCCGCAATGCCGACCACAGAGGGAACGCTCAGGCAGACATCTTTCAGGCCGTATTTTCCCGTCAGCATTCGACTCACCGTCGACACGCTTTTCTGGTCTTCGAGCAGGACTTTGACAGGTCGGATGATGGCTGTTCCGATGGCCGTGTTGGTGTAACTTTTGTGCTCGATTATTTCAGTGGCAGCGCTGCACACTTGCTGGAATAGCCGATTCATGTTTTCAGCGTCAAATGGTTTTCCCAGGACCGGATCCCTGCGTGTTACTCTTCGAGGATCGACTTCATGAGCGAGGGCCTGTTGCCACCGGACACGATATTTTCGGCCCACTCGTCGTAGCGGTGGGGCTCACGATGCCTGTCCATCGCCAGCAGGGTTTTCACCTCGCGATTGAGCCGCTTGAAGGCGCGGGTGAGGTGCTGGTAATCCGAGAAGAAGTGCAGCATGTCTTCCACCATGTCGGGGTCGATCGGAAGAATTGCC
>JBAVJU010000358.1:0-4578 GCA_049687935.1 Desulfobacterales bacterium | reverse complement strand
TCGAAAATCGGTTTTGAACCTTTTTTAACTGCAGTTTCTTTCTTGCTCGGGACCGGTTTGCTTTTGCCGCCGGCTTTGCAGCTCTATCGCACAAGGCAACGCACGCATGCCATGGCACTCTTTAATCGGGCCAGTTATTACCCTTTGGTGATGCTCGTTGCCTTTATCGCTAACTTTCTGGTTTGAAACACATCCCGGAGGTCATTTGCCCATGCAGGAATTCGATCCCCAAACGCTCGCGGAAAACAACGGTCAAGACGGCAAAAAGATTCTCATCGCCTACGAGGGCAAAGTATACGACGTCAGTGGAAGCAAAATGTGGAAAAGCGGCCTCCACATGCGCCGCCATCATGCCGGAACGGATTTAACCACCGATATTCAAGCCGCACCGCACGGCACGGAAGTCCTCGCGCGGTACCCTCAGGTAGGCGTGGTCAAAAAGGAAGAAAAAGTGGTCGAACGAAAGATACCGCGTGCCGTCGCCTGGCTGCTGGAAACCAACCCGTTTTTCCGCCGGCACCCGCACCCGATGACCGTTCATTTCCCGATCGTTTTCTTTCTCGCCAACCCCTTTTTCAACGTCCTCTACATCATCACCGGAAACAAGTCGTTTGAAACCACGGCCTTTCACTGCCTCGCGGGCGGCATCCTGTTCGGAGTCATCGCCATGGCCACCGGTCTTTTCACGTGGTGGTACAACTACATGGCCCGGATGATGAAACCGATTGCGATCAAAATTCCACTGTCCCTGGTCCTGCTCGTGGTCGCCATTATTCTGTTCTTCTGGCGCCTCAACGATCCCGAGATCATGGACGGCGTTCAGAGCGGCAGCCTGATCTATCTGCTCCTTTCTCTCGCCCTCTTTCCGATGGTTTCGATTGTCGGTTGGTTCGGGGCGACCATGACCTTTCCGGTCGAGAAGAAGTAGAAAGGGGACATCCCCGATCGAATGTCCCCTTAAGCCCATTGCCGCCTATTGAGCTGCCTTGAACTCGACCCTGCGGTTTTTGGCACGGCCTGTCTTGGTACCATCTTGCATGCAAAATGTGTTTGAATTCGTTTTCTACTGGGCGAATTGCTCCTTCATCAATTTTTCTTTTTTTTCTAACTGATTAACAACCATGCGGTAGGCAATGTAATACTTGTAGATATTGCTCACATATTGAACGGTTTCCCGGCCGATTTCCTTGGCGGCAACCACCTCCACGTTGTGGAACCAGACATTGGGATCCAGCCCCATCTTGGCGGCTTTATTGCGCAGGCTGATGACCCGCGCCGGCCCCGCATTGTAGGATGCAAAGGCGAAGAGCATCTTGTTGGCATCGTCCATCGCCTCGTCATTAAAATACCGGTCGACGATAAACCGCAAATATTTGGTCCCGGCATGAATGTTTTTGTCCAGCTTTTCAATATCGGGAATGCCGACATTGGGATCGGCAGCCGTTGACGGCAGCATCTGCATCACGCCGATGGCCCCTGCCGAACTGCGTTTACTGTGGTCAAGACCGGACTCCTGATACGCCTGAGCGCCGATCATCAAATAATCAAAGTCATACCGGCCGGCATATTTTTTAAACAGGGCGACCATGGCCTCAAATTTTTCCAATTCCTTCTGAGCGATTGCGTTTTTGACATATTCTGTATCGCGCAGATACCGTTTCAGGAGAATATTACCGTACAGTGTTCCCTTCTTGTGATCCTTGACGAATTCATTGACCACCGCCTTCAGCTTCGGGCTGGACTTGCGAAACGCCCAAGCTATCTCACCACCGCTTCTAACGGCGATGTCGGGATGGACCTTGATATTGTCGAAGACCTGCTCCCAGAACTCTGCTTTGTGGCTGTCCATGACGATCATGGGAATCAAGCCGGCATTGACCATCTCCAGCAAATCCTCGTCCTCGAAGGTCTCATCGGCTAGAACCAGATTCATTTTCGGCTTGCCGTCCCGCTGGAAAGATTGGTTCAACTGCATCAGGCTCTCGTGGTAACTGCTCGAGCGACGCACGTGAATCTCCTGGCCGGCTAAATCCTCCAGGTTCTTCACTGCTGGCGCCGCCGGTCCGGTGACCAGCAGCTCCTTGACGCCGGTCGCCAAAGGATCGGAGAAATCGGCCTGCTTCTGTCGCTGCGACGTGATCGTCAGATTGGCGACCGCGATATCCCCGCGGCCATCCACCAGCCAGGGAATGAGCTGATCGCGGCTGACAGGAACAAACAAAACCCTGACTTTCAGGGTCTTGGTCTTGAGCTTCTCGTTGACGAATTTTTCAAACTGCTTGAGCAGTTCGTAGGTGGCCCCGCGCTGGCGGCCTTGATCCAGAAAATAGAATGTTTTGCTGTAAACCACCAGCGCACGGATTTCACGACGTTTGGCCATCCCGTCAAAATCACCCAGCCACTTTTGATCTAAATATATAAATTCTGCCGGCTGGGTTTTTTGAGAGGCAGCCGCAGCAGCCGTCAGGAATAATAACACAACAGCAAACATGATGGCCGGCCAGAATACTATTAAATACGAGTGCCGATAATTGATTCCTTTCATGGAGCATACCTTCATAGGGATTACTCATCAATGCATAAGGGACTCTGCAGATGGATGCGGTCTCCCTCTACGATTCGGCCGACATTTCTCGTCCAATCCCCGCTGGCCCGAAGGGTAATCTGCAAACATTGCGGACGGGTTGGTGTGGACGAAAGAGTGAAAGGGTGTAACTCACGGGAAATATGTTTTGAATGAATGAAAACGCCAACGCAGCAACGCCATAAAAGCCATCGATGAAACTTGATTCGAAAGGCGCGGCGCCACTGGCTCGACGAAAATTGAATGACGATAAGCGTCAGCAAGCCGACGCCCACCAATCCGGCCAGTAGCGCAGCTCCAGAAGATGGAGAAATGCCGCTTGCTTTTTGCTCCATATCACCCAGGACGGTTTAGTCCCCCTGCTCGGCCATGAAATCGTCATAAAGGGTCTCGAGATAACGTTTATGCTTGGCTTCTTCCTGGGCCAGAATCTTGAACATTTTGATATACTCATCTTGATCGGTTTTACGCTGCAGTTCGTTGTATAGCGCCAGGGCTTTTTCTTCGCGCTTCATGGCCAGCCGCAGGATGTCGGTAAAGTGCATCCCTTTTTCGTACTTCATCTCCACCATGTAATCGCTGCGTTTCATGTCGGGAATCCATTTCAGCTTGTAAGCTTTGATCTTTTCCCGGCTACCCTCGAAATGCTCCAGCATGGCCTGGTGCTTGCGCTCTTCGGCGGCAAATTCGAGGAAGGTCTTCCGGGCCCCCGAAAAGGATTCCTGCTGGGCGACTTCCTCGTAAAAAACGGCAGCCTCCTGCTCTTTTTCAATGGCAAACTTCAGGATTTCTTCTATCGATTCAAAATTCATCACGGCCTCCTCTGCAAATGCTGTAAGTGTTGAAGGTGTATCCGATCGGTCACCTTACAAGATTCGATGCTGGTATTCAATAGGCAGACGACATTTGCCGTTCGGAAGCATACGAGCAAGGCCGTATTGAACTGGTAGGGCTGAAATGAAACGGCCCCGATTGGAAACAGGGGCCGTTTGGAAGCAGCAGTGGTTAAAGGGTCTCGCCCTAAAATCTTCGGTTGATGAGCGGCGGCCTGGTAACCGTTCACAGGGTTGCAAAGTCCGATGCGCTTCAAACCAACTAATTGTAAGCGTTTACAGGGTGCCGCAGATGCAAGGCGTCGGGCGCGCAGACGTATTTTTGTACTTCAAGTGCCCGACAACAAAGCAGATGCGGTGCCCTGTGAACGCTTACGCGGCCTGAGTTCAGGCGACCGGCTGGGGCGCCTTCCTTTTCTTTTGTTCCCAGTCCTCGATTTTCGTCCCCTCTTGAACCAGTTCCCAGCCGGAGATCATGGCACGGGTGTGTGCGAACACCGTGTGACCGGTCGTGATCATGTAGATGTGGACGATGAGAAATGACAGAATCGCAAAAGCCCCGGCCAGGTGTATGGCCGCAACCACCTCGAGGGACAACCAGCCGAGTCCCCAGTCTTTCCATGAGTTGTAACCCCAGTAGAGGAAACCGGTTGCCATCTGCACCGGAAGCAGAGCGGCCGCCAGGGAGAGGTAGACCAACCGTTGCAGGGGGTTGTGCTTGGCGTCCTTGCGCTTGGGCACCGGGTGCGGTTCTCCTCGAAAAATGCCGTAGGTGTAATAGCGGATCACCGAGAGCATCTTCCGCGTGGTCGGGACATACTGTCGCCACTCACCGGTCGTGAAGAGCCAGAACACGAAAAACGCGAACAGAATCAACCAGGTGAGGCCGGAATAGTTGTGAATCTCGGCGGCGGCCTTGAAACCGAAGAGGGTGAACAGGCCATTGAGTTCAAAGCCGGTCACCAGCAGCAGAAGAATCAGGGACGTCTGCATCCAGTGCCAAAACCGCTCGTAACGGGTGTACAGATATATGTTGACCATGTTGTTCGATGTCATCGATTAGCGCTCCTTTCTGCCCCTGGCGATGTATCTCCCCAGACCGTGGATAAACACACCAGCCAGGGAACCGAAAACCACCGCCCACCCAAGGTATTGGATGAC
>JBAVJU010000357.1:0-5822 GCA_049687935.1 Desulfobacterales bacterium | reverse complement strand
CACTTTGCCGATGCCGTCCAAGGCGCAGTTGCACCGGCCTATCCGGCCGCCGAAAGCGTGGCCAATCTGACAGTCCTCGACGCGCTGGCCGAGGCCGCGCGCAGCGGCCGGTCCGTGACCTTGCCGTGATGCCGCACCATAAATAGAAACTTGAAACTTGAAACTGAAACTCAGTACCCGGAACCCTTAACCAGTGATGTCGTAAGGGCCATGTGGGTTTAGTCTTTAAAATCGATGATTTCCTTCAACTGACAAAACTGATTTAATCCCGCCGCAGCGGGACTCAACTGACACAATCGCTTTAATGCACCGTGGCGGCCCGAAGCGTCATGAGTGTTTAAATTAAAGCCTATAGATAAGCCGATGACACCCAAGCGGCCCGGTTTCAAAATGCCGAGTTCCCTGCATCCGACGTATACGGTTACGGAAGAGAGCCTGACGAGCCTGGCGGATGTGTGGTCCGACCCAAGCCAGCGCCTTGACTGGGACTGTCTTTTCGTTCTGCCGGCCTGGTTGAACGCCTGGTGGCGCTGTTTCGGAAAGGAGATGACGCCGTTTCTGCGGTCGGTGAGAAACCGCAGCGCGGTTATCGGTGTCGCGCCGCTGATGATCCGAGGTCAAACGGCTTTTTTCATGGGAGATGCCGCCATCTGTGATTACCTTGACTTTGTCGTTGCCCCCGGCCAGGAAGCGACGTTTTTCACTGCCCTCGTCAGGGACATTCGCGGGCAGGGGATAGCTCACCTGGTGCTCGACGCCGTCAGAGCCGACTCGGCGGTCATCCGTGTTTTGGCCGGTTTGGCGGCGCAGCTGGGCTGCCGGTTTTCCGCCGACCCGCAGGACCTCGCCATGGTGGTGGATCTGCCAAGGACCTGGGATGCCTATCTGCAGCACTTGAGCGGCAAAGAACGGCACGAAATTCGACGCAAATTCAGGCGGCTGCGGGAAACCGCGGCTCTCGATCTCCACATCGCCGAAAAGCCGGTCGAGGTCGCAAAGGCAATGGACACCTTCGTGCGGCTGTTCAAGAAAAATCGTCCCGACAAGGCCGCTTTCATGTCGGCCGACATGAGCACATTCTTTAAAATGATGGCTACAGCCCTGGTGGAAATTGACATTTTCAAACTTTTCACCTTCGCCATCGAATCGGAACCCGCGGCCGCGGTCATCTGTTTCGACTACCGGTCTTGCCGCTACCTTTACAACAGCGCTTACAATGAGCTCTTCGCCGCGTTGAGCGTGGGTCTTCTCAGCAAGGTTCTCAGCATTCGGGACGCGATCCGGTCCGGCTTGAGGACCTACGACTTCTTAAAAGGCGGTGAAGCCTACAAGCAGCGTCTCGGCGGGCGGCCGCTGCCGCTTTACCGCTGCCGGGTCGACCTTGTGTGAAACTTCGCCAAAATGGCCGCCTTATTTTTTCGAAGGCCTTAAAAGCGCCGGCCAAATGGAAGTGGATTAAATTCAGATGAAGTCTCTCAGGATTGCGATAATCAGCATCCACTCCAGTCCGCTCGGCCCTCTGGGCAGCAGGGACACCGGCGGCATGAGCGTCTATATCCGGGAGACCGCCAGGGAGCTGGGACGAATGGGCCACAGGGTGGACATCTTCACCCGGCGGACCGCTCAAGTCGGCAACCCCGTCATCGCACTGGCTGAAAACGTGCGGCTCGTTCACCTGAGTACCGGAAACGGTTTAAATATTCCCAAAGAAGCGCTCCACCGGCATATAGCGGATTTCTACCAGGCGCTGGAGGCGTATCGAAACCGCCACTTCCTTGATTATGACCTGATCCACAGCCACTACTGGTTGTCCGGTTCGCTGGGGGAGATGGCCCGGGAGAGGTGGCAGCGGCCGCATGTCATCACCTTTCATACACTGGGTGCCGTCAAGAACAGCACCGGCGTAGGGAAGCCCGAGCCGCAGCTGCGCATCGCCACGGAGAAGAATCTCGCGGCAACCTGTGAACGGGTCCTTTCCACGACTGCAAAAGACAAAGTGCAGCTGGTTCGAATCTATAATGCCGTGTCGGATAGAATCGGTGTCGTCCCCTGCGGCGTCGACCTGAACCTGTTCCGCCCGCTGGATATGGCAGAGGCACGGCATCGGCTCGGGTTCGCGCCCGATCACCCGATCGTTCTCTTCGTCGGCCGGTTCGATTCGGTGAAGGGCATCGACCGTCTGGTGACGGCGATGACGTATCTGCGAAGGGTTGAGTCGCTGCGGCTGGTGCTTGTCGGTGGTGACGGCCTGGCGTCCCCCATGACACGACGCCTGCAAAAACAGGCCCGTGACCTCGGGTTGCAGGATACCGTGACGTTTGCCGGAAGGATTGATCAGGATCGACTGCCGCCGTATTACAGCGCCGCCGACGTGCTGGTCGTGCCGTCTCTTTATGAAAGCTTCGGTCTGGTCGGTCTCGAGGCCCTGGCTTGCGGCACACCCGTGGTGGCCACACCCGTCGGGGCCATGGAGAGCATTCTGCAACAGGGCCGCACCGGGCAGGTGGTGACCGAGGCTGACCCCCGTTTACTGGCTGATGCGATCGAAACCTTTCTACCCGATAAAGCCCGAAAAACCGTGTCCGCCGCCGATATTCGTGCCTCGGTGCGGCAGTTCAGCTGGTCGAAGGTGGCGGCAGCGCTGGCCGCGGAATATGCCGGGCTCTGTACAATAGGAGCTATTTCATGAAAGAAAATATGGCGTCAACCGATATGCTGGTGATATCGGCTCATCCGGACGACGCCGAGTTCGGTGTGGCCGGAACGGTCGCCAATTGGACCCGTGCCGGCAAAAAAGTGGTCTACGTGGTGTGCACCCGCGGTGAAAAAGGGACCACCGACCGCCACCTGAATTCGGAAGAGTTGGCCGCGGTGCGGGAGAAGGAGCAAATGGCCGCCGCCCGACTGCTCGGGGTGGCTGCGGTTGATTTTCTGGGCTTGCCCGACCAGGGGCTGGAAGACACGCCCGCCTTTCGCGAACAGATCGTCAGGGTCATTCGACGGTATCGGCCGCAGACCGTGGTGACCTCGGATCCTTACCGGCGATACGTCTGGCACCGCGACCACCGCATCGCCGGTCAGGTCGTTTTGGATGCGGTATTTCCCTACGCTCGGGATCATCTGGCCTACCCGGACATGCTGGCCGAGGGACTGGAGCCGCATAAAGTGCGGGAACTGCTCTTCTGGGCCGCAGAGGACGTCAACTATCGCTCCGACATCACCGCCACCTTCGCACTCAAACTGGCCGCCCTGCGCTGCCATGCGAGTCAGGTAAGAGAGTTGGGCATCTCCAACCTCGAGGATTGGCTGCGGGAGCGCTGTCGGTCAATGGCCGAGGGCGAGCCTTTCGAACTGGCCGAGTCCTTTCACCGCGTCGAACTTCCCCGTTGAGCAGTGGTTATCGGAGAACCTTTACATGGCGAAATCTGAACGGTACATATTCTCGCCGCGGATTTCTGCCCCGCGGAGGGGGTGTCAGGCCGACGGTCCCGCTTCTTTTTTAAACTTCTCCACTTGCTCCTGATAGTAGGTGCGATTCTCGCGTGCCAACCGCAGGGCGCGTTGCGCTGTTTCGAGGGCTTTTGCATACTGACCGTTGACGAAGTAGCATTCCGCCAGCGTGTCGAGAATGTGC
Source organism: Desulfobacterales bacterium (assembly GCA_049687935.1). Classification (GTDB taxonomy): domain Bacteria; phylum Desulfobacterota; class Desulfobacteria; order Desulfobacterales; family SG8-13; genus JARFQH01. The sequence continues at coordinate 2,188 of JBAVJU010000357.1, read as the reverse complement.
GGCTCCTCGAGAAGACCCGCGGCGGCCTTGGCCAAATCCAGCGCCCGGACCGGATTCCGGAAACGCGGGTCTTCGGCGGTGGCATACAGCCAGGCCAAATTGTTGAGCACGTTAGGGTTTTCCGGATTGAGTTTCAGAGAGGCCTCGTAGGCCTGCTGAACCCCGCCGAGGTTGCCGGTTTCGTAGTACAGATCGCCGAGCACTTTGTAAAGGTTGGGATTCTGCGGATGCTTTTCGATCTCCCTGAGGATGATTTTTTCGAAGAAGTGGCTGCTCAGTTGTTTACCGGTCTCCCCGAAGTTGAGGCCGTATCCGACCGCGGCCACCAACACCATGCTGCCGACGAAGACCAGGATGCTGTTTCTGACCTTGCGATCGTGCCGATCGATGGTGCGGCGATCGACTTCACAACGGGCCAGATGGCCGATCCTTTCGCTGATGCTGAAGTGGTGCCAGTTGGGGCGATCCGGTGATTGACCGCTGGTGTAGGCGATTTTCTCGAGCGTGCTGATGAGCGGCTGGGCCGTGTCGAAGAGCGTGTAAACGTAGCCGTCGGCCTGGCGTTCGAAATTGCGCATGAAGTAGCCGAATATGAACCGAAAATAAATCAGAAAGATCACCACCATGTTCACGCTCAGAAACACGGAGGTCAGGGTCACCGGGTTGAACCCGAACCGACTGAAAAATTGAAACATCGGCTCGGTGTAAATAACGGCGTAGAAGATCAGATCGTAGGTCGCGTAGGTGAGGACCATGAAGCCGGCGAAGAAGACGAGGTAGAAGACCAGGTGGTAGCGTTTGACGTGTCCGATCTCATGGGCGATGACCGCATCGATCTCGGCCGGCTGAAGGCTGTTCAGGAGGGCGCTGGTGACGAGAATATACCGGAATTTTTTTATCAGGCCCATGACGCCGGCCGTGATCATGCGACCGCCGAATATCGGCCAATAGAGAATGTTGGCGTATTCGAGATTCGCCTTTTTGCACAGGGCCTCGATCCGCTGCCGCATCGTGCTGTCCTCCAGCGGACGGCAGCGCCAGAATTTCTGAATCATGGCCGGACCGATAACCGCCACGATCACGAGAAAAAACATGAAATAGACCACCGATCCGGTCGTGGTTGCCAGTTGGTTCTTGAGCCACGCAAAGGGCAGGGAGTTGATCAGGTCGGTGATGGCCGAGAGCACCAGCCAGGGCAGCAGCACGGGTACCGAGAAGGAGATCTGGGACCAGACGTAGGCCGACCGGGAGATATCCGATCCATACAGGCGCCGGTGAGCGTCGTAGGCGAATGCCCAGACGACGGCCAGATAGGAAACGAACAGTGCCAGAAAGACCAGGGCCAGCAGGGTTGGCATTCTCGAAAATAGCGGCCAAGAGATGAAAAACGACGGCAGGCTCAACCCGTAAACGTCGATGGCGAAAAGGGCGATCGACAGGATCGACTGGCGCGTGAGAAGGTTGTTGAACCGGTTGTCGAGGCGTGTAAAGCTTTCCCTCGTCACCCGGCGCTGAAGACTGTGAAAAAGAGACCTGTTATAGGCGATGAACAAGACGTGCAGCGCGGCAAAGAGCAGCCCCGTGTCGAGCGGCGTGAAATTGGTTTCTGCCGCTGGTTGGTAAGTGGCGTATATCAGCAGAACGATGATGAAGTAAATGAAGTTTGAAAACATCTATCAAGTGACCCGCGCTATAGGCTTTAAGATAATGGTTTTGGAAAGGCCAGAGGGAGAGGGCTGTATTGTAATACGCCAACGACCGATAACGCAGTCCAAAACCTTTATCTTAGAGCCTATGCCTGTAAAATCTTTCTTTTTCGCTATAAACGCACCCGCAGTATTGCTGGCGATACAGACCAAGCCGCTTGGACTCGTCGACGCCCTCTTTCCATCCCGGGCGAAAATCGCGGTAGTAAAAGGGCACGCCGACCGACTGACCGACAGCCTCGCCGATCGATTTGATCGTCTCGTGCTTCTGGAACTTGCTGTAGAGCAGCGTGGTGCTGAAACCGTCGAACTTGCCGTGCCGGGCCATCAAAGCGGTGCTGTAAAGCCGGTCATGATAGCAATAAGTACAGCGGTTGGCTTCCCGGTAGGCCACATTGCGCAGAAATCCTTCGAGATCGTACCCCTCCTGGTAAATGACCTTCAGGTCGATCTGCTCTGCATAGTCCCTGAGTGTCTCCTGG
>JBAVJU010000356.1:0-7039 GCA_049687935.1 Desulfobacterales bacterium | reverse complement strand
CCCTCTGCGCTGCATCCGACCATCGGCGTCCACTCGCCATTGGTCTTCGATCTGATCGACACCTGGAACGGTCGGTCCATCGGCGGCTGCACATACCACGTCAGCCATCCCGGTGGTCGCCATTATGATACCTTCCCTGTCAACGCCTTTGAGGCGGAAGGACGCCGGATCAGTCGATTCTGGAACCACGGGCACACACCCGGCCCTCTGCAGCCGCCGCCGGATGTTTTGCGGATGGGTCGGTTTCATCCGCATGTTCACCCGCCGGGACCGATGAGCCCGCCGTCGGAAGACCCTGCAACGGAGTATCCGTATACACTTGATCTGCGGTTGAAGCCCGATCCGATGATCTGAGTCGACGTGCGATTGATCGTCTTGATATGAGTAAAACAAAAGATGACCCCTAACCATTCAATACCGGCCGGTCAGACAGACGCCATTGTCCCCGCTGCCGGTGACGGTCTTTTACTGGGATACGCTGCCGCAGCCGGTTCCGATGACGAGATGTGGGACGTTGCCGCCGGTGGTGTGCGCCAAAGTTGGCAGCCATACATCAACGCCATCGGAGCGCTTGGCCCTGAAATTTTGGAGCGCCGGCATCGGGAAATCAGGCGGCTGCTGCGCGAAAACGGCGTGACCTACAACGTGCACGGTGATCCGGACGGATTGCATCGGCCATGGGAATTGGATCCGATACCGATGATCATCGCCAGCGACGACTGGGATCGGCTTGAGATCGGCCTGTCGCAGCGCGCTCAGCTCATGGATCTGATCTTCGCAGATCTTTACGGTGCCCGAACCCTATTGAAGGAGGGGTTGCTGCCGCCGGAGCTGGTTTACGGTCATCCAGGGTTTCTAAGAGCCTGCGACGGCATCCGCCATCCCGGTGACCGGCAGGTCACCTTCCTGGCGGTCGATCTCGCCCGGGGGCCGGACCGACAGTTCCAGGTGGTCGGCGACCGGGTTCAGGCGCCCTCGGGTGCCGGTTATGCCCTTGAAAATCGAACGGTTATGGCGCGCGTTTTCCCGGATTTGATCCGAGACTGTCGCGTGCGCCGGCTGGCCCAGTTTTTTCGTACGCTGCGAACCGCTCTGACCGAAATCGCTCCACAGCACAAACCGAATCCCGGTATCGGCGTCTTGACCCCCGGCCCGGCCAACGAGACTTACTTTGAGCAGGCCTACCTGGCGGCTTACCTCGGGTTCACCCTGGTGCAGGGCGATGACCTGATGGTTCGCAACGGGATTGTGTGGCTCAAGGCCCTGGACGGGTTAAAACCGCTCGACGTTTTGCTGCGACGGGTTGACGATATTTTTTGTGACCCGTTGGAACTGCGGTCGGACTCCCGCCTGGGTGTGGCCGGCCTGCTCGAAGCCATGCGCCGGTTCAACGTCACGGTCGTCAACCCCTTGGGCAGCAGCTTGCTCGAAAGCCCTGGCCTGACCGAGTTTTTACCCGCCATTGCGCGCCATTTTCTGGATCAAGAACTGCTGCTGACCACACCGGCAACCTGGTGGTGCGGGCGTCCCGAAGGGTTGGGTTACGTGCTGAAGCACCTTTCAGGCCTGGTGATTCAGTCTACCGACGGCCGATTGCAGATCGTTCCCGGAGACGACAGAGATGCCCTCGAGGAATTGAGGGTGCGCATCGAAACTCATCCACAGCGATATGTGGGAAGGGAAAAGCTGCTTTTTCCCACCGCCCCGGCACTGGTCGACGGCCGGCTGCAGCCGCGCCACGAGTTTTTCCGCACCTTTCTGGCTGCCTGCAACGGCAGTTACTGCACCATGCCCGGCGGGCTGGCCCTTAGTGCCTTCCAAAGCGGCCATCTGCAGGGCGCCGACCAGAGGGTCTCGATCAGCAAAGATGCCTGGGTGCTGGCTTTGGAGGCGCAGAAGTACGTGAGTCTGTGGGTGCAGTCCGAACGCATCGAAGAGAATCTCAAGAGCAGCAGTGCGTTGCCCAGTCGGGCGGCCGAAAATCTCTTTTGGGTGGGGCGGTACGCGGAGCGGGCCGAAGGCGTCATCCGGCTGCTGCGAACCGTTCTGCGCAGTTACACCCAGACAGATCACCGCCAGGATTCGTCCGATGCCGAGTGTCTGCAGCAGCTGCTTCGCGCCCTGGCCGGTCTGACCGAAATCACTTCCACGACCGCGCCCGGAACCGGCGACTGGGGCAAGGTGCCGCCGGAAGAGGAACTGCAGGCCTTGCTCGGAGACCTGCAGCGTCCCGGCAGCCTGGCGACAACCCTGCAGCACATGATTCAGGCGGCTTACGCAGTCCGGCACTTGTGGTCGACGGATTCCTGGAGGGTGATCAACCGGATCGAGGAACAGTGGAAAAAGAATCAACGCATCACGCCGGTGAATTTGTCCGGTGTCGCCAACGACCTCGACCAGTTGATAATGGCCATGATGGCCTTTGCGGGTCTGAACAGCGAGAGCATGACCCGCGAGCAGGGATGGCTGCTGCTGGACATCGGCCGCCGCCTCGAGCGCAGCACGGTTTTCTGCACCATCTTGCGGTCGTCTCTTGTCAGGCGGTACCCTTCGGCCGTTGAACATCTGCTGCTCGAAGCGGTTTTGTCGACAACCGAAAACATCATCACCTATCGCCGCCGTTTTCGATCGCGCTTGCACTTGCAAACCGTGCTGGATCAACTTCTCTTGGACGACACCAATCCGCGCTCGGTCATCTACCAGGTCAACCGGCTGCAAAAACACATCGCCACCCTGCCGCGGGAACGCGGCACTCATCGCCTGAGCACGGAAGAACGCCTGGTCCTCGAGGCCGTCACGCTGCTGCGCCTCTGCGACCCGAACCACCTGACGGAGGCATCGGCGGACACAGCCACCTATCCGCATCTGGAGCGCTTTCTATTGCAGCTGACCGATTTGCTGGCGCGGACCTCCGACGCGCTGAACCTGGTTTACTTCAGCCACATCCCGGTGTCGCGCCAGATGCCTGCCGGTCGGACAGAGGTGGACAGATGACCTTCCAGATTGTCCACAAGACCCGGTACATCTATCACGAACCGGTCAGTCTTTGCTACAATTTGACCCGGCTGCTGCCACGGGAGCTGCCCTACCAGGAGGTCGAAAAAAGCCGTCTGGCGATTGTGCCCCCCGCCATCGATACACGCGAGCACCGTGATTTTTTCGGTAACCGCGTGGTCTATTTTTCCATTCATCAGCCCCACGATGTCCTGACAGTCACCGCCACCAGCCGTGTGCGGCTTCGCTCAGAACTGCGGAAAGCCGGTGTAGAGGGCGACCTGCCCTGGCTTCGGGCGCGGGAACGCCTCCTGGAGATGCACAACCCGGAGGCGATCGATGCCCGCCAATTCGTCTTGGCCTCCCCCTTGGCCGCACCGTCTCCGGAACTGGCCGGTTACGCGGCAGCGTCGTTTCCCGAAAACGGCGGTCTGCTGGAAGGCGTCGCCGATTTGATGCACCGCATCCATGCCGATTTCGAATACGTTCCCGGATTCACCACCATTACCACCCCGCTCGATGGACTGTTGCGGCACCGTCGGGGTGTTTGCCAGGATTTTGCTCATTTCGCCATCGGCTGTCTGAGGTCGATCGGATTGGCGGCCCGCTACACCAGCGGTTACGTTGAAACCTTGCCGACTGAGGGCCAGCCGCATCTTGAAGGGGCGGATGCTTCCCACGCGTGGTTTTCGGTCTTTGTCCCCGGGAACGGATGGGTTGATTTCGACCCGACCAACGACAAGCTGCCGTGCGATCAGCACATAACCGTCGCATGGGGCCGGGACTATGCCGATGTGACGCCGCTCAAAGGAATCGTGTTCAGCAGCGGCAGCCACGAACTCAGTGTGACGGTGGATGTCGAACGAATAGCTGATTAGCTTCCCTCCATCCAAGCGCTCTTTTCAGCTATTCCCCCGCCTACTTTGGGACAGATCGGCGTCAATAAATCCAATGGCGTGACCAAGGGGCGCGGCCGGGTTGGGGTTCGCTCGTGCGGCGAACCAGAGTATGCCTCCGCGCGATTCCTTGATTACCTCGAACCTGTAGAAAATGGCCCATTTCTCGATCGGAAACCGATCAGTGCCTTTAAGGATACAGTGGATGGGTCCTGCTTAGCAGGTGGGGTCCGCAATCGACTTCGGAGGTGCTGCGGCGGTACTGCCGAAAAAGATGGATCCCAGGGCATCTCCGACGGCGTTCAGTTTCGTCTGGAAACGGTCCAGGTAGTCATGCATTCCGATGTGGAAGACCTCGTCGATGTCGGCGTAGTCGAGATCGGCTCTCAGGCGGCCCAGCTTGCGTTCGGCAGTATTGCAAATCGTGCCGGCTGCGTTCCCCGTGACGGCGTACAGGGAGGATTCGGCGGTGGTCAGGCAGTAGCGAATAGCGCGGGGGAACTGGCGGTCGAAGATCAGAAATTCACAAACGCTCTTCGGGTTGATGCGGTGGTACTGCTTGCGGTACATCTCCAAACCGCTGACGGATTTGAGAACCGCCGCCCACTGGATGTTGTCGTAGGGCGTGTTGACATACTCGACCTTCGGCAGCAGTATAAAATACTTTACATCCAGAATGCGGGAGGTCTTGTCGGCCCGCTCCAGCAGTCGCCCCATGGAGGCGAAATGCCATGCCTCACCGTGTGACATGGTCACTTCCGTCAAACCGGTCAACAAGTGGCTGTTCAGCTTCACTTCTTCGAAAAACTGGTGCCATCGGTCGAACGCCCGGTCGTTGCGCGAGGCTTCGGCGACCATGAGATAGAAACGGTTGACCTGCTCCCACATTTCCGAAGAGATGATTTCCCGCACCTGGCGCGCATTTTCCCGTGCCGCCTGCAGACAGGCGACTATCGAGTTCGGATAGTCGAGGTCGAATGTTAGGAAACGGATCACGTTTTCGGCGCTCGGCTCGCCGTAGCGGCCTTTAAAAACCAGGCGGTCGCCGGTGACGGTGATCAGTGGTTCCCACTGGCCCTCGGGATCCACCGGCAGATCGAGCATCAGGTGCAGGTTGACGTCGATAAACCGAGCGACGTTCTCGGCCCGCTCGATGTAGCGGCACATCCAGTAGATGGCTTCGGCAACGCGGCTGAGCATCTTCGAGTGCCTCCTCCCATAAATTACTGTTGTTTTTGGCCACCGGCTACTGCCGATTCCTCCAGGACCCAGGTGTCCTTGCTGCCGCCGCCCTGGGAAGAGTTGACGACCAGGGACCCTTTGCGCAGTGCCACCCGGGTCAGTCCGCCGGGAAGGACATAAATGTCGCTCCCATAGAGAATGTAGGGGCGCAGGTCCACGTGGCGCCCTTCGAAATGGTCGTCGACAATCGTCGGCACCCGCGAGAGGCTGATGGTGGGCTGGGCCATGTAGTCCCGCGGGGCGGCCTTGATGCGCCGGGCGAAGGCCTCCCGCTCTGATGCCGATGCGTGCGGCCCCACCAGCATGCCGTAACCACCGGATTCGTTCGCCGATTTCACGACCAGTTGGTCCAAGTTGTCGAGCACATAGGCGAGTTGCTTTTCGTCCCAGCAGATGTAAGTGGGAACGTTGGGCAGGATCGGATCTTCGCCGGTGTAGTAGCGGATGACCTTGGGAATGTAAGCGTAGATCACCTTGTCGTCGGCAATTCCGGTCCCAGGAGCATTGGCCAGGGCGATCCCACCGGACGCGTAAACCGCCATGATGCCGGGGATGCCGAGCATCGAATCGGGGTTGAAGGCCAGCGGGTCGATGAAGTCATCGTCGATGCGCCGGTAGATGACGTCCACCCGCCGGGGGCCTTTGGTGGTGCGCATGTAAACAGCTCCGTCGGACACGAAAAGGTCGCGCCCCTCCACGAGCTCGATGCCCATCTGGCGGGCCAGAAAAGAATGCTCGAAATAGGCCGAATTGTAGATACCCGGGGTGAGCACCACCGCGCACGCCGCTTCCGACCCGGCGGGGGCGATGTGCTCGAGCATTTCCAGGAGCCGGTTCGGGTAGTCTTCCACAGGCCGGATCGGGCTGGCACTGAACACCCGGGGAAAGGTCCGCTTGAGAACCTGCCGGTTCTCAAGGACGTATGAGACCCCCGAGGGGCAGCGCAAGTTGTCTTCCAACACGTAAAACTGGCCGTCGGCGTCGCGAACGAGGTCCGTGCCGGTGACATGGCACCAGATTCCTTGCGGCGGGTTGAGTCCGGTGCATTGCGGGCGGTAGGATTTCCCCGAAAAGACCAAGTCCTCCGGGATGATCCTATCCTTCAGGATCTTGCGGTCGTGATAGATGTCGTCGATGAACCGGTTGATGGCGAAGATGCGCTGCTTGAGGCCGGCTTCGATCCGCTCCCACTCTGCGGCCGGTATGATGCGGGGAATGATGTCGAATGGGAAAATACGTTCGGTGCCCTCGCTGTCGCCGTACACGTTGAACGTGATCCCCATCTGCATCAAGGTGGCTTCCGCCGCTTTCTGCAGCGAGATCAGCTCGCCGCCGGCCAGCGATTCGATGCGCCGTGCCAGGACGTCGGCCCCTGGGCGGGGTCGACCGGTGCCTTCAAAGAGCTCATCGTAGAATGTTTCAGGGTTGTATGAAGAAAAGTCCATCGGTCTCCTTCTCCGTCAAACTGCTTGGACAGAAATGCAACGAATGGGCCAGTTGGGTGTGGGGTGGTCGAGCCTGGCCCTCACCCATTCTCAACCGCGGACATACTGTCGGTCCGACGGCATTTCGCGGAGGGTGCACATCTGAACAGGTCCCTAATCCACCAATTCGCAACATAACAAATTTGTCAAATATTATTTTATAAACAACAAAAATGTGGCTGCTGAACATTTTTTAAGGAAATGATGCCCAGTCTCAGTAAGCCTGCACGAGTCCGCCGTCGGCCAACACGGTCTGGCCGGTGATGTAGGTGTTGGCCGACGAACACAGAAACACTGCCAGGCGGGCCAGCTCCTCCGGTCGGCCGTAGCGGCCAAGGGGAATTTCGGCGGCGCTTTTTTTCTGGAGATCTTCTAAGGCCACACCCTGCTTTTCGGCCCGCAGGGCTTCTAGGCTGCGAAGGC
>JBAVJU010000355.1:0-1741 GCA_049687935.1 Desulfobacterales bacterium | reverse complement strand
ACCCCCTGCGTGGCTGTTCAACACCTTCAGCGAGAATTGTTGGCCTCGATGGACCCCCATTGATTTTCGTTGTAAGGCATGGTAACGCGGGGATCTTCGTGAATTCGTCTGACGCTGTTGACGAAGCGAAACTCGACCTCGCACGGATCGGTGGCCCCTGTGACCGGGGCCGCACCGGTCGGATGCGGCGAACACGCTGGGGGAATGTGGCCTTCTCCCGCAAAAAGCCCCGAGGTCGGGTCCAGCCCCAACCAACCGGCTCCCGGTATGAACACCTCGGTCCAGGCATGCAGATCGGTGAAGTCGCTTTCCGGACCCGAGGGGCCGTCCAGTGATTTGATGTCCGCCGCCAACTGGACGAGGTAACCGGACACGAAACGGGCGGCCAGACCGAGCCGGCGGAGAATCTGCACCAGAAGCCAAGCGGAGTCGCGGCATGAACCCCGCGATTTCGTCAAGGTTTCCTCGCAGGCCTGAACACCCGGCTCCATTCGGATCGAGTAGGCAACATCCTGCCGGAGTCGCCGGTTGAGATCCACAAGGAAATCGACGGTCTTGCGTGGGGAACGGTCGATACCATCCACCCAGTCCCGCAGAAGAGAACCGTCTTCATCGATTTCAAGGTAGGGCAGAAGCTCCTTATTTAGCCGCTCGCCGTAGTTAAAGGGAATCGTTTCGGCCGAATCGTCCAGAAAGAAATCGAACGGGTTGATAACCGTCATTTCGGCCACCAGGTCGACGGCCACCGTCAGCTTGCGCGTCTGGTCGGGAAACACGACCCGGGCTTGGTAATTGCCGAAAGGATCTTGCTGCCAGTGGATAAAGTGCTTTTCCGGCGTGATCGTCAGCGAATAGGCCGTAATGGGTGTCCGGCAGTGAACCGCCGGCCGCAGCCGGAACACATGGGGCGACAAGACGACCGCTCGGTCGTAGAGGTATTCGGTACGATGGGTAATGGCGACACGCACGCTCATGACCTCTCCTCGGCATTCATGGACGCGGAATTAACCTCGATGCGCACATGTTTCGGATGACTCGTAAATAAAGGTAAATAAAATATGGTTGAAGCGGTTAAATTGCAAGAAGTTCTTTGGTACGAAAGTAACCAGTTGAGTCCGTTGCGTCAGTTGTGCCGGTTGATTAAAACACCGGCCACTGACTTAACTGACCTAACCGACCTAACTGTCACAACAGCATTAAACACGAATTATAATTTTCATGCGCCGTGGCGGCCTGCAGGGCTATGAACGTTTAGAGGAGGGCTGGTATTTGCCGATTAAAAACGGAGGATAACAAATTTGAAGACAAAAAAACAAATTTGTCGAGTTTCCGCATCGGCGGGCGGACAGGCTTAATCAAAAAAACAAATTTTTCTATTTATATCAATCGATTGAAATTAAAAGAACCTGCGAGTGAACCTGGCACTTTATTTGCTGTGTGATTCCATGCCCCTTCTGAAAATCAGGAAAGAAAGTTATTGAATGATGAACGACCCCTCAGACCATCACCAAGCCGTCAAGGGACTTTATGACCCGCGTTTTGAGCACGACGCCTGCGGGATCGGCCTGATATGTCATATCAAAGGCCGCAAGTCGCACACCATCGTTCAGGACGGTCTTAAAATACTGGTAAATCTCAGCCATCGGGGAGCCTGTGGATGCGACGAAACCACCGGCGACGGAGCGGGTATTCTCATGCAGATGCCCCATGAATTCTTGCGAAACTGCTGCGAGCGCGTCAG
>JBAVJU010000354.1:0-5167 GCA_049687935.1 Desulfobacterales bacterium | reverse complement strand
CTGCGTTTTCGCGCCTTGCCAAGCGGGCGCCTCAACGCCCAAAATTGCGAACTTATTTTATTGTGAACCCTTAGTTGACCGGCACCTCTACGGCATTTTCGAACGGATTCTTTAGCGGTACCGCTATCTTGAGGCAGCCGTCCTCATAGTTGGCATGCGCTTCAGTCGCCTTTACCGGGCAACAGAAGGCCGAAGCCGCAACGTACTCCACATCATTTCCCGGGGCCGTAAGACTGAAGCTGTCGTCCAGCATTCGGAGACGGATGTCGTTCTTTTTGACGCCCGGAATGGAAACCTGGATATTCAGGGTGTTTTCATCCTCGCTCATATACGTGCAGACATCCGGCGTCACTCTAAACTTGTCTTGCGCCATAATGCTCATCTCCTTTCGTTATCACATGCAGCCGTTCCCTCAGGTGCCAAACCTTGAAACCGGGCGGCGCAGTGAGTCAATTTCAGCAGCGACCGGTCACCAAACCCCTATACATGACAATGGGCGCTACGTGGTATAAACCATGAATATTACGATAATGCCGAAATAACCTAATTCAATAGCGGATCGGTGTTCAAAAAGTGATGTTATTCTTGGGTGAGACCTTGTGGGAGTCGCAATTCCTTATGATCAAGCGCAGGCCTTCAACCTGATCCTTTCGAAGTCGGCGACAGGGGGAAAGGTTCTGACAGCATTGATCAGGCTCTGCAGGGGGAAGGGCTTGAAGAGTACCGTGTCGAAATCTGAGTCGTTCAATAGCAGGGGGGTTCCGGACATGCCAATGATCGGCGTCGTTCTTCTGCTCGAGGCACGGATATAACGCACAACACTGTTGCCATCGGCGTTCGGCATCATGATATCGGTGATAACGACATCAAAGAGTTGGTCTTTGAATTTCTGGATGCCGTCGCTTCCGTCGCAAGCGGTTTGAACATCATAGCCGTAGAGGCTGAGAGCTTCCTGGATTACCTCTGTGATACCCTCTTCATCGTCGATAACCAGAACGCGGCTCATTTTTTGCCTCCGGCAATAATGTTGTTCCACCCTGACATAAACAAATCGTCGTTATCTTACTGAAACGATCATTATTGTCAAACGGCACTTTTGGGGGAAAACGACTTCCGACAAAATGAGTTATGAACAAAATACAGATCACTGAAATTTCTGTAAAATTTGAGCCAAATACCGTAAGTAGCTGAAAAGTATTGATATTACGAAAATCAATTTTATCCAACACTATTAATGAGATGGACGTTTTTTGACAGGTTATCAACACTGAAGCAGAGGTGCACGAATCTATTATAAACGTGTATTATCTTTAATTTTCAATTGATATGGAGGAGATATGCAGAAAAATTCGCTTTACGATGTGGTTATTCTCGGTGCAGGTCCGGCGGGACTGCAGGCTGCCATACACGCCGCCCGGCGTAAGGTTTCCGTTCTGGTGTTCGGGAAACAGGCCAAGAGCAGTTTGTTTCACGCCCATGTCGAAAACTTCTGCTGCCTTTTCAACGTAGCCGGAAAAGACTTGTTGCGAACCGGTCGCGAACAGGCTTCCCGTTTTGGCGCGGAAATTATCGACGAAGATGCCATGAAGGTGGCAGCCAACGGTCAGTTGTTTGATATTGCAACTGAAAGTGGCCGCAAGATCCGGTGCAAAAGCCTGATCATTGCCACCGGATCCACACGCAATAAACTCGGCGTCGCCGGCGAAAAGGAACTGCTGGGTAAGGGGGTCAGTTACTGCGTGGAGTGCGATGCCAACTTTTTCCGCGGGCAGGAGGTGGCGGTGATCGGCGATGAGAGCGCTGCTGCAGGCGGCGCTCTCACGCTGATGGATTACGACGCAAAGGTTCATTTGATCTGTCATAACCTGCAGGTGGTGGATGCCTTGTGGCAGGAGCTGGAGCGGAGCCCCGTGATCCTTCACCACGGGGCGACGGTGGCTGCGATCGACGGAGAGAAGGAGGTGACCGGCGTGGTCTTGAAAGACGGGACCCGAATATCCGCCAACGGTGTCTTCATCGAGCTGGGTGCCAAAGGGGTCATGGGGTTGGCGACCGTTCTGGGCATCCGGCTGGACGATGAAGCCAAGTACATTCAAACCGACAAGAAGCAGCAAACCAGTGTATCGGGGGTGTTTGCCGCCGGCGACATCTGCGGCCCACCCTGGCAGATGGCCAAAGCCGCCGGCGAAGGCTGCGTGGCCGGATTGGAAGCGGCCGCTTACGCAAAGAAGTTGAAGACCGAGTAGGTCATCGAGCCGGGTTCAACAGAGACAGAAATGGCCTCATTCCGTGCAACCCAACTACTGGGAGCAGCGACAACGCTTTTCCGGCTGTTATTTCTTCAGAAAATCTTGACACACGGCTGCGGATGATCTTAAATAGGTCCAATCGGTTTTTTTAAGGATAACCTCACATCTTTTTGAATCCAATCTTTCAGCAAAAACAATTGCAACCCGCAAGTCTTACCTAAATCAATAAAGGAGAGAAAGGAGATCAGAACCATGTCATCGAGACGGATTTTTCTTACGATTGCTGTCGTTGTGGCTGGGTTGTTTTTGGCCGGATCGGGGGTCATTCCCGCAGCCGCCCAAAACGTGAAGATGACCGAAAACGAGAACTTGTCCTGGATTCCTCAAAATGCGTTACCAGGGGAATGTTACGCGAAAGTGTTTGTTCCTCCGCAGTATCGAACCGTTACTGAAAAGACATTGCTGAAGGAAGCGTCTGAGCAAATCGAAATCATTCCTGCCCAATACGAGGTGGTTGAAGAAAAGGTGCTTGTCGAACCGGCTTCCGAACGCTGGGAAGTCGTTCCGGCCGAGTACAAATGGGCCGAGGAGAAGATTGTGATCAAAGAGGCCTCGAGCCGTATGGAAACCATTCCGGCAAAGTATGAGTGGAAAGAGGAGAAGGTCCTCGTCACGCCGGCCGAAACGAAGTGGAAAAGAGGGAGCGGTCCGATCGAGAAAATCAATCATGCCACCGACGAAATCCTCTGCCTGGTAGAGATTCCGGCAACTTACAAAACCATCAAGAAAAAGGTGGTCGTCGAACCGGCCAAGACCGTAAAGGTGGACATCCCGGCGGAATACGGTACGGTGAAGCAAAAGGCGCTGGTGTCGCCGCCGACGGTCAAAAAAATCGAGATTCCGGCAGTATACAAGACCGTTAAGGTTAGAAAAATGGTAACCCCGCCGCAGGAGAAACGCATTCCCATACCGGAGGAATACCAGACCGTAACCCGAACCGAGAAGGTCAGTGAGGGGCGTTTTGAATGGGCGCGAATCCTCTGCGAGACAAACACCACGCCCGACTTTGTCATGCGTGTGCAGGAGGCTTTGGCCAAGGCCGGGTTTGATCCGGGCCCGGCCGATGGGTCGGTGGGGCCCCAAACCCAAGCGGCCATTCAGGCCTACCAGCAGAAAAATGGCCTGCGCGTCGGCGCGATGACTTACGAAACCGTGGAAAAACTCGGTATTCGGTTGCGCTGAGCCGCTATGTAACGTAAACCATTAAATCTGATAGAAAAAAAAGCCCCGCTGACAATGGATCGGCGGGGCTTTCTCATTCTCGCGCGCTTTCCGAAACAGACCTTGACAGTCGTCAAACTCTTGACTGGCTCCTACAGGCCTCGCAGGTTGCACTCTGTCATCGGCCGTCTCAGCGGCAAACGGAGGTGCCCTTCAATTGTCGCCGTCAGAGCGGTGAGCCCACTGCGGTTTCATCTGAGTGACGTTCGGTGGGTCCGGCAACATCGATTTGCTTTTCCCCTCTGCTTCCCAAAATCAGCGCCTCACTAACCGAGGCATATCTCTTGCATGAATGCTGTCCATTCTGATCCCGGATCTTTCCTCAAAGGAGCCATATATATGGCGAAACGTATTGGTTTGGTTGCCTCGTATCTGATCGTGGCATTGTTGTTCGGTGTCGGCGTTCAAGCACAAGAGGAACTTCAGGACCACTTCAATTGGACTTCCATTTTTAGAATCGAACAGTGCGGTTCAATCCGAAGCGTCGTTTCCGATGCAATGGACGCGAGACCGTCGCACGAATCCCAACATTTGCTTGACGCTCGGTCTATTGCGGCAATGAGGGCGTCTCTCAACGACAACACGGTGTCCGACGCATTCTTTCAGGGTGCGTCCCTTGGAACAGCCTGGCCGCTAGCCTCCGGATTTGTCGTCACCAACAGCCACGTTGTGGCCGGAAGTCGGAATATAGCGCTGCTGGACCAGTCCGGAGCCAAGTTCGCCGCTTGGCCGGTGCTGCGCGATGACGTCAACGACCTTGTATTCCTGCAGGTGGACGAGCCTCAGAAACTGCCCGCAGCGCTGCCCCTCGCCGAGGCTCAAACCCGTCTCGGCAGCAGTGTCTTCACCATCGGTTTTCCGCGAATCGATATGATGGGCAAGACGCCGAAGCTTTCCAACGGTGTCATCAGCGGCTTGCAAGGCTTGCGGGACGATCCCTGCAGCTACCAGACGACGGTTCCGATTCAGCCCGGTAACAGCGGCGGACCCATTTTTAACCTGAATGGCGAGGTCGTGGGCATCGTCGCGTCGATGGTTGGTATCCGTGACGACGCCAGCGGCACGATATCACAACTGCCGAACATCAGTTGCGCGATCAAGATCGAATGCCTGAAGGAACTTTTTCCGCACCTGCCGGCCCACGGCACCGATATAAATTCCCTGCCGAGTGATCCCGGAGATTTGGAAAGCATAGCCCAGCGTGTTCAGAATTCTGTCCTGATTGTGATCGCCAAATAGTGTCCTTCCAGGTTCCATGAGGCGCTCATTGACTTCATCTTCCGAATGACACTTTTTGTCAATTATTTGGCTTAATTTTGTCATTCAGGCTCGTCGACCGGACTGTTATGTAATGGCAACTATTAAAAATTTCAATAAAATACGGCATCGAATTCGTTGGCATATTAATTGTATATAAAGGTGCTGGTACTCCGGCCAGCGGATATCCCAGACACTTCGTCTGCATCGGACCTGGATTTTAGGAACGCTCCTTCTCGAACGCCCGTTAATGCTGAAAGTTGACCGGAAGTACCCAAAAACGAAGCGTAATAGGTGGTCTTCAGGATAGTTTATTCGGATGGCACCTCAACCAAGCGTATAAAGGATGTTTCAGAGCCGATCTTGAGAAATGAGTTGAT
>JBAVJU010000353.1:0-24573 GCA_049687935.1 Desulfobacterales bacterium | reverse complement strand
TTTCAGGAAACCCCAGAGACCCGGCCGGTGTGGCGACAATCGCCTGACAGGCCAGCGCCAATTCGCTGCCGCCGCCCAGTGACAGCCCGTCCAGCAGGGCGATGGTCGGTTTGGACGCGTTTTCGATGTTGAGCAGCAGCGCGTGACCCCTGCGGGTGAAATCGACGATGTCGCGGACCTTGCCGGACTTGATCTTGTTGATGAAATAGCGGATGTCGGCACCGGCCACGAAGGCCTTTCCGGCACCCTGAAGTACCATGGCCTTGACGGCCGGGTCCTGCTCGGCCGCAGTGAAGCGGGCCGATAATTGGGCCACCACCGCCTCGTTCAGGGCGTTCATGGCCTCCGGGCGGTTGAGGGTGATGAAGGCGATGCCGTCTTTGACATGCAGATCGACGAAGTTGAATTCGAACGGTTTTCCGGCGGCTTTCTGGCGAATGAGGATGTCGGGCATGCGGAAGTCCGGGTATTTGCGGGCCACAGCCTCGACTGCCGCGCAGGTCTTCTCGATGCCGATTTTGTTGATGATCTCGAAGGGGCCCATGACCCAGCGCAATCCGATCTTGGCCCCGCGATCGGTGTCCTCGACCGAGGCGACCCCTTCATCGACCAGGGCGGCGGCCACCCCGAGGCAGACGCCGTAAAAGCGGTCGATCACCGGCTGGATTTTCGATTCGTCGGCTGCACCGTCGATATTCCAGTTGACGCCTTTTTCTTTTTGCGTTTTCAGGGCTTCGCAGGGGGCGTAAAAAGGACCCAGTTCGTTGCCCAGGGTGGTGGCGGCGTGCACCGCAATCGGGATCCCGGTGACGTTCATCAGTTGAAAGGGGCCCATGCCGATTTTAAAGGCCCGTTTGGCGGCCTCCTCGATGGTCGGAATGTCGGCCAGTTTTTCTTCGACCATGCGCGCGGCTTCGTTCAGGAAGGGGACGAAGAAACGGTTGACGGCGAAACCGGGCGCATCTTTGACCACGATGGCGGTCTTGCCGTGCAGCTTGGCGGCCAACAACGATTTTTCGAGGGTTTCCCGGCTGGTCTTGTCGTGCGGAATGACTTCCAGCAGCCGGTTTTTGGCCGGATGGTAAAAGTAGTGCAGGCCGATGAAGCGGTCGGGTCGATCGGTCTGCTCGGCAAATTCACGCACATAGAAACTCGAGGTGTTGGTGGCCAGGATGGTTTTCTGCGAGCAGATCTTGTCCAGCTTCTTGAAGAGGTCGGACTTGACCCCCTTGTCCTCGAAAACCGCTTCGATGACAAGGTCGGCGTCGGCAACCGCGTTGGTGTCGGAGGTGCCCTTGATCCGGGAGACGATCGCGTCGGCTTCTTCGGGGGCAAAGATTTTGCGCTCGACGCCTTCCTGAAGCGTTTTACGGATGGTGTTCAGGCCGCGTTCGACGAACTCGTCCTTCATGTCGACCATGACGACATCGATCCCCTCCTGGGCAATTTTCTGAACAATGCCGCTGCCCATGTTACCGGCACCGATCACGCCGATTTTTTTGATCTGAGACATGTGACCTCCTTAGTTGAAACTGGAAACTGGAAACTTGAAACTGGAAAAAACATAGATAAGCTGATCCAAGTTTCGAGTTTCCAGTTTCCAGTTTCTATTTTCAATCACTTGTTCTTCCACTGCGGCCGCCGCTTTTCCTCGAAACTGCGGATGCCCTCCTGCGTGTCTTCGGTCTTCATCAGCTCGTTGAGAAAGAGGTCGCTGACCCCGTCCAGGGCTTCCTGAAAATTCAGACCGAGATGTTTCTTTACGGCACGTTTGTTGAGGCGAATGATCAGCGGACTGGCGGTCCTGATTTCGCCGATCAACTGGTCGAGCGTACCGGTCAGTTTGTCGTCGTCGACCGCATAACT
This sequence comes from Desulfobacterales bacterium, assembly GCA_049687935.1. Classification (GTDB taxonomy): domain Bacteria; phylum Desulfobacterota; class Desulfobacteria; order Desulfobacterales; family SG8-13; genus JARFQH01. The sequence continues at coordinate 22,707 of JBAVJU010000353.1, read as the reverse complement.
GACAAACCCCATCTGCCGAGCTTCTTCGGCGCTGTAGCGCCTGCCGGTCGTGCAGACCTCGACCGCCTTGGCCGGTCCGATGAGCTGCGGGAGCCGGATGGCCGCGTAGGGCGGGAAAAAGCCGAGCTTGATCTCGGGTTGACCGAAGATAGCGCTTTTAGCCGCGACGATCACATCGCAGGCGATGGCCACCTCCATGCCGCCGCCCAGGCAGGCACCGTGGACGACCGCGATAACCGGCACGTCTATTTTGTCGATGCGCTCGAAGATGCCGTTGAACACCGCGATCATTTCGGCCACCATTTCCGGTTTGTGGTCGGCCACCTCCACGCCTGCGCACCAGCTCGGCCCTTCGCCGAGAAGGACCGCGCATTTGAGCTCGGCATCAACGCCCAGAAGGTCGAGTTCGGCGTTGAGCTCGGTCATCATCTCGATGTCGAGGACGTTGTGTTTGGGCCGGGCGAGCGTGATGCGGGCGACGCCGTCTGTCTTGTAAACCTTGAGATGCTTGTAGGCCGTCATGATTCACCGTTCCTTTTTGAAGACATAGTTCAACTGGCCGCTGGGCAGCGTGTTGACGGTCGTGACCATTTCCATGCCGATCTTCAGGTCCTCTTCCGGCAGGTCGGCGGCAATTCGACCGAACACCTTGTAGTCGCCGTAATCGAGCAGGGCGATGCAGTAGGGCACATCGTCCTGAAACCCGACCGGAGCGAAGGCGAGCCGGCTGTAGGTGACCAGCCGGCCGGTGCCGGCGACATCGAACCACTGCATGCGGCTGGTCCGGCATTGGCAGCAATCCGCCCGCGGGGGAAAGAAGACCCGGCCGCAATCCGTGCAGCGGGTGCCCGTGACCCGACCGTCGTCCAGGTGGTCGATGAAATTGTTGATCTTGCTGATGCCGGTGAAGCTGACCGTACCGAATCTCTTGAAGCGGTCGTCCACCTCTTTTGCGGTGCTCATGAGTCCCTCCCGAGGATGGTTACGTTTCCGTACAGGCCCACCCCGCCGATGTTGTGGATCAGGCCGACGGCCGGGTCCTTGACCTGGATATCACCGGCTTTGCCCCTGAGCTGCAGGACGATGGTTCGGATCTGCGAGCCGCCGGTGGCGCCGATCGGATGACCCTTCGACAACAGCCCGCCGTCCACGTTGACCGGTATGCGGCCTTCCTTGTAGGTCTCCTTGCTGCGAATCAGTTCCCGGCCTTCTCCGGGCGCGGCAAACCCGAGGTCTTCATACGCCATCAACTCGGCGATCGTGAAGCAGTCGTGAACTTCGGCCACGTCGACGTCTTTGGGGGCGACGCCCGCCATGTCATACGCCTGCCGGGCGGCCTCGCGGGCGGCCGAGAGTCCGGTGAAAAGGTCGCGCCCGGCCAGGTTGACGCTGGCCGTTGCCGCACCGGTGCCGAGGATCCAGACCGGTTTGCAGCCGAAGGCCTTCGCCTTTTCTTCATTGGCCACGATAATGCAGGAACTGCCGTCGGCATTGGCACAGCAGTCGCCGACCCGCAGCGGGCTGGCCACCGGTCCGGACATGCGGTTGTTCGGATCGACGAACATGTCGAAAGTCACCGGCTTGCGGTATACGGCGCGGTCGTTGAGCTGCCCGTAGGTGGCGGCCTTGACCCGGATCAGGGCCAGATCATCGGGTGAGGTGCCGTATGTTGCCATGTGGGCGCGGGCATACATGGCGTAGTAGGCCGGCATCATGGTCCCAAAGGGGCTTTCCCACTGGATGTCCGCGCCGCGGCCCATGCGCTCCTGGGACTCGGACGAGGATATCTCGGACATTTTCTGAAATCCGAGCACGGCCACCACGCTGTGCAGGCCGGAGGTCACCAGCGAATAAGCCAGCCGCAGTCCGGTGCTGCTCGATGAACAGAGGCTCTCGACATAAAAGGTCGGCTGCGGGTTGAGGCCGAGGTATTCCGCCAGGACGCCGGCCGGCGACCGTTGCTTGTCATACTCCGGTGCCGAACAGACCACCGATGCGTCGATGTCGCCGGCGGTTATTCCGGCGTCCGCGACGGCTTCTTTAAACCCGTCGAACACCAATTCCCTGATCGATCCCGGATACTGCCGGACGAAATGGCTCTGCCCGACACCGATGATGGCTACCTTGTTCATAATTGATGTTACCCTTCAATAAAATGAAATCAGTTTCTATAACCTTGAACCCTGAACCCTGAACCCGGGTTATATATACTGCCCCCCATCGACCTTGATAACCTCGCCCGTGATGTGTCGGGCTTTGTCCGAGGCCAGAAAGGACACGACGTAGGCCAGGTCCTCCGGTTGCCCCACGCGCTTGAGCACGATTTCGGCCATCGCCAGGTCGATGATCTTCTCGCGCGCTTCGGATTCCCTGAGCATGGCGGTTTCAATCAGCCCGGGTGCGACGGCGTTGACATTGACCCCGAAAGCCCCCAGTTCCTTGGCCAGGGCTTTGGTCAGGCCGACGATGCCGGCCTTGGAGGCGGAGTAGTTCATCTGACCGAACTTGCCGCGCAGTCCATTGATGGAAGTGATGTTGATGATCTTGCCGTACTTCTGCTCCTTGAAAATCGGAGCCGTGTGGCGGATAAAATTAAAGTAGCCCTTTAAATTAACCTCGATGACGCGGTCCCATTGTTCCTCGGTCATCTTCCAGGACACCCCGTCCCAGTTCATCCCGGCATTGTTGACCAGGATCTGGAGGCTGCCGAAAGCCTCTGTGGCCGCCTGGACAGTGGCAGAGGCGTCCTTGAAGGAGGCGATGTCGCATTTAACCGCCAGGGCCTTGCGGCCCAGACCACGAATCTCATCGGCGTATTTTTGGGCTTCCTCTTCGTGCTTGCGGTAGGTCAGGCACACGTTGGCGCCTTCACGGGCCAGCTCTTGCGCAATGGCCGCCCCGATTCCCTGGGACCCTCCGGTAACGATCGCATTTTTTCCCTCGAGAAGCATGGAGTTCTCCTCCGTGGTTTAGTCGATTAACTTTGCGGTTTGCCGAGCACAGCCGCCATGAACTCCAAATCGAAAGCGTCGCTGCGGGCCATTCGTCGGCGGAACTCGATAAAATCGATGGTGTCTTTTCCGGTTATCTTTTTGGTGTTGAAGGCGTTGAATCCCAGATAGGCTTCACCGCTCATGTTGGCCGCCAGCCAATGGCGGTTGATGACCTTGGCTTGGTCCCAGAAGAATTTCTTTTTCAGGCGGATGCCTTCGACGCTCTTGATCAGGCAGCCGGGAAAGAGGTTGGTGTACGTCCATAGGATTTTGTCGACTTCGGCATCCAGCCGTTCGAAGTCGGTTCGGGCGTTTTTAACGACATCGCGGGCTTTGCGGGCCTCTTCGCCGGTCTTGAATTCGCCGTAAACGATTTCACCATCCGCCACATACGCGTCGGTGATCACGGCCGGGTTGCGAAGCCAGCCGTCGTCCTGTTTGATGACCGGTATGCACTTGGAGACCAGGCCCAGGCGCTGCATCTTGTAGGCGCTCCACATTTCGCAGGAAACGCAATTCCACATGGCCAATTCCATGGGCAGCATCCAGGGCAGGAAGTCGCTGCTGCCACCGTCAGGCGCGGAACCATGACGCGGACCAGCCTGACCGAAAATGGCAAGGTCACTGGCCAGGGTGGTGTCGCAGGCCATGCCGATTTCCTGTCCACCCGCCACACGCATGCCGTTGACCCGGCAGATGGTCGGTTTCTTGCAGGTGAGGATGCCGTCGACCATTGCGTTGAACAGGTCCATGTAAGCGCCATATTCGTTGGGACGGCCGGCATAGTACTCGGCATATTCTTTGGTATTGCCGCCGGTGCAGAAGGCCTTGTCGCCGACGGCGGTAAAAACGGCGGCCACAACCGAGTGATCGGCCGATGCGCGCTGGAAACCGGCGATGACGCCTTTGACCATTTCAGTGGTATACGAATTGTATTGCTTGGGGTTGTTGAGGGAGATCCAGGCGGAGTGGAGGCCGTCGACCGGGTTGCCCTTGGGGTCGCGAATCGGTTTTTTTTCAAACATGATGCCGGGCGCTTCTGTTGAAAAATGTTCATCGCCCCAGAGAAAATGGTCTTTGCTGCCGGACTCCCGCGGCAACCAGTTTAGATCGGCCATGTCGCATCTCCTTTTTAAAATATAGGTATTGCCAACATTATCGGGATGATATCCCCCTTTAACGGTCTAAACGGCGTTCATTTGATATCAAAACGTTATTTTATAGCTATATATTAGCTACGCTCACAACAAGTCAAGAAAAAAAGATCGCCGTCCTGCCGCCGCGGGGCAAATGAGCACAAACGGTTGACCGCGTTTAACGCGAAAATAGAAACTTGAAACTCGAAACTCGGAACCCGGAACCCAAAACCAGTGGTGGCTTAAGGGCCATGAGCGTTTAACGCATTCATCCGGCTTCGTGTCGAGGCCCACCGCAAACCGCCGGCACAGTTTCGGTAGGCTTGACAGGATGCCGCGGGCCTTGTAGATGGAGTCGACCCACGGATATGCCATCTCATTCTTCAAAGGAGGTAGACCCGGTGCGTTATCCGAAAGAAGTCGTGCTCAAAGACAAAACGGAGGCGGTTATCCGTCCCCTCGAAAAACAGGACGAACCGAAATTGCGGGAATTGTATGCCGCACTTCCCGAAAAGGACCGCTGGTTCATGCGCCATGATGTGGTGAATCCGGAAGTCGTCCACCGCATGGTCGCGGCCATCGGCAAGGGGAACGTCATATCGATGGTGGCGCTCGTCGGTGATCGCATCGTGGCCCATGCCAGCCTGCTGATGCGGGGGTATGGCTGCACCCGTCATGTCGGCAGGCTGAGGATCGCGGTTATGCCGGAACTCCGGCACAAACGTCTGGGTACCTGGATTCTGCTCGACCTCATTCAACTGGGCATGGACCAGGGACTGGACGATATTCGGGCCGATTTCGTGGTCGGGATCGAAGATGCGGCGATCGAGGCGGCCCGCAAACTCGATTTTTTCAAGGTGGCGGTCTTGCCGGAGTATGTGAAGAGTCCGCGAGGGACCCGCTACGACCTGCAGATCATGATCAAGCGGTTGCATCGGAACTGGGGTGACTTCTAGCGCGAGGAAACTTGATACTCGAAACTGGAAATTTGGATTCGGCTCAGTTCGGTTTTTTCCCCCAGTTTCAAGTTTCGATCACAGCCTCCGGTCCGGAAAAGTGCAAATTTCCGCTAAAAATTATTAATTAAATTTGCTGAAACCTCAGTAACGAGAGTTTATGCGAGATCTACGGCAAGAAGAGATCCAGCTCACCGCGCCCATGGGGGCCGTGACCATCCGGTCTTTCTGCAGCTCCGAAGAAATCCGGCAGACGGTATTCAGCCCGCAGTTCAGCAGTCACGCCCAATACCGGTCTCTCTACACCAAACGGCAGAGCTTGGAAGACAATGCCGACCAGCCCGACACCAACGTTACTCTGGCATTGGCAGGCGGCAATTTAATCGTCGGATTTGGGGTGCTGGCTTATCCGGAAGCGGGAGAGCGCTGGGCCGAACTCGAGCCTCAGGTCATGATGGAGGTCAAGGCGATCGAGACCTGTCGCGCCTGGCGTTCCAAAGGCCTGGCCAAGGGCATCCTCTCGATGTTGCTGCACCATTCGTTCGTGGAAGACAAGATCGTTTATATGGTCGGGTATTCCTGGACCTGGGATCTGGATGGGACGAAAAAAACCGCGCAACAGTACCGCAACCTGCTGATCAGACTCTTCGAGCCTTTCGGGTTCGTGGAGTATCAGACCAATGAACCGAACATCTGCCTCAAGCCGGAGAACGTGTTCATGGGGAGAATTGGCAAAAATGTTTCTCTGGAGGTGCAGAACGACTTCAAGTGGCTGCGCTTCGGCATGCGTCCCTGATTAAGGTGAAGCGATGAGGTCGTTTATCAGCGCCGCGAGTTTGCGCGAGTCATGGCGCACGATGCCGGCCGTGCTTTCCAGCAGATCGAGCGCATAAATCTTCCGCTCGTCCCACCAGCCGTCCCAGTTGTCGAGTTCGACAAACTCCGCTTTCTGCTCGTGGTAGCGCAGCAGCAGTTCCGCACCTGGCTTGCGGTTGTTGTAAATGATACCGTTCAGCGGCCTTCCGATCGCTTCTTCGAGCGTCTTGACGAAATCGCGGCCGGTAAACTGATGGGTTTCACCGAACTTCGTCATGATGTTGAGGATGAACAGGACCGGCGCCTTGGTTTTCTGCAGGCCCTCCTTGACGCCGCGGACGATCAGGCTTGGCACGATACTGGTGAACAGGTCGCCGGGACCGATCACGATCATATCGGCCTGCCGAATCGCCTTCAGAACCGGCGGATAGACGCTGATGGTATCGCTGTGATGGGGAACGAGAAAAACATCGTGGATTTTTTCACGCTGCGTGCCGCGCGGCATGTCGATGGCGGTTTCACCATAGATGCGGGTGCCGTCGGTCAATTCCGCCACGAGGGTCGCCTTGTCGATGGTGACAGGCAGGATACGGCCGCGAACATCCAGAATTTCGGCCAGGGCCTGGATACCGGAAGGAAAACTGCCCGTGTAGCGTGACAACATCGTTATCAGCATGTTTCCGGCATTGTGGCCGGCCAGACGCCGGTCGGCGGTGAAGCGTTTCAGGAAGATGGTGCGGGCGATGTCGCGATGAGGCGATAGGGCCAGGATGCACTTCAGTGCGTCGCCCGGTGGAAGAATGCCCAGTTCGTCCCGCAGACGACCCGTACTGCCGCCGCTGTCAACCATGGAGACGATTGCGGTGATGTCGAGTGATTCAAGATCTCTAAGGCCCGCCAGCAGCGCGTATTGACCGCTACCGCCGCCGATGGTCACGATTTTATACATGGCAGAACCAAAAGCTCGAGAGAAGATTAGGGCCGTTGTCCAGTGATGATATGCGAAAAGAATCAAGCGGAAGCCGTGCTGCCTACTCGACCCCCAGCTCCTCCTTCAACCATTTTTTCAGGTCGCCTTCGATCGCATAAACGCCTTTGAGTTCGCAGACCGGTTTCTGGAACTGCTGCGGCAGTTCGAATTGGGCCAACTCGGTCGCTTCCTCGGAATTTCGGCGGATCAAATAAACGTAATAGGGCTTGGACCAGCAATTGACGACGAAATAATGCGTGAAATCGTTTTTCGATCGAATCACGTATCCGTCCCCGCGGGCCCAGTTGTTGCCCCACTCCAAGTATAACCGGATCGCTTCCTCCGGTGTCATATCCCAGTTGATCTCGTCAATCAGGTCCCTGTCTTTTTTAAGCTCTGCGAGGGTCAGCATGGCATTCTCCTGTGGCAAAATGGTGTTATTTGATTATCCGCTAACATGAAACGTCACAACGAAAAAGTCAAGATTCGACCGTCAGAACGCTGAAAATAGGGGGGAGGCAGGGGCGCAGCTCAAAAACAGGTTGATTGTGTCGGATGATTCTTATAATGGAAGAATGCAAGAAAAGAATATAACTGAACAATCAAGGAATCGCATATGCGCAAGATTGCCGTGGCTATGGCCAAAGGCGGTGTCGGCAAAACGACGACTGCCGTCAATCTGGCTTTCGGGCTTGCCCGTGAGGGTTTCAAGGTATTGCTGGTTGACGGCGACACCCAGGGGCAGGCGGCAAAATTTTTGGGTGCCAGTCCGCGCTTTGGGCTTTACGAATTTATTACCGGTTGCGATGAAACCGGACAGCCGGTCCCCAAAAAGGATACCCTGTGCCTTTGCCGCAAGAATCTCTGGCTGCTTGGCGGGGGCATTAAACTGGTGGAGTTGAAACATTGGCTCGGCGAACAACCCAGAACGGTGCGTCAGGGGGTTCTGGCGAACGCCCTGGTGCCGAAGGATGGACTCCTTGACTATCTTATCTTCGACTGCTCACCGGGTTGGGACGTCTTGAGCGTCAACATTCTGATGGCGGTATCGGAGGTTCTCTGTCCGGTTGCGCTCCAAGGCCCCGCCCTGGAAGGGCTGAAGACATTTTTTGGATACCTGATGTCCGCCCAACGGTTGAACCTGGAGCTGCAGCTGAAATACATTCTGCCGACGATGTTCGATCAGCGCACCCACCACAGCTTTGACATCCTGCGGCAACTCCGGCGGCTGTTCCACAAGCAAATCTGCGATCCAATCCGGTACAATGTGCGGTTGTCGGAGGCAGCGGTGAGGGGCAGGACGATTTTTGAATACCGGACCAGCGCGAGCAGCGCCGAGGACTACGGCAAATTGCTATGGAGGGTACAGCACGATGGCCAAAAAGACCAAAAAATCGCCTGATTTTTTTGAGGAAAATCCATTCGATCCCGTCAACGCCGCCATCGGAGACGGGCAGACACAGCGTTCCGCCCTTGTCGGCAAAGGGGCCGCAGCGGAAAAGCGCAAGGCCGGGTTTTACCTGTCAACGAGAATTCTGGAACGGTTTAACCGCAATTTTTACGAATTGAAGCTGCAGGGACGGCCGGTTGAAAACAAGTCGGCGCTGCTCGAGGCGGTCATCGACTTTGCACTCGACGACATCGAGCAGGCCGCTGACAGTCGGATTCTGAAACGACTTCAAACGGCTTTCCCCCGACACAATTCACTTGACTAATCGGCCCATCCACCTTAAAAGCGGGATAATTTGCCGAAAAGCGATGTTTTTTCAGCCTATTGATGGGCTTGATGTTCCAAATATGTGCTGCAGGTGGTCGGTGGGCCTCATCGGTTTGATATTGATCCAGTATTGATAAGGAGGAAGGTGGTATGGATATCAAGAAAGTTCTGCTTTCGGAAGACGAGATGCCGAGACAGTGGTACAATATTCTGGCGGACATCAAAATGAACCCGCCACTCGGTCCGGACGGCAACCCGGTCAGCCCGGACCAGCTCGCTCCGGTTTTTCCCATGAACCTGATCGAGCAGGAAGTGAGCTCCCAGCGCTGGATCGACATACCCGACGAGGTGCTCAGCGTCTACCGCATCTGGCGCCCATCTCCGCTGGTCCGTGCCTACTCTCTGGAGAAGGCCCTGGACACGCCGGCCCGCATTTATTATAAAAACGAAGGCGTCAGCCCTCCCGGCAGCCACAAGCCCAACACCGCCGTTCCTCAAGTTTACTACAACAAAGTCTTCGGCATCAAACGCCTGACCACGGAGACCGGTGCCGGCCAATGGGGCAGCGCTCTGGCATTTGCCTGTTCCCAGTTCGGTCTTTCCTGCAAAGTGTTCATGGTCCGCGTCAGCTTCGATCAGAAACCCTATCGTAAATCGATGATGACCGCCTGGGGAGCGGAATGCGTCGCCAGCCCGAGCACCGCCACCAAGGCCGGCCGGGACATTCTCGAGAAAAACCCGGACACGCCGGGCAGCCTTGGAATCGCCATCAGCGAAGCGGTCGAAGCGGCCGTCAGCGACACCTCCGGCCAGACCCGCTATTCCCTGGGGAGCGTCTTGAACCACGTGATGCTGCACCAGACCATTATCGGCCTGGAAGCCAAGAAACAGCTGGAAAAGATCGGTGAGTATCCAGATATCATCATCGGCTGCGCCGGCGGGGGCAGCAATTTCGCGGGCATCGCCTATCCCTTCGTCTACGACAAAATAAACGGCAAAGACATCGCCATCTACCCGGTCGAGCCGGCCGCCTGCCCGACATTGACACGAGCGCCCTTTGCCTACGACCACGGCGACAGCGCCGGTTACACGCCGCTGCTGCCCATGCACAGCCTGGGGCACACCTTCGTGCCCGCTCCGATTCATGCCGGCGGCCTGCGCTATCACGGGATGGCGCCCACGGTGAGCCAGCTGGTCGACGAAGGCCTGCTGGAACCCAAGGCGGTCGAGCAGCTGGCCGCTTTCAAAGCCGGCGTCCTGTTTGCCCGAACCGAAGGCATAATCCCCGCGCCGGAAACCAATCACGCCCTGGCCTGTCTGGTCGATGAGGCGAAGAAGGCCAAGGAAGAGGGCAAGGAAAAGGTGATCCTGTGCAACTGGAGCGGACACGGGTTGATCGACCTGGGTTCGTACGACAAGTATTTTTCAGGCGAGCTCAAGGACTTCGCGCTCAGCGATGCGGAAAAAGAAAAATATACCAGCATCTTGGCCAACTACCCCAAACCACAGCACCTCAGGAGCCGGTAGCAGGGGACTGATGATCGAGTGTTTATGAATCAAGTTGAGAAACAGCTCGTCCGACGGTGCCCCCGCTTGGGGGGCCCCGTCGCTTTTTTGTACTGCACGGCGTGCGAAGCGGATAGCCGGCCCTGCGGGAAGATCATCGACTGCTGGTGGGAGACCTTCGACGTGTTGCGCTACCTAAAGGATACACTGCCACCCGAGGAGCTCGACCGCCTGACCCGCGCTAAACCGGCATCCAAGGTCAGCCAGCTCGTCGACATCATCGAGCAGTCGAAAAAGAGTTTGACCGATTCTTAGGGCAGATTCGAAAGGTCCTTACCGGAAGCTTCGGCCTCGCGGGTGCAGCGCGGGCAGAGACCTTCGAAGACCAGGCGGTGGCCGAAAATGGTGTAGACGGTAGCGCCGTAGAGCTCGTCCTCGATTTGTTTTAGAGGGGCAACCGGTGCGTTGTCCACGCGCCCGCAATTCAGGCAGCGGATATGGTAGTGCTTTTTCGGGTTCCAGTCGAACCGCTTGATATCGCCGCCGAGTTCGAGCTTCTGTATTTCACCCAGCTCGGATAAAATGTCGAGGTTGCGATAGACCGTGCCGAGACTGATGCGGGGCAGCCGTTTGCGGACCATCTCGTAGACTTCGTCGGCGCTGGGGTGGGCTTTGGCCTTCAGGATTTCTTCAAGGATCACTTCACGTTGCCGCGTCATGCGATAGCGGCCGTTTTTTTCCACGTTCTTCTTTCCGGTGATTTCGACCGGGTCGTTTGAGCCGTTCTTCGCTGTCATCTGAATAACCGGTGGCGGGTCTAATTGCGTTTGAATTGGGTTCGATTTGGATCATTATTTATAACAACCTTCGCGGGTTGCGTCAAGAATCCAATTCGCAACCACTTTAAGATCCGGTCACCCGGCTCCATTTACAGGGTCACCGAGAACCGCTGTCGGCTCAAAACAACATTTGACAAATGAAAGCAATTTGCTGTAGAATATCAACCGTTTATGAGAACCTCCACCCTTACCTTCCGCACACTTATTGCGAGTAAATCCCGCACGTTGAACCTCATCGAAGGGGGCCGATCCTGATGACCTGCGCTGTTTGCGACAATACCCAGAGAATCCGTTTCGAAAAACCGGACCTGGCGGAAATGACGAAAAATTATACGGTCGTCGATCTGCATTTCCACAGTCGATATTCCGATGGGTCGAATTCAATCGATGAGATCGCCCATTATGCCAGGGAGTTGAACATCGGCATCGCCATAACCGATCACAATGCCGTCGACGGCGCGGTTGAAATCGATGCTTACAAGGATGTCCTCAGCATTCCCGGCATCGAAGTTACTTCCTTGGAGGGCGCCCATATTATTGTCTACTTTTATGATATCAAGAGCCTGCAGCAGTTTTATGCTCACGAGGTCCGACCGTTCATGGGCAATGACATCATGAGTTCGACAACCCTGAGGATGGAAGAGATCATCACGCGCGCCCGCCATTACAGGTCGGTCGTCATTTTTCCCCATCCCAGCTGCGCGGTCTACACTGGTGTGTGCAACACCTATTTTCCGGAGGCGCGGCGTCAGGAACTGTTCAAAATGGTCGACGGGGTGGAGGTGATCAATTCAGGCAATCTGAAGAGGCAGAACCTTAAATGTGCGCTGCTGGGATTCAATCTCGACAAATCCATCACCGGTGGAAGCGACGGTCATCTGCTCAAACACATGGGTAAGGTCGTCACCTACGCCGACTGCCGCCCCGAACGCAGGGCTTTTCTCGACGCCGTCAAAAAGAAAAAAAACAAGGTCATCGGGAAAGAGGTCAATCTCTTTCGCAAGATGACAGCCAATGGCTTTAAGTTAAAGTCAAACTTCAGGAACCGAACAGATTTAATTGAAAAAAATATAAAATACGGCTATACACTTATCCACACCAAATCAAAAACGCTGCAGGAAAATGTGCGCCGCAGCCTCAAGGGAAAATTCGGGCGGCGGATCAAAACCAAGTTGTATCATTACGACTATTAGACCCCAAAACGTCCGTTTAGACCGACATCTCCCCCATTTCAGACACCCCTTCTCTCGCGATTGACTCCAGGGCGTCACGAGACAGTGGCGATACCCTCCTCAATCACGAAATCAGCTTGAGTGCGATCGAGCGCTATTCCATCGCTCGGAATAAAAAAGGCAGGGGCCAAGCCCTGCCTTAAATAAACGGTCAGCGTCGGGAAAACCGGCTGCCGGTTTTATTGGTCGAACACGGAAACGCTTTGCCAGCGATTGATGCGCAGCCAGCCGTCCCGGCGTTCGGACGGATAGCGTCGTTCGGTTTTTTTCCGGCGGTCACGGCCGGTAAAAGCGCGTCCGGATGAAACAGTCGGCTGCCTTCGGCGGTCCGAGGATCCGCTGCGCCGATCAATGGGCGAGCGCACCGACCAGGGCTCGATGTCGATTTTCGAAGGTGTCGTCGAGCGGAATTTCGTCACCGTGTTTATTCCTCTTCCAAGCGTGAAAGTCTTGCAATCGCAAGTTTAAAACGCTTTTGGGCGCTCGTCTACATCAACCCGATCGTTTTGTCAACAATTTTGGAGGGGGTGAGTAGAATCGATGTTCAGCCTGAATCTTCGTACCCACGCGCAAATATCAGTATCGCAATGTAAATCAAGTGTTTTCAATCTGATTCCGAAACCATTTTATTGTTGACCTGTTTTGATGGATTCGTATAGATAATCATATGTTTTTCTGTTTGCGGTAATATCAGTTGGTTATAAATACTCTGGTTGGTGTTCCCGGTTACCGGGATATCTGGGCATCGATGATCGCCTGATGCGATCGTCGAAGACAAACGGTCCGAAACAATCTAAAATGGAGGGAAGAAGATGAAAAGACTCAAATTTAGCGCAGTGGCCGCAATCGTCGTAATCCTGTTCTGCGCAGGTCTCGCAACTGCGGGGACACTTGCCGATGTCAAGGCCAAGGGTTTTATTTCAGTTGGTGTCAACGAAGGTCTGTTCGGGTTTTCCAAGCCCGATGAAAAAGGGGTCTGGCGGGGGCTGGATGTCGACACCGCCCGGGCGATTTCCGTCGCGATTTTCGGTTCTCCGGACAAAATCAAGTTTATCCCCCTGACGGCCAAAACCCGGTTTACGGCCCTGCAGTCCGGTGAAATCGACGTCCTCACACGCAATGCGACCCAGACCCTCACCAGAGAATCCTCTTTAGGCCTGAACTTTGCGCACGTCAACTATTACGACGGTCAGGGATTCCTGGTGCCGAAGAAACTCGGCGTGAAGAGCGCCAAGGAATTGGATGGTGCGACGATCTGTGTTCTGCCCGGCACCACCACCGAACTGAATGCCGCCGATTTTTTCCGGGCCAACAAAATGACCATGAAACCGGTGGTGATCGAAAGCACCCCGGAACTGGCCAAAGCTTTTTTCGCCGGCCGCTGTGACAGCCTGACCTCCGATGCCTCCCAACTGGCCGGAACCCGTGCCGTGGCCCCCAATCCCGACGACTATATCATCCTGCCGGAAATCATTTCGCGTGAACCGCTGGCACCGGCCGTTCGGCATGGCGACGATCAATGGTTCGATATCGTGAACTTCGCCACAATGGCCATGATGGAAGCCGAATATCTCGGCATTTCCTCCAAGAACGTAGACGACATGCTAAAGAGCAACGACCCTCAAATTCAGCGCTTCCTGGGCGTGAGCCCGGGTAACGGCGAGGCCCTGGGGTTGGACGAAAAATGGGCCTACAACATCGTCAAGATGGTTGGCAATTATGACGAGGTTTTCGAACGCAACGTGGGCGTCAACACGCCGCTGAAGATCGAGCGTGGTTTGAATGCCCTGTGGACCAAGGGCGGAATCATGTACACCCCGCCGTTTAAGTAAGGGGCCACCCTTAGTAACCGACCGAGCCGTCAATCCGCTGTAACTTCCATCGGCGGCTTGACGGCCCGTAACCATTTCCGCTTTTTTAGGCCGATGCCGCAGGACGAAACATCTCATAGCGGGGCCGTGACACCGTCAAAAGTACCCTTTTGGTATGATCCCAAGGTTCGGGCGATCCTTTTCCAGGCCGGGGTTCTGGCAATGGTGGGGCTGTTGGGCTATTACCTGGTGACCAACACGCTGGCCAACCTTGAAAGACAGGCCATTGCCACCGGTTTTGGTTTTCTGGAAAAACAGGCGTCGTTTGAAATCGGGGAATCCCTTATTGCCTACTCAGCGGCCGACACCTATCTCAAAGCTCTTCTCGTCGGTGCACTCAATACATTGTTGGTCTCGTTCATCGGCATAATGCTCACCATCATTCTGGGAACGTTCATCGGTATCGCCCGGCTCTCCACCAACTGGCTGTTGTCCAAGATGGCCGCGATTTACATCGAGTTCTTTCAGGACATCCCGATCCTGCTGCAGCTCTTCTTCTGGTATGCTTTTTTCTATGTGAGCCTGCCGCAGCCGAAGCAGGCCTTCAAACTCTTTAAAGGGGTGTTTTTATGCAACCGGGGATTGATCTTCGGCATCCCGACGGCGCATCCCGCCTATAAATACATAGCCCTGGCGTTTCTGGTCGGTTGCCTCGTGGTCTATCTGATGCGGCGCTGGGCCCGCAAACGTCAGGACGAAACCGGCCGGATATTCCCGGTTTTCAAGGCGGCCGTCGGGATTCTGATCGGTCTGCCGTTGATGACGTGGTGGGCCGCCGGAGCGCCGACCGCGATGAACCTGCCGGTCTTGAGCGGATTCAATTTTCAGGGCGGCATCACCGTCAGTCCCGAATTCACCGCCGTTCTGCTGGGACTCGTGCTCTACACGGCGGCCTTCGTGGCCGAGGTCGTTCGCGCCGGCATTCAGTCGGTCAGCAAAGGTCAGACGGAGGCCGCCGCTTCCATCGGACTGAAGCCGGGTCAGATCTTGAACCTGGTCATCCTGCCCCAGGCCCTGCGGGTCATTATCCCGCCGTTGACCAGTCAGATGCTCAACTTGACGAAAAACAGCTCTCTGGCGGTGGCGATCGGCTACCCCGAATTCGTTTCGGTTTCAGGGACCACCATCAACCAGACGGGCCAGGCGATCGAGGGCGTGGCGCTCATCATGACGATTTATCTCATTTTCAGCCTGACGACCTCGGCCTTCATGAACTGGTACAACAAGAAAATAAAACTCGTGGAGCGATAAACGGCCAATGGATCACGAACGCTTGCAGATGTCATCGGTCGAGGCGATCAAACCGCCGCGGACCCATATCGGCCTCGTGGGCTGGCTGCGGGCCAATCTCTTCAGCACCTGGTACAATTCCTTGCTGACGCTGGTGACACTGTATGTTCTCTGGGAAATCATTCCGCCGTTTATCCGGTGGGCCTTTATCGACAGCTTGTGGACGTCGACCGGCGAAGAGTGCCAGGCGGTCGACGGCGCCTGCTGGTCTGTCATACCGGCCAATATCCGCTTCATCATGTTTGGTTTTTATCCTTACAGTCAGCAATGGCGACCGGCCATCGCCGTTGTCGCGCTGGTGGGTCTGCTGGTTTACAGCCAGTTCCGCCCCAACTGGAAGAAGCGCTTGATCTATATCTGGCTTGCCGGCCTGGTCGGCATGGGCGTGCTCATGCGGGGTGGTATTTTCGGCCTGACGCCGGTGGAGAGCACCAAATGGGGCGGCCTGCCGTTGACGCTTCTTCTGGCGGTCTTCGGCTTGACGGCCGCGTATCCGCTCGGCATCGTGCTCGCGCTGGGACGGCAGTCCCGCATGCCGGCCGTCAAGAGTCTGTGCGTCGTCTATATCGAGCTGATCCGGGGGGTTCCCCTGATCAGCCTGCTTTTCATGTCTTCGGTTGTTTTTCCGTTGTTTTTACCGGAAGGCGTCACGGTCAACAAGATTCTCCGGGCGCAGGCGGCCATTATCTTGTTTACCGCCGCCTATATCGCCGAAGTGGTGCGCGGCGGATTGCAGGGCATGTCCCGGGGCCAATACGAGGCCGCGGAATCTCTGGGCTTGAACTACTACCAGACCATGCGCTTGATCATATTGCCCCAGGCGCTCAAGATCGTCATTCCGCCTTCGGTCAGCATCCTGATCTCGGCTTTCAAAGACACCTCTCTGGTGGTGATTATCGCCCTGTACGACCTGCTGAAAACGACCCAGTCTGTTTTGGGTGACCCGCGCTGGATGGGATACTCCGCCGAAGCTTACATTTTCCTCGCCCTGGTTTATTTTATCTGTTGTTTTTACATGTCCAATTTCAGCCGCAAGCTGGAGCGTATGTTGGATACGGGGCGTTGACAAACGATCCTTATCCGACGGCTATCATAACAGGAAAATACGATTCATGAATCAGGCATCCCCCAACCAAACCGATCAGGCCCCGGCCGATGACGCCATTATCGAAATCATCGACATGCACAAATGGTTCGGTGAGTTTCACGTTCTGCAGAACATCAATCTGAAAGTCGCCCGACAAGAGCGTATCGTTATCTGCGGGCCTTCGGGTTCGGGCAAATCAACGCTGATCCGGTGTATCAATCGCCTCGAGGAGCACCAAAAGGGCCGGATTATCGTCGATGGAATCGAGCTGACCAATAACGTCAAAAATATCGAGAAGATACGCGCCGAAGTCGGGATGGTCTTTCAACACTTCAACCTGTTTCCGCACCTGACGATTCTCGACAACCTGACCCTCGGTCCGATGTGGGTGCGCAAAGTCCCCCGCAAGGAAGCCGAGGATGCGGCGATGCACTACCTCGAAAAGGTTCAAATTGCCGAACAGGCCAAGAAATATCCCGGTCAACTTTCCGGTGGCCAACAGCAGCGGGTGGCCATCGCCCGCAGCCTGTGCATGGCGCCCAAAGTGATGCTGTTCGATGAGCCCACCTCCGCCCTCGACCCGGAAATGATCAAGGAGGTTCTGGATGTCATGATCGATCTGGCCCGGGAAGGCATGACGATGCTCGTGGTGACGCACGAAATGGGTTTTGCCAAGAGCGTTGCCCACCGGGTCCTCTTCATGGACTACGGTCAGATCGTCGAAGCCAACACGCCGGATGCGTTTTTCGACAACCCGCAGCACGATCGCACCAAACTCTTTCTCAGCCAAATTCTGCATTGACCGTGTCGTTGCGGCAGAGTACAATCGCCCCCCTTTTACCACTATCGGATCGGAGTCGGCCTGTACGAAATGAAACCGATTGTCGCCATTGTCGGGCGCCCAAACGTGGGGAAATCCACCTTTTTCAACCGCGTGACGCGCACCAGGGACGCTCTGGTGTCCGATTCACCGGGTCTGACCCGTGATCGGCACTTCGGTGAAGCGCGATGGGACGACACCGAATTCATCCTGGTCGATACCGGCGGGTTTGCCGGTGCTGACGACCTGGCATCGCAAATCGCCGCTCAGGTGCACCTGGCCATCGACGATGCCGAGGTGATCATCTTCATGATGGATGGACGGCAGGGTCTCTCCCCTTACGATCGGGAAATCGTCGACCTGCTGCGGCCGATCTCCAAGCCCGTATTTTACGTCGTCAATAAAATCGATGGGCCGGAGAACGAGATTCAGATGTCGGATTTTTACGGCCTCGGCATCGAAAAGCTTTATCCGCTCTCGGCCGAACACCGCTACGGCCTGACCGATCTGCTCGACGACCTGGTCCGTGTAATAGCGAATCTGCAGCCGAGATCGAGCGCATCGGCCGACAGCGAGGTCGTTCGTCTGGCGGTCGTGGGGCGGCCGAATGTCGGTAAATCATCCCTTATCAACTGTATCCTGGGCGAGGAGCGCCTGCTGGTCAGCGATGTGCCCGGCACCACCCGGGACGCCATCGACACCCTGCACCGGGTCGACCAGAAGTCCTATCTGCTCATCGATACGGCCGGCATACGGCGCAAAGGCAAGGTGTCGCGCAAACTCGAGAAGTTCTCGATCATAAAGTCCCTCCGCAGCCTGGACCGCTGCGATGTGGCCCTGGTCATCATCGACGCAGCGGAAGGGATCACGGAACAGGACATCACCATCGCCGGTTATGCCCACGAGCGCGGCTGCGGCTGCGTCTTTCTGCTGAACAAATGGGATCTGGTGGAAAAAGACCGCAACACGTTGCGGCGTTTCAGCCAAGAGTTAAAGGAGCAGGCCAAATTTCTCGGCTTCGCGCCGGTGCTTTCCGTGTCGGCGTTGACCGGGCAGCGGGTGCCAAAAATTTTCAAACTCGCGGATGAGGTCTACCGCCAATACATTGCGCGCGTCGGGACCGGTCGCTTGAACAAAGTCTTCGAGACGGCCATCGAGCAGAACACACCGGCCCTGCACCGCGGCCGGCGCATCAAATTTTTCTACGCCACCCAGATAGCCACCAAGCCGCCCACGATCGTGTGTTTCGTGAACTACCCGGAAGCCGTCCACTTTTCCTACCAGCGCTATCTGGTCAATCGCGTGCGCCATGAGACCGGCCTCGACAAAACGCCCGTGCGCCTTTTTTTTCGCAAGCGTGAGCGGCGAAAATTTAAAGGTAAAAATCCTCAGCAAATCAAATAAATAAGTATCTTGGTTTTAGGTTTTAAGTATTAGGTTTAAGGTTTAAAGTAGCGAAATTTTATCATGACCGATTTGTTCGACTATCAATCCCGCAAAGCCTTCGACTCGTCGCGGCCCTTGGCCGAGCGTATGCGGCCGCGTAACCTTTCAGAATTCGTCGGACAGGGGCACCTGGTCGGCGAGGGGGCCGTGATCCGTCTGGCCGTCGAAAAGGACCAGATCTTCTCCATGATCCTTTGGGGTCCGCCGGGTTGCGGTAAAACCACACTGGCCCGTATCATCGCGGGCGAGACCCGCTCTCATTTTGCCCACTTTTCGGCGGTGCTCTCGGGTGTCAAAGACATTCGGGCGGTCATCGACGACGCCCGGCAGCAGCGGAGCCTGCGCCGCAAGAAGACCATATTGTTCGTGGATGAAATCCATCGCTTCAACAAGGCCCAACAGGACGCTTTTCTGCATCACGTCGAAAGCGGATTGATCACCCTGATAGGCGCCACGACCGAAAATCCCTCTTTTGAAGTGATTGCCCCCCTGTTGTCACGCTGCCGGGTGCTGACTTTGAACATGTTGAGCGAGGCGGAGATCGGTGAAATACTGGCGGCGGCCATAAGCGACAAGGAACGCGGTCTCGGAAATCTCGGGGCCGAACTGGCGATGGAAGCCCTGGCGCATTTGAGCGGTATTGCCGACGGGGATGCCCGCACAGCCCTCAACGGGCTCGAAATCGTAGCGGCCGTCATGAGCGGATCAAAAGAAGCCGACTCTCGCCCCGGGCGGCGGCTCATCTCCCTGCCGGAGGTCGAAGCAGCCCTGCAGAAAAAAGCGCTGCTCTACGACAAGACGGGTGAAGAACACTACAACCTGATTTCCGCTCTCCACAAGAGTTTGCGCGGCAGCGACCCGGATGCCGCCCTTTACTGGCTCGGCCGCATGCTGCGGGCAGGCGAGGACCCGTTGTACATCGCCCGCCGGATGGTCCGATTTGCTTCGGAGGACATCGGCAACGCCGACCCGCGAGCTCTCGGCGTGGCGATCGATGCCATGGAAGCGTTCAAATTCATCGGTCGACCGGAAGGGGACCTGGCTCTGGCCCAGGCGGCGGTCTACCTTGCGACGGCTCCCAAGAGCAACAGCCTGTATACGGCCTACCAGGCGGTCGTGGCCGATATCGCGGCCACCGGATCCCAACCGGTGCCTTTACCGATCCGCAACGCCCCCACGCGATTGATGAAGGATCTCGGCTACGCCGAAGGCTACCGGTACGCCCACAATTATGCAGAGGCATACGTGCCGCAGGAGTATCTGCCCGATGCCCTCAAAGGGCGACAATACTATCGGCCGACCGACAGGGGCTTCGAAAAAATCATCAAGGAGCGCCTCGATCACTGGCACCAGTTGAAAAAGACGGAGAAATCGTGAAGTGTTCGCTGCGGGTCGCTTCGGCAGCGCCGCCGCCGGGGTTTCCCGCCGCAAAGGACCGTTCGAGGAGGGTGACCTCACCGGAGGTCGCGATCAGCAGCACCGTCGACGACCGGGTCCCGTAATTCGGGCTGGTAATGAAAAGCGGCGAGAGCGTGCGTTCCCATTCGAGACCCACACCGGTGTCCGGCAGTTCCCGATCCGGTGCGACGGCACGGTCTGCCAGAAGGGCGAACAGGTCCTCGGTATCCCACGCGTCCTTGCGGTTCAACAGGTTTTTCAACCGTTTTTTCCCCTGCGACACTTTTGGCCATTCGGTGTCGATCAGGTGGTTGCTGAGACCATAGAACCCGGGCTGCAACTCTCCGATCCCGTTGCTGCGGTTGGAGAAGTACCAGAGGCCCGTTTGGTCGCCCACCAGCAGGTTGAAGCCATTGTAGCGGTGAGCGGTCTTCTGCAACTGCTCGAGATAATCTGCGGGGGGCGCATTGCCGGTTAAAAAACGGTTGATCAACAGCCCCCGTGAAGGCGCCTGTGGAAGCTGGTGCACCGGATCGCGGTAGTTGGTCAGGGCCGCCAGCCGCCCCCGACGCGATATGCCGAGCCACGTGCCGCCTTCTTTGAGGTCGCGACCCGCGTACACCTCGGGGGCATCGGTCCAGGCCGACAGCGGCCGGGTCGGGCGGTCATAGAATTCGTCGCGGTTGGCGGCTAGGATCAACCGGAAACCGGGTTGGGTTTTAAACGAAAAAAGAATCAGACACATGGTGCCGCCATTGACCGGCATGTTTTGTTGTGATAGGAATCGAAGCGACTTCATTTATTATTTTTAGAACATAATCAATTGATTACTTAAAATCAACACAAGGAGGCTACTGGAATGAAAGAAGTGGTTATTGTCAGCGGATCGCGAACGGCGATCGGTACTTTCGGCGGCAGTCTGCAGTCGGTGCCGGTGGTCGAACTGGGTGCTCTCGTTATAAAAGACGCCCTCAAACGGGCCGGGTTGCGACCGGTTGCCGGGGGTCAAATGGAGGCGGACGCACCGGACAAACTGAAAGGCAGGGGCCTGATTGAACTGGAGAAACAGCCCCAGGACTGGGATGCTGCCGCTGCGCCGGTCGCCGTCGACGAGGTTATCATGGGGAACGTGCTGCAGGCCGGGCAGGGACAGAATCCCGCCCGGCAGGCGATGGTGCGGGCCGGGGTCCCCAAGGAAACCCCGGCGTACACCATCAACAAGGTCTGCGGCTCCGGACTCAAGTCAATCGCACTGGGCGCCTCCGCCATCATGAGCGGCCAGGCCGAGGTGATCATTGCCGGAGGGCAGGAAAATATGAGCCAGGTGCCGATGGCGCTGCCAAAGGCCCGCTGGGGCTACCGCATGGAATTGACCGGCAGCGGCGAGATTCACGACCTGATGGTGTTCGACGGTCTCTTCGAAATCTTCTACGGCTATCACATGGGGCTGACGGCCGAAAACATCGCCACGCTCTATGACATCAGCCGCAGGGAGCAGGACGAGCTGGGCGTTCTCAGCCACACCCGGGCACGCAAGGCCATAAAAGAAGGGCTGTTCGGCCAGGAAATCGTGCCGGTGGTGATCAAGTCCCGCAAGGGCGAAACCGTTTTCGAGGTGGACGAGCGCCCCATGGATACGGACATCGAAAAGATGGCGAAATTGCGGCCGGCTTTCAAGAAAGACGGGACCGTCACCGCGGGAAACGCCTCCGGCATCAACGACGCCGCCGCAGCGGTTCTGCTCATGAGCGCCGAAAAGGCCGCCGAGCTGGGCCTCGAACCGATTGTTCGCATCAAAGGCTTTGCCGCGGGCGGCGTCGATCCGGCCTTCATGGGGCTCGGCCCGGTGCCGGCGGTGCGCAAGGTGCTGAGATTGACCGGAATGGCGTTGAGCGATATCGACACCATCGAATTGAACGAGGCCTTCGCTGCGCAGGCGATCGGCTGCATGCGCGAGCTCGGGATCGAAAACGACCGGCCCAACGAGCTGGGAAGCGGCATCTCGCTCGGGCACCCGATCGGCTGCACCGGCACCCGGCAGATGGTCACCATAATGCACCAGATGAAGCGCAAAGACTATCAGACCGGCCTCATCACGATGTGCATCGGTGGCGGTATGGGGATGGCCATGATCGTCGAGAGGTAATACAAACCCGCCGGTCGCGGCTCAGTGTTTGAACCGCAGCGTGATAACGGTTGAATGAAAACGGCTTTCAATACGGAGGATTCCATCGCCTCTCATCTTATTTTTTTCTTTACACGACCGGGCTCTATTGCTATAAGCGCCAAGAAAATATGGACATTTCGACGCGGGCCGCAGTGATCGGCAACCTAAGACAGTGAAGACAGGGGAAAGCATGAGCACAGCCAGAAAATTGGGCATCCTGGTGTTTTGTGGGGTTCCGGCCATTATCGGCGGTGGCATTGTCTATGCCGTCTTCAACGACCTCACGGCCGTTTTCATTTACCAAACCATCCTCTTGTTGGGCGTGGGAGCCTATATCGCCCGGTAGGCGGTTCATCCCGTCTGCACCGGACCCTTATCCGCACCGGTGGTCGCACCAATGCAACGCCGACGTGACATGGGGCGCCGCAATTGCGGGAAAGGACCCTATACCGAAGGCAGCGAC